>NZ_JBHWIW010000004.1:0-228625 GCF_042731955.1 Streptomyces sp. NPDC059828 | reverse complement strand
CCCGCATCCCTCCAACCCCCGGCCGAACCCCCCTCGGGCCGGCCTACCAGAGCCTGCTGAAGAACACCGCGATGTTGTCCGTGGACTGGTCGATGGCGGTGAGGCCCGATCCGTTGACACTCGCGGTGTGGTTCTGGTTGGACGCGCCCGCGCCCGTGGCCACCTGCTGGGTGGTCGTCGAATTCCCGCGGTTGTCGCCACCGACACCGCTGCCCACCACCCCGGCCACCGCCGCGTTCGACCCGTTGTTCGCGATCGCACCGTTGTCCGCGTGGGCCACGCCGGTGAACAGGGCGGCGGCGAGGGGCAGGGCGGCGACAACGGCGACGGCACGGGCGGCACGGACGGTACGAGCGGTACGGGTGCTTGCCATGTCATTTCCTCCAGGGACCGGAATTGCAGAGACAGAAGACGGAAGTCGGAAGATCGAAGTGCGGCCGATACCAAGGCAGTTGGCCGACCACCCCCGTCGTGCTTCGGTCGCGTTTGCTGTGGTGCACGACGTCGCGAGTCCAGAGTTGCCCAGCGAATCCCCGGCGAACCACCCCGGAGCACCCGATTCCCCCTCAAGCGTGAGGACAAGTCGATAAACCCCCTTTAGATGAAGAAGCGTTCCAGCGCCCTTCGCCCAACCCGCACCACCACACACTCACCCTTCCCATATTCGAATACCAGTACGAACATGGAAGGCATGGCCACCACTGTCCGCCGCGCTGCCAGCCTGGCCCTCGCCCACGCGCTCTGCGCCGCCGAGCGCGGGTTCCCCGTGATCCCGCTGTCTCCCACCAAGCTCCCGGCGATCCCCTCGCCCCACCGCCGAACCCGGGAATCGGTCCCGATCCCGATTCCGGCTCCTGTCCCGGCCACCGCCACGACCACAGCTCCGGCTCGGGCCCTGGCTCCGGCTCCGGCTCCGGCTCCGGCTCCGGCTCCGGCTCCGGCTCCGTGCCACGGTGAGTGCGGCCGCCCGGGGCACGGCGTGCACGACGCCACGACCGACCCCGCCGCCGTACGGGCGCTCTTCGCCGCCGCACCCTGGGCCACGGGCTACGGAATCGCCTGCGGCCGGCCGCCGTACCACCTCATCGGGATCGACCTCGACACCAAGAGCGCGGCGACGGGCGGCGGTCCCGGCGCAGGCGGCGCCGTGGACTCGCTCGGCGCGCTGCGGCAGCTGGCCCTCCAGCACCTCTTCACGATCCCGGAGACGATCACCGTGCTCACGCCCAGCGGAGGCCGCCATCTGTGGCTGACCGGACCGCCCGGCGTCGTCGTACCGAACTCGGCCGGCCGGCTCGCGCCCGGGATCGACGTCCGGGGCAGCGGCGGCTATCTCGTCGGACCGGGCTCGGTGTCCGCCCACGGCGCCTACCGATTCGCTCCCGGCACAGCCGCACTGCCGCCCGCGCCCTGCCCTCGGGAGCTCCTGGGGCTGCTCATGCCACCGGCGCGCCACCCGCACGGCCGGACGGCGCCCGGCGACCGGGCACCCCGAGGCGAGGGACTGGTCCGGTTCGTCGGCGCCGCCGACGAGGGCCAGCGCAACACCCGGCTGTTCTGGGCGGCTTGCCGCGCGTTCGAGAACGGCATCGGCGACGACCTCGCAGGCGCCCTCGTCGGCGCGGCGGTCCGCGCCGGCCTCAGCGAGCGTGAAGCCCGCGCGACGATCGCATCAGCGGCACGGCTGCGGGCCGGGGGCCGCACATGACATGGATCACAGAAGCGCCGGGATCACGGAAAGCAACTGCGCCTTTTGATCGTTTATGCCCACGGTGAGTACATGCGGCGCCGTGGATCTGATCGGGACAACTCGCTTCCTGTATCCGCATTTTCGGTCATACGATCACCCGGCAGCGCGCCCGCGTGAGTGTTTCCGCCGTGGCCGCACAGGACCTCCCGCACTTCCCGCACTCCGTACCTCCCGCACTTCGCACTTCCCGCCCCTGGCCGCCGGACCACAGAGGAAATCGTTGAAGAACCGCAGCATGCTGGCAACGGCCGTCGTCGCCGCCGTGACCGCTCCCGTCGCTCTCCTGTCCACCACTCCCGCGCTCGCCGCCCCGTCAGTGGCTTCGGCAGCAGCGGTGGCGGCGGTGGCGGCGCAGCCGACGGACGGGCCCTCCATCGGGGAACTCGAGGAGGCCGCCTGGCGGTCGCACCAGGCGCACATCGCAGCTTTCGCCGCCGAGCGGAGCGCGTCGTCCGCCGCACTGGCCGCCCACTCCGACGACACGCCTCTCGCCGGCACGGCCAGGGCCGCCGCGAAGGCGGCCGCCGACGCCGGCGCCGCCAGGAAGCAGGCCGACAAGGCGGTCGAACTCGCCAAGGCCGTGGTCACCGCGCTGCCCGAGGCCGCCACCCCGGGGGAGAAGGCCACAGCGGAGAAGGCCCTCGCCGACGCGGAAGCGGCCGCTCAGGCCGCCGCCGCCGCCGAAACCGCCGCGGACAAGCAGGCGGAGCAGACCGTTCAGGCCCTTGAGGAGTTCCGCCGCGCCGCCGACGAGAAGGCCGCCGCGGCGAAGCGCGCCCTGGCCGAGGCCGTCAAGGCGATGCTCGCCGCTGACAAGGCACTCGCCGAAGCCAGGGCGGCCCTGGAGAAGCAGTGCGACTTCGAGGGACAGCTGACCACCATCCTTAAGGGGCTGCCGGCCCAGCTGGTGGCCGGTACGACCACCGACTTCTCGGTGCGCGTGACCAACGGCAGCAGGACAAAGACGCTGGACGAGGTCCTGCCGCGCATCTCCTTCCACTCCATGGAGAAGACCGGCTACAAGATCATCGACAGCCACCTCGCCCTGCAGTGGTCCACGGCGGCTTCCCCGAAGTGGCAGGCCGTCAGGAACGGCGAGTACACCGGCTCGATCGGCGCGCTGAAGCCGGGCGGCCGGATGGACCTCAAGCTGCGACTGAAGATCGACGCCAAGGCGCCCGCAGACAAGGGCGATGTCTTCGTCGAGGGTGACTACGAGAACGGCGACGGCTCCTGCGGGGGCAATGCCGTCACCCTGTATCCCTTCGAGCTCCTCGTGGCCGGCAGCAAGCCCAGCACGACGGAGGCGACCACCGCGACGGGGTCGCCGGGCACGGCTGCCGCGACCGGCGGCACCGACGGCGCCGGGACCTCGGGAGACGGGACGCCGGCGCAGAACTCCGGCACCGAGGCCCAGGGCACGACCCCGACCGCCTCGGTGGACTCCGGCTCCGGTGCCCTCGCGTCGACCGGTTCGCCCTCGGCACTGTCGGCGGTGGCCGCCGCGGCGGGCGGGGCCGTCGTGCTCGGTGGCGGGACGATCCTCGTGTCCCGCCGGCGCAAGCCGGCCAGGGGCTGACGCACGGAAAAGGGGCGCCCTTGCGGGGCGCCCCTTGCCGTGGGCCGACGTGACCGTCGGTTCAGCGGATCAGATCAGCGGAGTCGGATCAGCATTCGGCAGTCCAGCGGTTCAGTACTCCAGTGGTGCGGCGGTTCAGCGGTGGTCGCGGCCACGGCCCCAGGACGTCTGGTCGAGGACACGGCCGTTGTCGTTGCGCAGCGTGGCGGTGTCACGCTCGTCCCAGACCTGCCGGCGACGGTCCTGGTAGACGTCGTGCCGGTTGTCGAAACCACGCCCCGTGTGGACCTTGACGCTCGAACGCCCGTCCAGCCGCAGGTTGCGGAAGCGGTAGGTGTTGCCGTCCCGGTCGGAGAGGGTGTAACCGCGCAGGTTCACCGGGTGCCGGCCGACGTTCTTCACCTCGACCCACTCGGAGTTCAGGGCACGGTTGGAACGGTTGTCACGGCCGAAGCCGTCGTGCCGGACGTCGCCGATGACAATCGGGGAGCGGCGGTCGTGGTCCCGACCACGGTCGTGGTCCCGACCGCGGTCGTGGTCCCGGCCACCGTCGTGGTGGCGCCCGAGGTCGGCAAGGTGGCTGAGGCCACCGCCTCGGCCGACGCGGTGGTGACCGTCGGCCGCCGCGGGCAGCGCTGCCGCGGCGACGAGCGCGCCGGATGCGAGGACGGTGGCGACGATACGACGGGTAAGGCGAGAAGCAGACATGAAGTGCCCTCTCAAAAGCGTGCCCGCAAAGCCCTGTTCAGGGCCGTTGAGGGGAGATCAGGTTCCCGGCTGGTGCCGAGGACCCAAACTCTGACGGGCGGGCGCCGACATCCGCCACCAAATCGACCCTGATGACAAAAACCGGACATCTCCGTAACTCTCACCTGCATCTGGCATCGATCGCCATCAACCCCTTACCAGGGGTTCGCTGCGCGTTACATCGACCCGTTGAGTAATCAACAACAAGCGGTTACCAACTGCCCCAAAGTGCCACAAATGGCCTAAGGGCATCGCGCTCGGACGGCCCGGATCTCTGTAACAGCCGCCGACCTCACGGAGTCGCACACCCGTCATGATCACCGCTCTGACGTGCGGTTTCGCTTCACCCGTTTGCCAGGACACGCTGCCTGTCCGTTCCTGTCATCGGCACACGGCGACGGATCCTGAAGCCGCCTCGCCCGTACGGCGGCGATCGGCACACGTGTCCCGGGTGTCAGAGGCGCGCCCTACATTGCGGCCATGGGCATCTATCTGTACGACCTCGGTGCGGAGCACTGGTCCGGTGACCAGGAAGGCGGATGGGCCGAGGTCGCCTCGGCGCTGAACCACGAGCTGGGGCGGCGCGGGCTGCCGCGGTACGAGCCCGCGCCCGGGCGGGGCCCCGCCTTCGAGGAGAAGCTGTCCCCGCCCATGGACGGATTCAGCGCACTGTGCGAGGAGCACCTGTCACCGCGCGAGAGCTACGCGGTCGGCAACTGGACGGTGCTGGTACCGCTCTCCCTCGACACGGAGATCGTGCTACCGATCGCGAACGACATGGACGACGAAACCGTGATCGTGGGAGCCCCTCAGATACTCGGGCACATGGAACGGCTGGCGGCAGTCATGGCCCTGCCACCGGAGATCCCGGCACCGGGCGCCACCCTGGCCCTGACGGCGTGGCGTACGAACGGCTCGGCGGAGAAACTGGCCGCCGCCCGGCCCGGGCCCTGGAGCAAGGACCTGGACGCGGCGTTCTATGTGGCGGTGTACCGGCAGGCCGCGCGGCACGCGCTGAGCCATGGCTGCCCGATGACCTACTCCTGAGCGACCGAGCAAGCGATCATGTAGGCATGGACACGACCACGGGGAACATGATCGCCGTCCCGCCAGGGCGGATCACGCTGTCGGACCGCCGTACACAGCGCAGTTGGCCGGTCGAACTCGCGCCGTACGAGCTCTCGGCGCACCCGGTCACCCAGGAGCAGTACGCCCGGGTCACCGGCCTGCGGCCGAGTGCCTCCCAGGGGGACGAACTGCCCGTCGAGGGGGTGTCCTGGTGGGACGCGGTCCGGTTCTGCAACGCCCTGTCCGCGCACGAAGGACTCACCTCCGCCTACCAGCTCGACGGTGACGGCATCGAGTGGGACGCATCCGCCGACGGCTACCGGCTGCCGACCGAGGCCGAGTGGGAGCACGCCTGCCGCGCGGGCACCACCGGGCCCCGTTACGGACCACTGGACGACATCGCCTGGTACCGCGCGAACTCCCGGGAACGCATCCACGCGGTGGGCGGCAAGCGGCCCAACCCCTGGGGCTTCCACGACATGCTCGGCAACGCATGGGACTGGTGCTGGGACATCTACGACGCCGAGGTCTACGGCGCCTACCGGGTCCTGCGCGGCGGCGGCTGGTTCGACGAGCACTGGAGCTGCCGGGCCTCCGCCCGCCGCCGCAGCCACCCGACCTTCCGGGTCGACGACGTCGGCTTCCGCGTCGCCCGCTCCCGCTGATCAGACCGGACACCTCAGACTTGCTCAGAAGCGGCCGGCTCGGCCGCTGAGGGGGACTCACATGGAAACCACCGCCAGAGAGCGTTCGCGCCTCAGCGCCACGGGCCTGCTGATGGCCGCTCTTCTGTGGGGCGTCAGCGGCTGCACCGGCGACGGCGCAGGGCCGCCTGCAGGTGCCGCCCCGTCCCCGAAGAGCCACCGGGCGGAGCATGCGGAACACACAGACGGCGAGACCGTCACCCGGGCACCCACACCCCACGAAGGCAAGGCCGTGGTCCAGGCGGCCTCGCGCACAGGCAACGCCACCCTGCCCCTGAAGCCGATCGGCACCGGCAAGCTGGCCGTGCAGGTCAACTGCCAGGGAAAGGGCACGCTCACGGTGGCCGTCGCGCCCATCGGCCTCAGCTTCCCTCTCACCTGCGGGAACGAGGTGAACAGCGTCTACAACCAGATCCATCTGAAGCGGGCCCGCGCCGAGGCGGCGGCCATCCAGATCACCGCTCCGACCACGGTCCACTGGGCACTCACCGCCGAACAGTGACGGACGCCCACGACTCCACCCCGCACGGGTACAGTCACGCGCATGACCGGACGGCTGCCAGGCCCCGCCCTCGACATCGACGGGACCGGCCCAGAGATCACCCGCACCGACTGCAAGCGCTGTGGCACCGAGGTGTTCGGCATCGACGGCCGCTACGCGTGTCCCGTCTGCGGCTGGGTCAACCACTGGTCCGAGGGCCACCGGCCCCTCCCGGTGGCTCACGAGGACTCGGACTACCCGAACAGGGACCGCCTCTGTCAGCCGCAGGAGCAACCCCAGAGGTAGAGCTCGCGCGGCCGCCGCAACGCAACGGCCACCGGGCACATGCCCGCCAAGCGATTGACCTCTGTGGCGGGTCGGGGACCCGTCTCCCGCGTGGCTGGGACGATTCACCCATGACAACCAGGGCAGGTGCCGCCGCGGGACCTGCGAGGGCACGACTGGTCCTGTTGACGCTCGCGGCGGGCCAGTTCCTCATGGCGCTCGACAGCTCAGTCATGAACGTCTCCATCGCGACGGTGGCCGTCGACGTGGGGACGACGGTGACCGGGATCCAGGGCGCCATCACCGCCTACACGCTCGTCATGGCGATGTTCATGATCCCCGGGGGGAAGATCGGGGCGCTGATCGGACGCAGACGCGCCTTCATGACCGGCTGCTGCATCTACGGCTGCGGCTCCCTCACCACGGCGCTCGCACCGAACTTGCCCGTGCTGCTGCTCGGCTGGGCGCTCCTGGAGGGCATCGGGGCAGCTCTCATCCTCCCCGCGATCGTGGCGCTCGTGGCCGCCAACTTCGCGACCGAACGCCGGCCCGCCGCCTATGGACTCGTCGCGGCCGCGGGCGCCGTGGCGATCGCGCTCGGGCCGCTCATCGGGGGTGTGGCGACGACGTACTTCTCCTGGCGCTGGGTGTTCGCGGGTGAGGTGCTCGTGGTGCTCGGCATCCTGGTGCTCGCCCGCCGCATCGCCGACGTCACGAGCGCCGAACGCCCGCACATCGACCTCGTCGGCACCGTACTGTCCGCCCTCGGGCTCGGCGCCTTCGTCTACGGCGTGCTCCGATCGGACGAATGGGGCTGGTTCAGGCCGAAGCCCGGCGCACCTGCCTGGCTCGGTGTCTCGCTGGTCGTATGGCTGATGCTGGCAGGTCTGCTCCTGGTCTGGCTCTTCCTCCGCTGGGAGGCCCGCCTCACGAAGCGGCGCAAGGAGCCGCTCATCGACCCGGCCATGCTGGGAAACAGACAGCTCACCGGCGGCCTGACCATGTTCTTCTTCCAGTACCTCGTGCAGATGGGCGTGTTCTTCGTCGTACCGCTCTATCTGTCGGTCGCCCTGGGCCTGTCCGCACTCGCGACCGGCACCCGGCTCCTGCCGCTCTCCCTGTCGTTGCTGGCGGCCGCGACTCTGATCCCCCGATTGCTCCCCGACGTCTCACCTCGGCGGGTGGTGCGGCTCGGGATCCTCGCGCTGCTCGCGGGCGCGGTCGTCCTGATGGCGGCGCTGGACGCGGACGCGGGGGCGGAGATCGTCACGATCCCCCTCCTGCTGATCGGGCTCGGCATGGGTGCGCTGGCGTCCCAGCTCGGGTCGGTCACGGTGTCCGCGGTGCCGGACGAGCGCAGCGCGGAAGTGGGCGGAATCCAGAACGCCGTCACCAACCTCGGTGCCTCGATCGGTACGGCGCTCGCGGGATCGATCCTGATCGCCGCGCTCACATCGTCCTTCCTGAGCAGCGTCCAGCAGAATCCGGCGGTCCCGCCCGAGGTCAAGAGCCAGGCGGCGGTCGAACTCCAAAGCGGTGTGACCTTCATGTCCGACGCCCAGCTCCAGACCGCTCTCGACAAGGCAGGCCTGAGCGAGGACGTGGCCACGGCGGCGCTGGACGCGAACGCCGAGGCAAGGCTCGACGGCCTGCGTGCCGCACTCGCCGTCCTCGCGCTCGCCTCCGTCCTCGCGCTGTTCTTCACCTCGCGGATCCCGGCGACCCAGCCCCGTTGAGCCGCGCCATGACCAGCACCGGCCATCGAGATGTCCGATTCGTCACATGGCGGGAAAATTGGCAGTACCGGCTGTCCAGGCTGCATCGGAGACACGATGAAGGACCTCAAGTTTGAGCAGAAGCGCTCGCTGTCCCGCCACGAGGCAGCTGATCAACTCGAGTCGCTCGCGGCCGCCCTCCGGCAGGGCGAGGACGCCGAGCTGGAACTCGGCCCCGGGAAGCTGAGCTTGCGGATCCCCGACGATCTTCGAAGCGAGATAGAGGTCGAGGTCAGCAGTGAGGGCATCGAGCTGGAGATCGAATTCAAGTGGCCTACCGCTCGGGCCGCCCGACCAGCGCCGTCAAAAGCGGCGGCAACCCCGGAGGGGGCCGGGGCCAGGCGAAGGAGCACCCCCGCCGTCCCCAGCCGGAAACCCGCGAAACGGTCCGCCAAGAAGTCCAGCAGCCCCGCGCGAACGCGCTCATCCGGACGGGGCTGAACGACGACCGAGTGGCGCCTCACGTCGACAGCGACCGGACCTGGGGCCGGGTGACAGAAGTACGGTCGTTCGGACCGGACCGGGACCGAGAATTCGGCACCCTGCCCGCCCCATAAGGGCGCACGATGGTGCGCATGACTCTGGCCACCCCCCTACTGCACACCGCTGGCCTGCGACTGCGCCCCTTCACCGACGCCGACGCGGACCCCCTCTTCGCGCTGCACAGCAGCACCTACGTGATGCGCTACTGGGACTCCCCGCCGTGGAACGAACGGGCCCGAGCCGAGCGCTTCATCGCGATGTGCCGGAAGATGGCGGACGAAGGCACCGGGGCACGGGTGGCCATCGACGGTGCTTCGGACGGGGCCTTCGTCGGCTGGTGCGGTCTGACCGGATGGAACCCGGACTACCGCAGCGCGTCATTGGGCTACGTCCTCGACGATGCGATGTGGGGCCACGGCTACGCGACGGAGGCCGCGCACGCCTTGCTGCAGTGGGCATTCGACACACTGGACCTGAACCGGGTTCAGTCCGAGACCGATACGCGCAACGTGGCATCTGCCCGGGTCCTGGCCGTCCAGTCGGGGGTGCGCTTCTCGCAGAAGGCGGCGAGGAGCCAGCCCGATTCGCGGGTCAGCGTAAGGGGCCATGATCTCTCGCCCCATGGCAGCTCCCGCCCAAAGCCGCTCCACCGACATGTCGCAGCAACGCACCCACGATGTACGCGGCAAGCCCACCAGTATCAGGAACGGCCAACACGATGGGCTGGATCGGCTCTCGCCCGTCATGGTTCCCACCGGCAGTGGTCCCGTCTGGGTTCACCGACCGCCGCTGGTTCCGACATGGGACCTCGTCAGCGCAAACATGATCAGGAGGTCAAGTGCCATCACGAGGATGGACCACGCCGGATAGTAAGGAACAAACATGAACTGGGTGATCAGGCTGATCCCTGCCGTCGCTACACCGGCCCCGCGACCCCAGCTCTTGTTTGTCAAGATCCCCAGGCCAGCAATGATGAGCGCCACTCCGACCACAAGGTGAATCCAGCCCCAAGCGGTTAGGTCGAACCGGTAGATGTACCGGGACGCGGAGAACACGGTGCCCTGTGCGATGCCGGCTGCCCCCATGAGAATGCTGAGCGGCCCGCTGAGCATGAGCATGGTCCCGGCGAACAGGGACGCATCATTGACAGTTTCGCTGCTGTCGGGCCCGCCGTGCCCTCGCCGTGTCTCGTTCGGCGTCGCTGCCATGGCCGCCGCCTTCCTGTACAGCGCGGCCACCGACTCACAACGCCCATGCGAAGCCAGCCACGCTCCCCTGACAGGATCACCGCAATCCTTTGGCACCGCGACTGCAACCCGCCATGGGGAGACCGCGAACTCCTACCGCACTGCTCGGTGCTCGGCCGTCAGTCGCCGTCACCAGTCCAAACGAGAAGCGCAACTCCACACCGGTCGATCCGAGCCCGTCGAACTGCACGCAGTGGCGTCCTGCGCACGGCACCCCGGGCCGGCCAACGTCCAGCGGACTAGAGGTGGCCGTGCCCTTCCCGTGCCCGTTCGACCGGGAAGCAGCGGGGAACAGGCGGTCACCGGCGGGTAGACGATAGCGAACGGCCCCTGACCGAGATGCCTGGTCAAGGGCCGATCACCTGCGGTGGGTGTGGGATTTGAACCCACGGTGACATCGCTGCCACGACGGTTTTCAAGACCGTTCCCTTAGGCCGCTCGGGCAACCCACCCAAGCCCCGCATCACCTGCTGCGGAGCGGGCTACAGCCTACCGGCTGGGGCACCGTGCGTGGGGCTTGGTCAACGGTCGGCGATGTCCTCGCGGAGGCCGTCGGAGAACTCCCACCACGACAGGGGGAGCCAGTCACCGTTGACGAAGGCGTCCACCGTGGCGCCGCGGCCACGGACCGTCACCGTCGTGCCGGGTGGGTAGGTGGTACCGGACAGGCCGGGGACGGGGACGAGCAGGGTCCCGAGTCTCTGTGCTGCCACTCCTCGCCCTCACTTTCCGTTTCCTCGGTACATAGCCGGACTCACCAGGGCTTCTGGGATTCATTCCGACATTACCGGGTTGTCCGTTACGGAAGGTCGGAGAATCATGAGAGATGGGTCACGCGAAGCGCGGGCGCGGGCGGGACGCGGGCGGGGGGCGGCAAGCACACATGCATCGCCGAACGGAGGTGGCAGGCATGAAGGCCGTCGTCTACAAGGGACCGTTCACCGTCGCGGTCGAGGATGTCGGGAAACCGCAGATCCAGCACCCGAACGACGTGATCGTACGGGTCACGTCCACCGCGATATGCGGTTCCGACCTGCACATGTACGAAGGCCGCACAGCGGCGGAGCCCGGCATCGTGTTCGGGCACGAGAACATGGGGATCATCGAGGAGGTCGGCCAGGGCGTCACCGCGCTCAAGGAGGGCGACCGTGTGGTCATGCCCTTCAACGTTGCCTGCGGGTTCTGTACCAATTGCGTCGAGGGATTCACCGGATTCTGTCAGACCGTCAACCCGGGCTTCGCCGGCGGCGCTTATGGCTATGTCGCGATGGGGCCGTGGATGGGTGGCCAGGCGGAGTACCTGCGGGTGCCCTACGCCGACTTCAACTGCCTGAAGCTGCCGCCGGGCAACGAGCACGAGACCGACTTCATGCTGCTCGCCGACATCTTCCCCACCGGGTACCACGGTTGTGAACTCGCGCAGGTGCGCCCCGGCGAGAGCGTCGCCGTGTACGGAGGCGGGCCGGTCGGGCTCATGGCCGCCTACTCCGCTCTGCTGCGCGGCGCGAAGAAGGTGTTCGTCGTGGACCGGGTCCCGGAGCGTCTGCAGAAGGCAGAGGAGATCGGGGCGATACCGATCAACTTCGCCGAGGGCGACCCCGTCGAGCAGATCAAGGAGCAGACGGAGGGCATCGGTACGGACAAGGGCGTGGACGCCGTCGGCTATCAGGCGATGGCGCACGGCAAGGACAAGGAAGAGCCGGCGACCGTGCTGAATTCGCTGGTCGGCACGGTACGGGCGACCGGCGCACTGGGTGTACCCGGGCTTTACGTACCCGCCGACCCGGGAGGACCCGACGAGCAGGCCAAGCACGGGATGCTGCTGGTCTCGATCGGCAAGCTCTTCGAGAAGGGCCTGCGGATGGGCACCGGCCAGTGCAATGTCAAGCGCTACAACCGCTATCTGAGGGACATGATCATCGAGGGCAGGGCGAAGCCCAGCTTCGTCGTCTCCCATGAACTGCCGCTGGACCAGGCGCCGTCGGCGTACGACAAGTTCGACAAGCGGATCGAGGGCTACACCAAGGTCGTGTTGCACCCGAACACCTGACCTGGAGTGGAGAGGAAGAGAGGCGAGAGGGGCTGCCGACCCGGTCGGCAGCCCCTCCGCATGTCACATCACCTCAGCGTCAGCCTCAGTTGTCGCCCTTGCGCTCGCCCAGCGTGAGGTCGACCGTCGACTCCTTGCCGTCGCGCTGGTACGTGACGCTCACCTTGTCGCCCGGCTTGTGGTTCCAGATCTCGCTGATCAGGGTCGGGCCGCTGTCGACCGGCTTTCCGTTGAACTTGGTGATCACATCGCCTGCCTTGAGCCCCGCCTTGGCGGCCGGCCCGTCGGGGGTGACCGCGGACGAGCCACCGGAGCCCTGCGCGGCGATCACGGCGCCCTTCTGGTCGCTCATGTTCACCGTGGCGCCGATCACCGGGTAGACCGGCTGACCCGTCTTGATCAGCTGCTCGGCCACGTTCTTGACCTGGTTGATCGGGATGGCGAAGCCGAGGCCGATGGACCCGGCCTGCGACTGACCGAGGCCGCTGCCGCCCGCGGACTGGATCGCGGAGTTGATGCCGATCACCGCACCGCTCGCGTCGAGCAGCGGGCCACCGGAGTTGCCCGGGTTGATCGAGGCGTCGGTCTGGAGGGCGCTCATGTACGAGTTCTTGCCGCTGGAGCCGTCACCCGAGGCGACCGGGCGGTTCTTGGCGCTGATGATGCCGGTGGTGACGGTGTTGGAGAGCCCGAAGGGCGCACCGATCGCGATCGTGGAGTCGCCGACGGCGACCCGGTCCGAGTTGCCGAGCGCCAGCGGGTTGAGGCCCGAGGGGGCGTTCTTCAGCTTCAGCACGGCGACGTCGTAGCCCTGGGCGCGTCCGACGACCTGGGCGTCGTACCTCTTCCCGTCGGAGAAGGTCGCCGTGAGCTCACCGCCCTCGGCCGCGGAGGCCACCACGTGGTTGTTGGTGAGGATGTGGCCTTCCTTGTCGTATACGAAGCCGGTGCCCGTGCCGCCCTCGCCCTGGGTGCTCCCGGACTTCGCCTCGATGGTGACGACGCTCGGCAGCGCCTTGCCGGCGACGGCGGCGACCGTGCCCGGTTCGCGCTTGAAGTCGGCGGGGGCGTCGCCCGCGGAGACGGTCGTCGAGACACCGCTGCGGTCGCTGTGCTCCGCGGCCCAGTAGCCGACGCCGCCGCCCACGCCTCCGGCGATGAGCGCGGCGGCGATCACGGCCGCGACGAGACCACTGCCACGGCCCTTCGGTCCGGACGCGGGTACGCCGCCCGGTGCCGCCGCCCCCCAGGGCGCGGCGGGTGGCGGCCAGCCCCCGGAAGCGTGGCCGGCCGCGGGGGGCGTTGCCGGCGGCACAGGCGGCATCTGCTGCGTCGGATGAGTCGGCGGCGCGGGCGGCATCTGCTGCGTCGGCGCCTCCGTGGCCGCGGGGCCGGGCCGGCCAGGCTGGCCGTAGTGGTCGGCGTGGCCACGGTGATCCGCGTGACCGGAGTGGTCGGGAGCGGCCGACGGCACTGAAGGGGGCATGGGAGGTACGGACGGGGCGGTCTGACCCGCGGGGCCCGTGGTGCCCTCGTTGCCCTCGTTCTCGGTGCTCACAGCTGTCTCCTCGATATGCGTGTCAGTGTCAGGTGCACAGCTTTTCCCACTGCCTGTCAGGCCACTGTAAGCAGGACCTGTGCATATCCGCGCAACCCTTATCACGGACATTGCGGGCAGGGGCGCGGCGCGGCGTGATGGCGTCTTTCAGACAGTGACACCATGACGCGGTGACACAACTCCCGATTCAGGTCGTCGCCCATCGAGGCGCATCGGAGGACGCTCCGGAGCACACCCTGGCCGCGTATGTGAAGGCCATAGAGGACGGGGCCGACGCCCTCGAGTGCGATGTCCGGCTCACCGCCGACGGGCACCTCGTCTGTGTGCACGACCGTCGTGTCAACCGTACGTCGAACGGCCGCGGGGCCGTCTCCGCCCTGGAGCTGGCCGAGTTGTCCGCCCTCGACTTCGGATCCTGGAAGGACAGCGAGGAGAGCCCCGACTGGGGCGATCGCGAGTTCACCTCCGTGCTGACCCTGGAGCGCCTGCTGGGGCTGGTCGCCGACGCCGGGCGGCCGGTCCAACTGGCCATCGAGACCAAGCACCCCACCCGCTGGGCGGGCCAGGTGGAAGAGCGCCTGGTCCACCTGCTGAAGCGGTTCGGCCTGGACGCTCCCTCCGCGCACGAGGAGTCCCCGGTGCGCGTCATGAGCTTCTCGGCGCGTTCGCTGCACCGGATCGCCGCCGCGGCACCGCAGATCCCGACGGTCTCGCTGATGCAGTTCCTGCCGCTGCGTGCCCGCGAGGCCCGCCTCCCCGCGGGAGCGCGGATCGCCGGACCGGGTATCCGCCTCGTACGCAACCACCCCTCTTATGTGGAGCGGCTGCACGCGGCCGGTCACCAGGTGCACGTCTGGACGGTCAACGAGCCCGAGGACGTCGAATTCTGCGTGGGCCTCGGTGTCGAGGCGATCATCACCAACCGGCCGAAGCAGGTCCTGGAGCAGCTGGGCCGCAGCTGAGCGCCCCGCGCAACTACAGGGAGTGCACCGGCGCGTTCGGAGAGTATCCGGATGTGACGAGTGCGTCACCAGACGAGCATTGGCCGGTTTCCGGCCCAGTCCACTGGGGCATCCACACCGTGGCGTGGGGTGAAGGAGGTCTCGGGGGTGGCGTTGGTGGTGGCACAGGAGGTGCCCGCGTCGTCGAGCATGGCCGTTCCCCATGGCCCTGCGGGCGTGGGCGAGGCACGGCGCCGGATGCGTGAGCAGCTACGACGCGGCGGGGTGTCGGAAGCGGTCGTCGACGATGCCGTTCTGATCCTTTCCGAACTGCTCAGCAATGCCTGCCGGCACGGCAGGCCGCTGGGACAGGCGGAGATCGGGGACGGCGCCATCCGTGCGGCCTGGCACGTCGACCCGGCAGGGAGCCTGACCGTCGAGGTGACGGACGGGGGTGGTCCGACCCGCCCGGTTCCGGCCACGCCTTCGGTCACCGCGCGCGGCGGCCGGGGGCTCAACATCATCAGTGCACTCGCCCACGACTGGGGTGTACGGGACAGCGCGGCCGGCGAGGTCACCGTGTGGGCGCTTGTACACGGGGGGCACCACCACGACGATTTCGCTACGCGCGTCACTGGCCCGGGGGTACCGGGCAGCCGGTCGGCCTTCGAGCTCACGGACGCGTACGACGAGCCGCACGAGCACGCCTAGGCCGTGTTGGAGAACTGGCGTCGTCCGCCCGAAGGCCGGGGCTCGCGGCGTCCGGTGCGTGCGATCGCGAGGCGGTGGGGGTTCCCCCGCCGGAGGCAGGGGGAGGCCGTCCTCGTACGGGGCGTACTCGGACGATTCGACAACGCAGCGCGTGCGCGTGCCAGACGCCGCGAGCCAGGCGGGAGTTTGCAGCACGGCCTTTAGGGCCCTGCCCGGACCCGGAGCGCTGTCCAGGTGGCCTTCCAGACCAGCCCGCGGTGACGCCGAAGGGCGACGAAGCGCCGGTTGCGGCCTGCGCACGTCCTGTAACGGCTAGGCTCGCGCCCGAGACCAAGGCACGACACAGCACCGCAGCCCTCGGGAGAAAGCCACACCATGGCCAAGAAGCGCCCCCAGACGAAGGCCGTCACACCGCAGATCACCGACGGCGAGATCCCGGTGGTCGGGGCCCGCGAGCCCTGCCCCTGCGGTTCGGGCCGTCGCTACAAGGCCTGTCACGGCCGCGCCGCCGCGCACGCGGTGACCGAACTGGTTCAGCGCCCCTTCGAGGGGCTCCCCGGCGAATGCGACTGGGTCGCCCTGCGCGAGCTGGTCCCCGCGGCCACGGTCGAGCTGACCCTGAAGGGCGGACTCCCCGACGACGTACCGTCCGTGACGCTCGCGACCGTGCTGCCGATGGCATGGCCCGCGCTGCGCCGCGACTCCGGGTCCGTACTGCTGGCGCTTCAGAACGACACCTCGTCCGGCGACCTGAGCCGCGACATGGCGCACACGCTGCGCCGTGCGCTCACAGCCGCGCCCGGCACCCCGATCGCGGGCGAGCGGGTACCGGCGGACGGACCGCGTCTCCAGGACCTGCTCGACCTGGACGCGCCCTTCGAGCCGGTGGTCCACAGCGGCTTCGAGTTCTGGATCCCGGACGCCGCCGAGAACGCGAACCCGGAGGTCGCCGCTTCACTGGAGCGCGCCAACGCCGCCGCGATCCCCACGGTCAAGCTGTCCGGCGTGGACGCGGCGTACTGGTGCGAGACGCCTGAGAAGAATCACCTGCGCTGGGTCATGCCGCACCCGGAGGAGCAGCTGCTCGACGGCCTCGCCCGGCTGCATGCCGCGGGCACGTCCAGCCTCGGCGAAGGCACCCGCCTGGTCGGCTCGTTCCGCGCACACGGGCTGATGGTCCCGGTCTGGGACCTGCCGAGCGGGATGGGCGCGGAGGAGTGCGAGAAGCCGGCCGCCGAGCTCGCCGAGCGGCTCGCCGAGGCGCTGGCATCCGATGCTCCGCTGACGGCGGACGAGCGCCGTGCGCGGGGTGGCCTCACCAACCGCCAGGTGACGCTCAGCTAGGTCCTGTCCGGAGTGATCCGCTGACTGACCGACCGTGCGGTCGGTGTGTGCAGGCTGCGCTATTCCTGCCCGCCCTGACAGCCGAAAGGTGATTCCGGTCACAAACACCCCTACGGACCGGTAATTCGGTGTCCGAATACCCGAGATCGAATTTGCGAACAGCCGATCTCTTGTTACGGTTCTGACAGCCCGGTCGCTGGTGCATCCCCCGTCGCCAGCGACCGGGCGTTGCTATTTCCGGATTACGTCCCCACCACATCGGCGGACATCCGCTTCCATCAACTCGTCCCGACGGAACGCAAGTTGATCACGGAGCGCAGCAGAGCGACTCTGGTCCGAGAACCTGGAAGAGCGCCCCCGGCCCCGAACTGAGCGCCGAACTCTTCAACGCCGGGAACTCGATGACCGGCACATAGACATCGCTTCACACAAGGTGTTCTCAGGTGATCTCAGCCGACGCGCAGTGGTGCCGGTCATGGGCCGACACCACTGCGAATCGTTCGCCGTTCTGTTCATCCCACCGCTTCCGCAGAGCAGCGCGGCATAGCGGGATATCGATTCCAGCCAGAATTCGCGACTGCCACGCCCCCTTGCGAACCCCGTACCGGGCTCGGTAGACGAGCCAGGCCTCAGTTCAGTGGGCGGCCCCTCAGTAGGTGAGCCACGCCCCCTCGCCCGCCTCCGGGGGACTGAACCCGTCGGCGGGCGTGCTCACACTCGCCTCGACCAGTGCGTCGACGACCGCCTCCACATCGGGCAGCCAGGGCCGCGCCGACCCGGGCAGCGGTGCGCGCACCCAGTGGACCTGCCCCGTACCGGCCTCCGACGGGGGCAGCACCAGATAGCCGCCGTCCCCATGGAAGCGGAGCGAACCGGGCACCCAGTCCTTGGTGTGGAGCAGCTCGCCGAGCTGCTCCATCGAGTACGGCGCCACCAGCAGCGACCACCGGGTCGGCGTCGCCACGACCGGACCGAGCCGGATTCCCATCTGGTCCAACGCCGCCAGCGCCCGTGCCCCAGCCACGGCGGGCAGACTCACCGCGCAGGGCGCCGGACCTCCCGTCGCCAACACGATCGGGGCCTTGGGCCGATTGGTCCACCACCAGCGCACCATGCGCCCGTCGGTGGTCGCCGCCAGGATTCCAGGGTCAAAAGGGTGCGCGCCGGGAACGACGCACTCGGGATTGGGGCAGGCGCAGCCACGTGCCCGTCCGCCGCGCCCCTCGGGCCCGAGGCCCACACCGGGGAGCACCGGCCAGTGCCAGTCCGTGGCGCAGACGAGCGCCGTATCGAGCAGGGCAGGCGCCCCCTTCTTCTGGTTCCGCTGGTCCCGCCGGAACCGGAGCCTGCGTCGCCTTCCGGGGATCTCGCGCATGAGCGCTCGTTCCTTTCCGTTGAACGCCGAGGGCCACATCACACCATGTATACGTCTCATCACTGTGCGTACTGCTGTACGTGCTGCCATGCGAACTGCCGTGCGTACCGCTGTTCATCTCGGGTGCATCTCGTCGCGTTTCGCTCTGCGCCTTACTCGCGTACCGCTGTACCGCTGTACCGCTACCGCTTGTACGTCCGTACGTGTCCATACGACTCACTGCGCGTTCACGCCCTCCGCCCACCGCTCCGCACCGTGGACTTGCCACAGGCATGAGCTGCGGCAATGAGCGCCGCAGGGCCGAACGGGATGGGCTGTGTCCATTAAACGCATGGCGAGGGGTGGCGCGTGCATGGCGCTTTACTGTCCCGTGGATCCGGTCCGCCACTCGGGATGGGGCGCGGTGGCCTCGGCGGCTAAGACGCCCGGGCTCCCCGCCAGGTTCCAGGGCTGTCCCAACTGCCCCTGGCCATCACCATGTACGTACCCAACGCACTCGGAAAGACGCTCCTCCTGGAGCACGGCCCTCGGTGTCCGCTCCGGGAGGTTTGGCCTCTCGAACGCCCTCAGTCGACCGCAAAAGACGGCCTCCGGGGGCACTTTTTGGACAAGTTTTCCGCAGTCCCACCCAATCGACAACCCCTCGAACACCCCGTTGACACCGGCGATTCCGCAAGGACAATGCTGGACATCCCCTTGCGAGTACGTGTAGATGTGGATGCATTGATAGCGGAGCAGCGCGACATGGGGGTTTGCGATGCTATTGGCCGAAACACACCAGCCGGAAGGCCGGCAGCCATGAGCACCCCTCACCTGCCGAAAGTGGCTGGAATCAATTCAGCTGCTCCCGGTTCCGCGCACACTGCGGCAGCCCTCGCCGCCGGTGACCCGGGCCCCGTCCCGGCCATCGGGCCCGGCGCTCTGATCCAGGACCGGCTCGCGAGCTGGGTCTCCGACCTCACCACACTCCACGAACTCACCGAGCGCCTCGCCAGGACCGCGACTCTGGACGACGCCCTCCATGAACTCCTGCGCGCGGGCGCCGCCCTGGTCGGCGCCCGCCGGGGCATGGTCGTGCTCGAACCCCCCGAGGGCCGCGGCCCCGCCATCACCACCGGTCTGGGCCTCGCTCATGCCGACCTCGGCCACATCGAGACCGTCCCGCGCAGCGCCACCCCTCACGGCCGCATCCTCGACGGGGCCCCGGCCACGATTCCCGGCGCGGTCGCCCAGGCCGACCTCTTCCGCGACGAGGGCCTGGACCCCCGGCTGCGCGAGGTCGCCGCGCGCCTCGGCTACGCGGCGAGTTACGCCCTGCCGCTGGCCACCAAGGAGGCGGGGAAACTGGGCGTCGCCGTCTGGTTCTACGACGAACCCGCGGAACCGCTCGAGCGGCAGCGCCATCTCGTCGGCCTCTACGGGCGCTATGCCACCGAGCACCTGGCCCGGCTCCTCGAACTGGACCGGGCACGACGGCGGCTGGCCACCATCACGGAGGAGCTGCTGCCCAGCCGGCTGCCCCGGGTGCCGGGAGTACGACTGGCCGCCCGCCAGCTGAGCGGCCCCCGCGGGGGTGGCGAGTGGTACGACGCGCTGCCGCTGCCCGAAGGGGCGCTGGGGCTCGCCGTCGGCGCGGTCTCCGGGTCGGGCCCGAGCGCCCTGGCCGCGATGGGACGGCTACGGGCGAGCCTGCGTGCGTACGCGGTGATGGAGGGCGAGGACCCCGTCGCCGTGCTGTCCGACCTGGAGCTGCTCCTGCGGCTGACGGAACCGGCCCGTTCCGCGACCGCGCTGTTCGCCTACTGCGAGCCCGCGCTACGCAAGGTCGTCCTGGCCGGTGCCGGGCACACCCCGCCGCTGATCACCGGCACCAGGCGCACCGAGTTCGTGGAGACCTCGCTGTCGGCACCCCTGGGCATGCTGGCCTGCTGGGAGGCGCCGAGCGTGGAGTTCTCCCCGGCTCCCGGAGAAACGGTGCTTCTCTATTCCGACGGGCTGCTCAGACGCACCGGGGACTCCATGGACCGGGCCTTCGCCCGGCTGCACGCGGCGGCGGCGGGTGTGCCCAGAGCCCTGCGGGACGACCCGGCCGCTGTCGTCGCCCATGTGCTGCGGACGGTGCTGCCGGGGGTCGACACCGACGGGTCCGGGGACGCCGACGGGCCTGGTGACGCGGATGACGTGGTGATGCTGGCGGCCTGGTTCGCGTGAGCGGCGCTGTCGGCCGTCGAGCCGTGCCCGGGCTCATGGAGGGGCGCCCTTCCGCACGACCGTACGATGGGTGAGGGTTCGATGTCGTAACCCATAGGGACCAAAGGAGGCCTACCCGTGGCAGAGGAGCTCACCCCGGAGACCCCGGAGGAGTCGGGCGAAGAGCCGATCAAGCAGCGGAAGAACGGGCTGTACCCGGGAGTCTCGGACGAGCTCGCCGAGAACATGAAGTCCGGCTGGGCCGACACGGAACTGCACGGCCTGGAGCCGATCGCGCAGGCTGAGCACACCGCCCGCCGCCGTGCCGCGCTGTCCGCCCGCTTCCCCGGCGAGCGCCTCGTCATCCCCGCGGGAAACCTTCGGACCCGCTCCAACGACACCGAGTACGCCTTCCGTGCCTCCACCGAGTACGCGTATCTCACCGGTGACCAGAGCGAGGACGGCGTCCTGGTCATGGAGCCGGTGGCCGGCGCGAAGGGCACGGACGGCTCGGGCGGTCATGAGGCGACCATCTACCTGCTGCCCCGCTCCGACCGTGAGAACGGCGAGTTCTGGCTGGACGGCCAGGGCGAGCTGTGGGTCGGCCGCCGCCACTCGCTGGCCGAGGCCGAGCAGCTCCTGGGCATCCCGGCGAAGGACGTACGCAAGCTGCCCGAGCAGCTGCGCGAGGCCACCGGGCCGGTCCGCGCCGTCCGGGGCCATGACGCCGCCATCCAGGCGGCCCTGACCGACAAGGTCACCGCGGAGCGCGACGAGGAGCTGCGGGTCTTCGTCTCCGAGGCGCGGCTGATCAAGGACGAGTTCGAGATCGCCGAGCTCCAGAAGGCCTGCGACTCCACCGCCCGCGGCTTCGAGGACGTCGTCCGGGTCCTGGACCGGGCCGAGGCCACCAGCGAGCGCTACATCGAGGGAACGTTCTTCCTGCGCGCCCGCGTCGAGGGCAACGACATCGGCTACGGCTCGATCTGCGCCGCGGGACCGCACGCCACCACCCTGCACTGGGTGCGCAACGACGGTGCGGTCCGGCCCGGTGAGCTGCTCCTGCTCGACGCGGGCGTCGAGACCACCGAGCTCTACACCGCCGATGTCACCCGCACGCTGCCGATCAACGGCCGCTTCACCCCGCTCCAGCGCAAGATCTACGACGCCGTCCACGAGGCTCAGGAGGCCGGAATCGCCGCGGTGCGCCCCGGCGCCGCCTTCCGCGACTTCCACGACGCCGCCCAGCGTGTGCTCGCCACCCGACTGGTGGAGTGGGGGCTGCTCGGCGACCTGGACGTGGAGAAGGTGCTGGAGCTCGGCCTCCAGCGCCGCTGGACCCTGCACGGCACCGGTCACATGCTCGGCATGGACGTGCACGACTGCGCCGCCGCGCGGACCGAGGCCTATGTGGAAGCCACCCTGGAGCCGGGCATGTGCCTGACCGTGGAGCCGGGGCTGTACTTCCAGGCCGACGATCTGACCGTGCCGGCCGAGTACCGCGGCATCGGCGTCCGGATCGAGGACGACATCCTCGTCACCGAGGACGGCAATCGGAACCTGTCGGCGGCGCTGCCCCGGGACGCCGACGAGGTCGAGGCGTGGATGGCGCAGCTCAAGGGCTGAGGGCCGACGGGCTGATGCCCGGCCCGAGGCCCGCCGGCTCCGGAGGACGTCCGCTCAGGTCACCCTGAGCAGGGCGTCCTCCCGCCATTTGAGGATCTTGTCGAAGCTCACCACCGCGCCACACCCCGGCCTGTTCCCGAAGTGGACGTGGTCGGCGAGCTGCTCGATCAGACACAACCCCCGCCCGTGCTCGGCGGACAGCGATGCTGCATTGGAGAGAGGCGCGTACGGGGCCGTCGCGCGGCCGTCGGGAAAGCCCGGGCCCGAGTCCGCCACCTCGATCAGGCACTTCTCCCCGTCGAGATACGCCGTCACCCGGTACGCCGCCGAGGGCACACCGGTCCGTGTGTCGCCGCCGTGCTCGACGGCGTTGGCGCAGGCCTCGCTCAGCGCGACCGAGAGGTCGTAGGAGATGTCCGGGTCGACGCCCGCGGTCTCCATCGTGCCGAGGAGGAGCCGACGGGCGAGCGGAACGCTCGCAGCCTCGCGCCGCAAGTGGAGGGACCACCAGATGCTCATGCTCCAGCCTCCTGGCCGCGGCTCGACATACCGATACGTATTGCCGCACAGCGCCGTTCGTAAGCGCCTCGTCGGCCGAGAGTCGGCATTCCCCCTCGTTCGGCCGACGCGGTGGTGAAGTGCGCCGGTGTACGAGGGGGCGCGGAAGCACCTGGGGCGCGTGAACACCGAGCTGGCACCATCACGAGGGGCGCGTGAAGCAGCCGCAAAGCGACCTTCCGGACCTGCCGCCCGGCTGCCGGGGACACAGTGGGATGATGACCCGGCCATGTCTGCCCAACCGTCGGTCGAGCCCTCGATCGCACACGCCGGAGCCGGTCTGCGGCTGTTGAGGGCCGCGGTGTTCGCCGCGGTCTGCGTCGTGCTGTCCGCACTCGGGCACGTCATGGCGTCCTGCGCGGCGGTCCCATGGTGGACGCTGGTGGCCGGCTTCCTCGGCGTCTTCGCCGTGGTCACACCGCTCGCCGGGCGTGAGCGGTCGATGCCGGTCATCGCCACCGCGCTGACCGGCGGGCAACTCGCCCTGCACACCCTCTTCGGTCTCGGCCAGCGCCAGCTCACCCTGGCGCCGACCGCGGACGACGCCCTGATCAGGACGGCGGCGAAGCTGCTGTGCGGATCCGGAGCCACCGCTCTGAGTCCCGCCGACGCCCACCGGATCGTGACCCGCGCAGGGATCGACCCGGCGAGTCTCCACTCCGCCTACTCCGCCCAATCCGCCGCCGGGGCGGCCCACGCGGCCCATCAACATCCGGCCCTCGCCCCCGCGGAGGCCACCGGGCTGCTGCCCAGCCTCCCGATGGTGCTCGGTCATCTGCTGGCCGCCCTCACGGTGGGCTGGCTGCTGCGCCGCGGTGAGATCGCGCTGTTCCGGCTGGCCCGGCTGTCGGCGCGCGGCGTCGCCGATTTCGTCGAGGAGACACGGGCACGGGCCCTGCGCGTAGCCCTCGTGTTCGTACGGGCGCTGCTCGCCGGGCTGTCCGGGGCGCCCGGACGGGCCTCGCGCGCCCTGCCCGTCGTTCCCGACGCGCCCCCGCCACCGGCGGCCGGGGCACTCCACCACACGGTGATCAGGCGCGGTCCACCGGCCGCCTGCGTGCTCGTACTCGCAGCCTGACGCGGACCACTCGACAGGAGTGGTGCCGCAGCGTCCGCGCGTACCCGCGTACGGACCGATCACCTTTCAGCTTCTGCTCCGTGGAGTGTCCTTCACCATGAACGCCCTGTCTCGTCTCACCGTCGCCGCCGGTATCGCCGCCTCCTCCGTGCTGCTGCTCTCCGTCCCCGCCTTCGCCCACGTCAGCGTGCAGCCGCAGGGCGAGGCGGCCAAGGGCGGCTACGCCACGGTCAACTTCAAGGTCCCCAACGAGCGCGACAACGCCTCCACGGTGAAGCTCGAGGTCACCCTCCCCACCGAGCACCCGCTGTCCTCCGTGATGCCGCAGGCCGTACCCGGCTGGAAGGTCGAGACGACCAAGAGCAAGCTCGCCAAGCCGCTCTCCGTGCACGGCAAGCAGATCACCGAGGCCGTCACCAAGATCACCTGGACCGCCGACGGCGGCAAGATCGAGCCCGGGCGCTTCCAGCAGTTCCCGGTCTCGCTCGGCCAGCTGCCCGAGGACACCGAATCGCTGGTCTTCAAGGCCCTCCAGACGTACGACAACAAGGAGGTCGTGCGCTGGATCGAGGAGCCGAAGGAAGGCGCGGCCGAGCCGGAGAACCCCGCGCCGGTGCTCACCCTGTCCGCCGCGACGGGTGACCACCACGGTGGTGGCGCCGCGAGCGACGACAAGAACGCCAAGACCGGGCATGACGCCGGGCACGGTGATGACACCTCCGAGGCGGCTGCCGACTCGGCGGGCAGCGACACCACCGCCCGTGTCCTGGCCGTCGTGGGCATCGCGGTCGGCGTCGCGGGGGTCGCGTTCGGCGTGCTGGCCGGCCGCCGCCGCGCCTCCTGACCCGAGTACCGGCACCCGTCACGTCACCACTGGGACATTCCTCCATGCACACCACGCACACCACACACACGAAGAAGCTGACGGCCGTCGCCCTGGCGGTGGCCGCCGCCCTGGCACTCTCGGCCTGCGGCCCCACCGACGACCCGGCACCGGCCGGAGGCAACGGCTTCGGCGATGTCTCCGCCCAGCCGAAGACCAAGGCGGCGACGGTGCTCGACCGCCCCTTCGCGAAGCCCGACCTCGTCCTGAAGGACACCAAGGGCAGGACCTACGACTTCCGCGCGCAGACCAAGGGCAAGCCGACGCTCGTCTACTTCGGCTACACCCACTGCCCGGATGTGTGTCCGCTGACGATGAGCAACATCGCCATCGCCAAGAAGAAGCTGCCCAAGGCCGACCAGGACAAGCTCCAGGTCGTCTTCGTCACCACCGATCCCGAACGGGACACCTCGGCCGAGCTCGCCAAGTGGCTGCCGTCGGCCGGCGACGCCTCGTTCGTCGGCCTGACCGGTGACTTCCCCACCATCCAGGCGGGGGCACGGCAGCTCGGCATCGGTATCGACCCGCCGAAGAAGGAGAAGGACGGCTCCGTCGTCTCCATGCACGGAGCGCAGGTGATCGCCTTCTCCCCGAAGACCGACCAGGGCTACGTCCTGTACGGGGAGGACACCAGCGCCGACGACTACGCCAAGGACCTGCCGAAACTCATCAAGGGGGAGCAGCCGTGAACCGCCGCAGCGCTGCCGCCCTCACCGCGGCCATCGCCGTCACGACGAGCGGCGTGGCGCTGACGGGGTGCTCGTCCGGCTCCGGGTCGGGCGGTCCTGACATAAAGGTCAGCGGGGCGTTCATGCCCCAGCCCGTCGGGGACATGGCCTCCGGGTTCCTCACCGTCGCCAACAGCGGTGGTGAGGGGGACAAGCTCACCTCGGTCACCAGCGAGATAGCCGACGAGGTGACCATCCACGAGACCAAGGACCAGAAGATGCAGCGGGTGACGTCCTTCGACGTCCCCGCGAACGGCGAGCTGAACCTCGAACGCGGCGCGAGTCACATGATGTTCATGGGTCTCAAGCGACAGCTGAAGGCAGGCGACAACGTGTCCGTGGAGCTGCACTTCGAGAAGTCCGGCCAGGTCAAGGTTGAGCTTCCGGTCAAGGAAGCCACGTACAACCCGAAGCACCACTGACGCACTGACGCAACTGATGCACCGAGGGAACACACCATGACGGCCACCGCCCCGCGCTTCGGGACCCTGGGCACCCCCCTGGTCCGGCTGCTGCTCGTCACCGCCGCCCTGCTCGGCACCCTGCTCGCGGGCGCCACGCCGGCGAGCGCCCATGCCGCGCTGACCGGGAGCAACCCGAAGGACGGGGCGGTGCTCGCCACCGCGCCCAGGGACGTCACGCTCACCTTCTCCGAGCAGGTCGCCATGGGGAACGACTCGATCCGGGTGCTCGACCCCAAGAGCAAGCGGGTCGACACCGCCCAGTTGCGCGATCTGTCCAGCGGGGCCGTCGTCCAGTACGGCGTCTCCCTTCAGCCCGGCAGCCTGGCGAAGGGCACCTACACCGTGGCCTGGCAGGCGGTGTCGGCAGACAGCCATCCGGTCGCGGGCGCCTTCACCTTCTCCATCGGCGCCCCCTCGCAGACCGCGGTCACTCTGCCGAAGCAGCAAGCGGGGGGCGGGCTCGTCGGGACGCTCTACGGGATCGCGCGGTACGTGGCCTACGGGGGCTTCATCGTGCTCGCGGGCGGCGCGGCGTTCATCCTCGCCTGCTGGCGGAAGGGCGCGGGCGAACGGCCGTTGCAGCGGCTGATCGTGCGGGGCTGGGTGACGCTCGTCGCGGCGACGCTGGCCATGCTGCTGCTGCGCAACCCCTACACCGGATCGGGAGAGCTGGCCGACGCGCTCGATCTGAGCGGTCTCAAGGCGGTCCTGGAGACCAAGACCGGGGCGGCGCTGGTTTCCCGGCTGCTGCTGCTCGGAGCGGCGGCACTGTTCCTGGCCGTGCTGTTCGGGGCGTACGCGAGGCGCGGCACAGAAACGGACCAGGCCGAGCAGCCGGGCCGAACGGACAAGGGTGAGAGCGACCTCGCCTTCGGGCTCGGCATCGGCGGCACGGTCGTCGCGGCCGGGATCGCGGGCAGCTGGGCGCTCTCCGAGCACGCCTCGACCGGCCTCCAGCCGGGCATCGCGATGCCGGTGGACGTGCTCCACATGCTGGCCGTCGCCGCCTGGCTCGGCGGCCTGGTGGCGGTGGTGGTGGCCCTGTACCGGACCCCATCGCTGGACCGTGGCGCGGTGCTCCGCTTCTCACGGCTCGCCTTCGTCTCGGTGATCGTCCTGACGCTGACGGGGTTGTACCAGTCCTGGCGCCAGGTCGGCTCCTGGTCTGCCCTGACCGGGACCTCGTACGGACAACTGCTGCTGATCAAGGTGGGCTTGGTGGCCGTGCTCGTGGGGGTCGCGGCGATCTCCCGCCGCTGGACGACGCGGCTCGCGGAAAGCAGCACGCCCGAGGACGAGGAGCGCGAGGGGGACAAGGAGGACAGGCAGGGCGAGAGCGAGGGCGAGGGCGAGGGCGAGGGCGAGGGCGAGAAAAAGCACGAGAGCGAGGCCAGGACCGAGCCCAGGACCGGGGACGAGCCGGAGCCGGAGACAGTCGCCCCCGAGCGGGCCGCCCAACTCTCCCGCCAGCAGGTCGCACTGGCGACCGCCCGGCGCAAGCGGCTCAGGGACGCGGACCCCTCGCGCACCGGACTGCGGCGCTCGGTGCTGGCCGAGGCGGGCGTCGCCGTCGTCCTCCTCGCCGTCACGACCGTACTGACGTCCACCGAACCGGGGCGCACGGCAGAGAGCGCGGCAAAGGCCAACGGCTCCCAGTCGTCAGCCGAGACAGCCCCCAGCAAGCCGGTCGACTTCACCCTGAACTTCGATACAGGCGGCGAGAACGGCAAGGGCACGGTCCACATGAACGTCACCCCCGGCCGCTCCGGCGCCAACGGGCTGCGGATCCAGGTGAACGGCCCTGATGGGCGCCCTCTGGACGTTCCCGAAGTGAAGGTCTCCTTCACGCTCAAGGACCAGGCGATCGGGCCCCTCCCGGCCCGCCTCGACCGTGCCGCGCCCGGCCGGTGGGGTGCCGACAACATCCAGATCCCGCTGCCGGGCGAGTGGCAGATCCTGCTCACCGTGCGGACGTCCGACATCGACCAGACGTCCGTCGAGAAGAACGTGAAGATCGGCTGACGAGGGTCATGAACGACGGCACCACCCAGGACACCGCAAACAGCCCCAGCGGCATCTCGCGGCGGCGGCTGCTCGGCACGGCGGGCGCGGCCGGGGCCGCAGGCCTCGCGCTCGGGGGCGTCGCCGGCGCCGCGACCCATGCCGCCGCGGCCGGTGAGGCGCCGACCCCGCTGGCCGCGGTCGGCTCCGCGTCCGTACGTTTCCACGCCACCGGCTCCTTCGGGCCCCAGGCGGGCATCACCACCCCCCTCTCTTCCCGCGGCCATCTCATCGCCTTCGACCTCGCCCCGGGCGCGGGACGCAAGGAAGCCGCCGCGCTGATGCGCCGCTGGTCCACGACGACGGCCCTGCTGATGGCGGGAAAACCCACGGGCGAGGGCGACACGGGCGTCGCCCTGGACGCGGGCCCCTCCTCGCTCACGATCACGTTCGGCTTCGGCCGCAGCTTCTTCGACCGCACCGGTCTGACCGCGCAGCGCCCGGCCGAGCTGGACCCGCTGCCGCCCTTCTCATCCGACCGGCTCGACACCCGGCGCTCGGACGGGGACCTGTGGGTGCAGATCGGCGCCGATGACGCGCTGGTCGCCTTCCACGCCCTGCGGGCGATCCAGAAGGACGCGGGCGAGGCGGCGAGGCCACGCTGGCAGATGAACGGCTTCAACCGCTCGCCCGGCGCCACCGCGCAGCCCATGACGGCCCGCAATCTGATGGGCCAGGTCGACGGCACCCGTAACCCGAAGCCGACGGACCAGGACTTCAACCAGCGGATCTTCGTACCGGCCGAGGGCACGCCCGCGTGGATGGCGGGCGGTTCGTACGCGGTGGTCCGCAGGATCCGGATGCTCCTCGACGACTGGGAGCGGCTGTCCCCGACGGCACAGGAGCGGGTGATCGGCCGGCGCAAGGCGGACGGCGCCCCCCTGACGGGCGGCGGTGAGACCACCGAACTCGCACTCGACAAGACGGGCCCCGACGGGAAGCTGATCATCCCCGACAACGCCCACGCCAGGATCTCCGCCCCCGAGCAGAACGGCGGCGCGGCCATGCTGAGACGCCCCTTCTCCTTCCACGACGGCATCGCCGCCGACGGGACCCCCGACGCCGGGCTGCTGTTCGTCTGCTGGCAGGCGGACCCTCTGAAGGGCTTCGTCCCGGTGCAGCGCAAGCTGGACCGCGGCGACGCGCTGTCCCCGTTCATCCGGCACGAGGCGAGCGGGCTGTTCGCCGTGCCGGGCGGGCCGAAGGAGGGCGAGTACGTGGGGCAGCGGCTTCTCGAGGCGTGATCACGGACGCGGCGGAGCGTGCGAGCGCACTAGGGTGACGGGTATGTCCGCCACGCGCTACACCTATCTCGGTCCCGAGGGCACCTTCACCGAGGCGGCCCTGCGCACCCTCCCCGAGGCAGCGACCCGGGAGCTCGTCCCGATGGTGTCCGTACCGGCCGCGCTCGACGCCGTACGCAGCGGGGAGGCCGCTGCCGCGTTCGTGCCGATCGAGAACTCGGTGGAAGGCGGGGTCACCGCGACCCTCGACGAGCTGGTGTCGGGCGAACCGCTGATGATCTACCGCGAGGTGCTGTTGCCGATCACGTTCGCGCTGCTGGTGCGGCCCGGCACCAAGCTGTCCGACGTGAAGACGGTGACCGGACATCCGGTCGCCCAGCCGCAGGTGCGGAACTGGCTGCGGGCCCATCTCCCCGATGCCCTGTGGGAGTCGGCAGCGTCCAACGCGGACGGTGCACGGCTGGTGCAGGAGGGGCGTTTCGACGCCGCCTTCGCGGGGGAGTTCGCGGCGGCCACGTACGGGCTCGAGCCGCTGGTCACCGAGATCCACGACGCCGAGAACGCGGAGACCCGCTTCGTACTGGTCGGACGGCCCGCGAGGCCGGCCGCACCGACCGGGGCCGACAAGACCTCGGTGGTCATCTGGCAGCGCGACGACCACCCGGGTGCCCTGCTCGAGCTGCTCCAGCAGTTCGCGGTCCGCGGGGTGAACCTGATGCTGCTGCAGTCACGGCCGACGGGCGCGGGCATCGGGAACTACTGCTTCTCGATCGATGCCGAGGGCCACATCTCGGACCGCAGGGTCGGCGAGGCGCTGATGGGGCTGAAGCGGATCTGCCCGAAGGTGCGGTTTCTCGGGTCGTACCCGCAGGCCGGTGTGTCGCCACCGGTCCCCCGGGGAGAGACGCTTCGCCCGGGGCCGTCGGACGCGGAGTTCGTCGATGCCGCGGAATGGCTGGCACGCTGCCAGGACGGCCGCGCGTAGGCCTTCCCGTAATCAGGTGGGGCCGCCCTCTTTCCCGTAACCCAGAGTTTCCTTTGGACGGGTCCCGGGTGCCCCGCTGTGCCGTCGCCGGCTGGTTGCGGTGCTCCCCCGGCCCTTGCTCTTCCTACTGTCCGTGACCCCGGACAGAGTTATCCACAGGGGGCCTCCCGACCTGGGGACAAGTCGATATGAGCCGATCGCCATAGTCGACAAATCGCTCTTGTCGCCTCACATGCATCCACAGCGCATCCCGGCGACCTCGCCGCATCAAGCCCCTTGATCATCTCAAGAGATCCAGGAATTCCCACTCGAAAGAGTGCATGAAACAGGTTTGAAAGAAGCTTCGCCTCAAACTTGATGACCCTTGAACCCGACGGAGACTCACTCCGGAACGATCTCCTCCATAATCCACAGACACCGGGGGCACCCTGTGGATAACTCAGCCAGAGCACCCCACCCTGTGGACAACCGGAGCTCCATACCCCCGTCCCGCCGCCTCCGAGCCTCGGGGGAGTCAAGCACGCAGCCCGGCCCGCACCCTTACGAAGTCCGGAATGCCGTTCATCGACCGATGCCGTTCCGGATTCACCGGCGGTTTCCTCATATCCGGCATTTTCAATCATCTCTGGCAATTAGGGCAAAAGTGACACGCATGCGATAACAACTGGGTGGGGAGGCGGTAGTCCACACCGGTAGCCTGGTGGGGTGATTGACCTTCGCCTGCTCCGTGAGGACCCCGACCGTGTTCGCGCCTCCCAGCGTGCCCGTGGAGAGGACGTCGGCATCGTCGACGCCCTGCTCTCAGCCGATGAGCGGCGCAGGTCGTCCGGCATCCGCTTCGACGAACTCCGCTCCGAACAGAAGTCGCTCGGCAAGCTCATCCCCAAGGCATCGCCCGACGAGCGCGCGGAGCTGCTGAAGAAGGCCGAGCAGCTGAAGACCGACGTCAAGGCCGCGGAGGCGGAGCAGAACGAGGCCGACGAGGAGACCCGTCGGCTGGCTCTCCAGCTCGGCAATCTGGTCCACCCGGACGTGCCGGTCGGCGGCGAGGAGGACTTCGTCGTCCTGGAGACGCACGGCACGATCCGCGACTTCGCCGCCGAGGGCTTCGAGCCCAAGGACCACCTGGAGCTCGGCGAGGCGCTGGGCGCCATCGACGTCGAGCGCGGTGCGAAGGTCTCGGGCTCGCGCTTCTACTACCTGACCGGTGTCGGCGCCCTGCTGGAGCTCGCGCTGGTCAACGCGGCGATCGCCCAGGCCACCGAGGCCGGCTTCATCCCGATGCTGACCCCGGCGCTGGTCCGCCCGCGTGCCATGGAGGGCACCGGTTTCCTCGGCCAGGCCGCGGAGAACGTGTACCACCTGGAGAAGGACGACTTCTATCTGGTGGGCACCTCCGAGGTCCCGCTCGCGGCGTACCACATGGACGAGATCATCGACGCCGACAAGCTGCCGCTGCGGTACGCGGGCTTCTCTCCCTGCTTCCGGCGTGAGGCCGGCACGTACGGCAAGGACACCCGTGGCATCTTCCGCGTCCACCAGTTCGACAAGGTCGAGATGTTCACCTACGTCGACCCTGACGACGCCGAGAACGAGCACAAGCGGCTCCTGGAGTGGGAGAAGCAGTGGCTGAACGCCCTGGAGCTGCCGTTCCAGGTGATCGACGTGGCCTCCGGCGATCTGGGCTCGTCCGCCTCGCGTAAGTACGACTGCGAGGCGTGGATCCCCACTCAGGGCAAGTACCGCGAGCTGACCTCCGCGTCCAACTGCGACGGCTTCCAGGCCCGTCGGCTGTCGGTGCGTGTGCGGGACGGCAAGCAGGTCAAGCCGCTCGCGACGCTGAACGGCACGCTGTGCGCCGTGCCGCGCACGATCGTGGCGATCCTGGAGAACCACCAGCTCGCGGACGGTTCGGTGCGGGTGCCCGAGATGCTGCGGCCCTACCTCGGCGGCCGTGAGGTCCTGGAGCCGGTCGGCAAGTGAGCTCCAGCCCTCTTCCCTACCGTCTGATAGCCACGGACCTCGACGGGACCCTGCTGCGCTCCGACGGGACGGTTTCCGGGCGTACGCGCGAAGCGCTCGCCGCCGCCACGGCGGCGGGCGCGGCGCATATCGTCGTCACGGGCCGAGCCGTGCCCTGGACTCGGCACATACTGGACGATCTGGGCTACCAAGGTCTTGCGGTCTGCGGCCAGGGAGCCCAGGTCTACCACGCGGGTGAGCACCGGCTGCTGACTTCCGTGACCATGGACCGGCAGCTCGCCGGGATCGCCGTCGCCAAGCTCGAGGCGGAGGTGGGGCCGCTCGCGCTCGCCGTGAGCCGGGACGGCCTGGACGGCAAGGTGGTGCTGGGGCCCGGCTATGAGTTCCAGGGCTATGAGCTTCCGGTCGTGGCCGCCACCGATCTGGCCGAGCTCTGGTCGGCGCCGCTCACCAAGCTCTATCTCCAGCATCCGGCGCTCGACGACGACACGCTCACGCGGATCGCCCGTGAGACGGTGGGCGGTCTGGTCGATGTGGTGCTGGCGGGGGCGGGGATCGTCGAGATGCTGCCCCTGGGGCTCACCAAGGCGACAGGGCTTTCGCTGGCCGCGCGCCGACTGGGTGTGAAGGCCGCGCAGACGATCGCTTTCGGGGACATGCCCAATGACATCCCGATGCTCGCCTGGTCGGCGCATGGTGTGGCGATGGCCAACGCCCATGACGAACTCAAGGCGGTGGCACGGGAGATCACCGCGTCGAACGACCATGACGGCATCGCTGTGGTGATCGAGGAGCTGCTGGCCGGCTGAGTTCGGCCGTGGGCTGGGTGAATGTGTTGCGGAGGATGCGCGGATCGAACGCGCGCGGGGGATGACCCCGACCTCGGCTCGCTTCTGACCGGAACCAGCGCGAGCCGGTGCCTTACCACTCGGCCAATCCTCCGGGAGGGCGGCCCGCGCTCTCGCGCGCTCGAAGCGGCCACCCGGGCAGTGTGCGGGCGGCTCTACGGAGTCCGATGAATTACTCCGAAGCCTGCCGCGCGCTGCCCTGTAGGGAGCTTGGCGGACTCGTACTCTCGGTCATCGCCGCGCTCCTCCCCGGTCTCGGTGCGTCGTCACGTTCCGCATCGCACTTCTGTGCGATGCCTCAACCACTCTGCCGTGCGGGACAGTTCGACGCCACCGAATTACGCCGAGGCCCCCCGGAATCGGAAGATTCCGGGGGCCTCGACGCATATCGCTCGTGTCACTCGTCTCCGGCCAGGGTCAGTGTCCGCAGCTTCTGCCCCGCGTACACCGTCGCCAGCAGCGTCACGCCCACCAGCAGCGACACGGCCACGGGCATGCCCACGTCCGAGGCGATCATCCCCTCGGGGCCGATCTTCTCGGCGAGGGCCAGTGACCACTGCTGGACACTGAGCGTCTTCGCACCCGACACCAGGCTGCCGAACAGCGTCTCCCACACCAGGGCGTAGACGAGTCCGATCACCACGGCATGCCGGCTGAGCGTGCCGAGAAGCAGGAAGAGCGCGCTGTACGCGATCGAGGCGACCAGGGCCGCGACTGTGTACGCCGTCGCGATCTGCTGTCCGTTTCCGTTCAGGATGAGGCCCGCAAGCAGCGTGGGGACGGCGGAGAAGGCCATCGTCACGGCGATCGCCACGATCAGCTTGGTGGTGATGATCGTCGGGCGTTTCACGGGCTTGGCGAGCAGATAGACGATCGAACCGTCGTCGATCTCCGGCCCGATCGCGCCCGTCCCGGCGATCACACCGATCAGCGGCACCATCGTGGCGATGGCGAAACCGCCCAGCACATCGGAGGCGATCTGGTCATCCACTCCGTTGAATGCCCTGACCATGACGGCGATCAGCAGCAGCAGTCCGGGCAGTACGAAGAGGACCGCGGCTCGGCGGCGGCCGAGGAGGGCCCGGTAGGTGAGCCGGGCGACGGTGGGGTTGTACATGTCGATGGCTCCTTTCAGGCCGCTACGAGGTACGAGAAGACCGATTCGAGGGACTCGTCCGACGGCGAGACCGTGAGCAGCCGGATGGAGTGCTCGCGGGCGACCCGCGGGAGGAGTTCGGTGAACCTGCCGAAGTCGATCGCCTGGATCCGCAACGCGCCTTCGCGCAGGTCCACTTCGATGCCCGCCGTCGACGGGTCGGCGATCAGCGCGGCGGCGAGCGCCCGGTCGTCGCTGGAGCGGACCAGATAGCGGTGCGGCCGGTCCGTCATCAGGCGCCGGATCTTGCGGAAGTCGCCGCTCGCGGCGTGCCGTCCGGCCACGATGACCTCGATGTGCGAGGCGAGTTGTTCCACCTCCTCCAGGATGTGCGAGGAGAACAGGACCGTACGGCCCTCGGCGCCCATCCGCCGCAGCAGGTCCATCAGCTGCATCCGCTGGCGCGGGTCCATGCCGTTGAACGGCTCGTCGAGGAGCAGCACGCTGGGCTGGTGCACCAGGGCGGAGGCCATCTTGACCCGCTGGCGCATGCCCTTGCTGTAGGTCGCGATCTTGCGGTCCTGCGCGTACTCCATCTCGACCGTCGCCAGCGCCTGCTGGGCCTCCTTGGCGCCGAGTCCGTGCAACTCGGCGTTGGCGACGACGAATTCCTGGCCGGTGAGGAAGTCGTACATGGCCTCGCGCTCGGGCACGACGCCGATCTGCCGGTAGACCGTCTCATTGCGCCAGATCGGCTGCCCGTCGAGGGTGACGGTGCCCGTGGAGGGGGCGAGGAAACCACCCATCATGTTGATGAGCGTGGACTTGCCCGCGCCGTTGGGGCCGAGGAGTCCGGTGACTCCCGGACCGATCTCCATGGTCACGTCGTTGACGGCGACGACGTTGCCGAACCAGCGAGAGGTGTGGTCGATGGAGAGAGTACTCATGGGCGCAGCCCATTCTTTAGAGGGGTGGTGGCGGGTGACGGGTGGGCGCTCACAGCCCGACCTTTCGGTAGCGGCGCATCAGTACGGCGTAGGAACCGAGGATCAGCGCGAGGACGACCAGCAGATAGACCGCCCCGGCACCGGTGCCGGGCCCCTGGCCACTGGGGAAGGCGGTGGTCGCGCCGAGGAAGGCGGTCTGCACTCCGTCGATGAGCGTGATGGGCGAGAACAGCCCCAGCCACTGCACCGCGTCGGTGGATCCGGTCTCGCCTGCGATGACCTGGACCGTGGACACCGCACCGTAGGAGAGGGTCAGGGTGGCGATGACGGCAGCGACGCCGAAGCCGCGGCGGGGTGTGAGGGCCGCCATGACGAGACCCAGACCGCCGAACAGCAGCGACAGCAGGGCCACGGACACCAGGCCCTGGGCCAGTCCCTTGGTCTGGTCGGCGAAGTCCATCTTCGCGAGCAGCGACCCGATGTAGAGGATCAGCAGCGGCACACCGGTGAGGACGAACAACGCCGATGCCATGGCACCGTACTTGGCGAGCACGTAGTCCACGCGCTCGATCGGCCGCGAGAAGTAGAGCGGCACCGTCTTGAACCGCAGGTCGCGGGAGACGGACTGCGGCGCCTGCGCGGCCAGGAAGAGGCCGATCACGGCCTGCATGGTGATCGCGTAGCGCGTGTAGTCGAGCGGCAGATCCGTCATCTTGGTGGCGACCGCTACGGCGACGATGATCGCCGCGGGTACGCACATCACCGCGAAGAGGATCATCGGCAGCACTTTGGACTTGGCGCTGCGGCCGAGTCCGTACGCGCCGCGCAGCGACTGCGAGTAGAGCGAGCGGCGGGCGTAGGCGCGGCCCAGCCGGGCGCCGCCGTAGTTGCGGTAGCCGATGTTGTGGATGCGTGTCGTGTCGCGACGGTCGTCCACGGTGCGGGGTGTCGGGGTGCTCATCGCGCCGGGACCTCCATGGGCTGGGCCACTGCCTGCGGGCGGAAGACCTCCGCGATGTGGTGGCGGCGCTGTTCCATCCGTACGAGTCCGAGGCCGAGTGCGGCGACGGTGTCGCGGACGATGTCGTAGGTCTCCTCGCCGGTCGCTTCCAGCAGGAGGATGTGGCCGGCGCCCGGCAGGCCCTCCTCGACCCCGGCGTGCAGGGTGATGCCCGCGGCCGTCAGGGCCTTGCGGAGCGCCGCCGCGCCGTCGGGGTGGGCGTCGCTGTCGGTGACCTCGACCGCGAGGGTGGTCGTGGACTGGGTGAAGTCGCTGGTGGAGCTGGAGCGCAGCAGGGTGCCGCCGTCCACGACCACCACGTGGTCGCAGGTGCGCTCGAGCTCGCCCAGCAGATGGGAGGTCACCAGCACGGAGATGCCGAAGTCGGTGTAGACACGGCGGATCAGGCCGAGCATCTCGTCACGGCCGACCGGGTCGAGGCCGTTGGTCGGCTCGTCGAGCAGCACGAGCTGGGGATCGTGCACCAGTGCCTGGGCCAGCTTGACCCGCTGCTTCATGCCCGTCGAATAGCCGCCGATCGGGCGGTAGCGCTCCTCGTAGAGGCCGACATGGCGCAGGGTGTCGGCGGTGCGCTCACGGGCGGCGGTCGGCGGGAGTCCGGACATGCGCGCCATATGGACGACGAACTCCGTGGCGGAGACGTCCGGCGGCAGGCAGTCGTGCTCGGGCATGTAGCCCACGCGCTCGCGGATGGCGGCGCCGGAGGTGGCGACGTCCAGGCCGAGCACCTCTGCGCGGCCTTCCGTGGCGGGGGACAGACCCAGCAGGATCTTGATCAGTGTGGACTTGCCGGCCCCGTTGGCACCCACCAGTCCGGTCACACCGGGCCCGATGTCCAGGGAGAGCCGGTCAAGCGCGGTCACCCGGGGGAACCGCTTGCTCAGGCTTTCGGTCACGATCACAGTCACACTTCGACCGTAGTGGCGCAGCACACAGCCCGCGTCAGCCCTGACGGTTGTTCCGCATCAGACTCGAGGCGTACGGACCCGTAGGGGCCCCAGCGCCGAAGGAGGAGACGAACGCAGACGAACGCAGACGACCGGGGGCGACCAGGGACGTCGCCCGGGTATCACCCCGGGGTTGTCCACAGGCTTGCGCACTGCCCTTGACGCAGCCGCCGGGCATTGTCACATTCATCACTGTCACATCGCGGACACGCAGCGCATGCGACGCGGGACGGATCGTCGAGGGGCGGTGTGAGCATGAGTCTTGAGGGCGCGCGCGAACGACGGGTACGGACGGGCGGGATCGAGCTGTGCGTCGCCGAGCTGGGTGACGAGACCCGGCCGACGGTGGTGCTGGTGCACGGCTATCCGGACAGCAAGGAGGTGTGGTCCGAGGTCGCGTCCCGGCTGGCCGCGAGCTTCCATGTGGTGCTGTACGACGTCCGGGGGCACGGCCGCTCGACGGCCCCGCTGCCGCTGCGCGGCGGCTTCACCCTGGAGAAGCTGACGGACGACTTCCTGGCGGTCGCGGACGCGGTCAGCCCCGACCGCCCGGTGCACCTGGTCGGGCACGACTGGGGGTCCGTCCAGGGCTGGGAGTTCGTCACGGTCGAGCGGACCAGGGGCCGGGTCGCCTCCTTCACCTCGATGTCCGGACCGTCGCTCGACCACTTCGGGCACTGGATCAAGCAGCGCCTCACCCGGCCGACTCCGCGCCGGGTGGGCCAGGTGCTCGGCCAGGGGGCAAAGTCCTGGTACGTGTACGCGCTGCACACACCCGCGCTGCCCGAGCTGGCGTGGCGCGGCCCGCTCGGCAGGCGGTGGCCGAAGATCCTCCAGCGGATGGAGAAGGTACCCGGCGGGGACTACCCGACGGCGTCACTGCCGTCCGATGCCGCGCACGGCGCCTGGCTCTACCGTGACAACGTGCGCGCCCGGCTGCGCCGCCCCCGCTCGGACGCGTACGCGCATGTACCGGTGCAGCTGATCACCCCGACCGGGGACGCCTACCTGTCCGAGCGGCTCTACGACGACCTCGGGCAGTGGGTGCCCCGGCTGGTGCGGCACACCCTGCCCGCGAAGCACTGGGTGCCCCGCACCCGGCCGGACCAACTGGGCGTCTGGATCACGGACTTCGTCAACGCCCGGGAAGCGGGCACGGATGCCGCACCTCCGACAGCGACCCGGACCCGTTCCCTCTCCCAGGCGAAGCAGCGGCGGCACCGCACATCCGCCGAGCGCTTCGGTGGACAGCTGGTACTGGTGACGGGCGCAGCGAGCGGGATCGGACGAGCCACCGCGCTGGCCTTCGCCGAGGCAGGGGCGAGGGTCGTCGCCGTCGATGTGGATGCCGCAGGAGTCGGCAGGACCGCCGCCAAGGCCCGGCGGCTCGGCTCCCCGGAGGCCTGGGGAGAGTCGGCGGACGTCGGTGACGAGCAGGCGATGGAGAAGCTCGCCGGGAGGGTCGCGGCCGACTACGGCATGGTCGATGTGCTGGTCAACAACGCGGGGATCGGGCTCGCGGGCTCGTTCTTCGACACCACGGACGAGGACTGGCGCAGGATGCTGGACGTCAATCTGTGGGGCGTCATCCACGGCTGCCGGATCTTCGGCAGGCAGATGGTGGAGCGCGGCCAGGGCGGCCATATCGTCAACATCGCCTCGGCCGCAGCATTTCAGCCGTCCCGGACGCTGTCCGCGTATGCCACGTCCAAGGCCGGTGTGCTGATGCTCAGCGAGTGCCTGCGCGCGGAGCTGGCGGGCCAGGACATCGGAGTCTCGGCGATCTGCCCGGGCATCGTGAACACGAACATCACAGCCGCCACGCGCTTTGCCGGGGTGTCGGACGAGGAGCAGCGACGCCGGCGGCAGAAGTCGTCACGGCTGTACGAGCGGCGCAACTACCCCCCGGAGAAGGTCGCGGACGCGGTGCTGCGCGCGGTGGTGCGGAACGAGGCAGTCGTTCCGGTGACCCCGGAGGCCCGCGGGGTCCGCTTCCTGTCCCGCGTCGCTCCCAGGACGCTGCGTGCGATGGCCCGCTGGGAGCCACGGCTGTGAGCATGTCCGGGCAGCAGTCGGCCGGTTACCGGGCCGAGTACCGCATCGAGGACCTGGCGCACCACAGCGGTGCCACGGTCCGGACGATACGCGCCTACCAGGACCGGGGGCTGCTGCCCAAGCCGGAGCGGCGCGGGCGCTCAAATGTGTACGGAGACGCACATCTTGCCCGACTGCGGCAGATAGCCGAGCTCCTCGACCGGGGCTACACGCTGGCGTCGATCAAGGAGTTGCTGGAGGCATGGGACACGGGCCGAGGGCTCAGCGGAGTGCTGGGGCTGGTCGCCGAGGTCCAGGGGCCGTGGACCGACGAGGTCGCCGACCGCATCACCCGCGCCCAACTGGCCGAGAGGTTCCCGGCGGTACCGGGCGATGCGGCCATCGCCGAGGCGCTGGAGCTCGGCGTCCTGGAGCGTATCCCCGACAGGGACGATGAGTTTCTGGTGCCGAGTCCCCAGGAGCTTTCAGTGGCCGTCGAGTTGCACGCGGCGGGTGTGCCCCTTGCGGCGATCGCCGTTCATCTGCGGGAACTTCGCGGCCATATCGAACACATAGCGTCCCGCTTCATGGAGTTCACGACCGAACACGTCTTCGCCCCCAGTCTGGGCCAGCGTCCGCCGACAGACGCGGATGCCGCCGAAGCGGCGGCATTGGTGCGACGGCTGAGACCACTGGCACAACAGACCGTGGACGCCGAACTCGCCCGGGCCATGCACATGTTCGCCACCCGGGAGCTCGATCATCACCTGAGGGCGGACAGCTCGCCGGAGCGCGAAGAGGAGGCGCGCTCGGTGATGCTTCCTGCCGCCACAGTTCATGCCGTGGAGCGGCTCGTTGGGACGGAGAGCACGTCCGTGTTCATCGCCTCTGCGGTCGAACGCGAGCTGCACACTCGGACATTGGAGGCATTGGCTCCAATACGGCACACATCGGGCGATGTTGATCAAACAATATGAACCCAGCCTGGGTTGTCCACAGATACGTCAATTCCCCTTGTGGATAACGGACTTGGCTGTGGAACAAACATGTGGATCGCTATCGTCCGGATGAAATCCCATGGCGGCGGATCGACTGCCCGGGCACGCTGACGGGATGGACGAGATGGACGAAAGACGCACCGTGAAGGTGTCGAAGTACCTCGCGAAGCATCTGCGGCACCAGCCCGAGCGGATCGGCATCACCCTCGACGCGAACGGCTGGGTCGCGATCGACGAGCTGATCCGCGCAGCCGCCGCACACGGCTTCACCTTCACCCGGGACGAGCTGGACCATGTCGTCGCCGTCAACGACAAGCGGCGCTACACGATCGACGGCGACCGGATCAGGGCCAGCCAGGGCCACACCGTCCAGGTCGACCTGGAACTACCGGCCGCCGAACCGCCCCCGTACCTCTACCACGGCACCGTGGCCCGCCATCTGACCGCGATCCGCACCGAGGGCCTGCGCCCCATGGCGCGCCACCATGTGCACCTGTCACCCGACCGCGAGACCGCCACCCGGGTCGGCGCACGCCGTGGCCGCCCGGTCGTCCTCAGCGTGGACGCGGGCGCCATGCACCGGGCCGGTCATGTGTTCCACGTCAGCGCCAACGGCGTCTGGCTCGCGGATGCGGTGCCACCGGAATTCCTGCGCTTCCCCGGCTGACCGGCGCTGGCCGGGCCCACCGGCCACGGCGAGGCCCACCGGCCACGGCGAGGCCCGCGGCCCGCGGCCCGCGGCTCAGCCGAGCTGGGCGGCTGCCTCGGTGGCGATCTTCTCGAAGACGGCCTGATCCGCGGCGAAGTCCGAATCAGGAATGGGCCAGTGGATCACGATCTCGGTGAAGCCCAGCTCCTGGTGGCGCCCGGCGAAGTCCACGAAGGCGTCCAGGGACTCCAGGGGACGGCCCCGGTCCGGGGTGAAGCCGGTGAGCAGGATCCTGTCGAGCTCGGCCACGTCCCGCCCGATGCCGTCGCAGGCCTCGGCGAGCTTCTGCGCCTGGCCGCGGATCGCCGCCACCGACTGCTCCGGGGTGCCCTCCTCGTACAGCTTCGGGTCGCCCGTCGTCACCCACGCCTGCCCGTACCGGGCGGCCAGCTTCAAACCGCGCGGGCCGGTGGCCGCCACGGCGAAGGGGAGCCGGGGGCGCTGGACGCAGCCGGGGATGTTGCGGGCCTCGACGGCGGCGTAGTGGGTGCCCTGCGCGCTGACGGCGTCCTCGGTGAGCAGCCGGTCGAGCAGCGGCACGAACTCGGCGAACCGGTCCGCCCGCTCCTTCGGCGTCCACGACTCCTGCCCCAGCGCCGTGGCGTCGAAGCCGTTGCCGCCCGCCCCGATGCCGAGAGTGATCCGGCCGTCCGAGATGTCGTCCAGGGAGATCAGTTCCTTGGCGAGCGTGACCGGGTGCCGGAAGTTGGGCGAGGTCACGAGCGTGCCCAGGCGCAGCCGGTCGGTGGCCGTCGCGGCAGCGGTGAGCGTGGGCAGAGCGCCGAACCACGGTCCGTCCCGGAAGCTGCGCCAGGACAGGTGGTCGTAGGTGTAGGCGGCGTGGAAACCGAGCTCCTCCGCCCGCTGCCACTTCCCGCGGGCCCCCTCACGCCAGCGGTCGACGGGGAGGATCACGGTGCTCAGGCGCAGGCTCATGGACCCGAGCCTACGTCGCCCCCGCACATGCCCGTACACCCGCCCGAGAGCCCATGGCCAGGTCGAACACGCTGCGTCCCGATGTGCCTACTCATATGTGCACCCTCCCGCACGCACGTGCGGCGAGTGCGGGAGAATGCCTGCGTGACCTCAGCTAACGATCCCCTGCCGCTGCCCCCCGCTGTCCGGCTGATCGCCACCGACCTCGACGGCACCCTGCTGCGGGACGACAAGTCCGTTTCGGACCGCACCGTCGCCGCGCTCGCCGCCGCCGAGGAGGCGGGGATCGAGGTCTTCTTCGTCACCGGCCGGCCGGCCCGGTGGATGGGTGTGGTCAGCGACCATGTCCATGGTCACGGCCTGGCGATCTGCGCCAACGGCGCCGCGGTCGTCGATCTGCACGCGGGCAAGCTGGTCCAGGCACGGCCGCTGGAGCGGAAGACCGCGCTCGACGTGGTCAGGACGCTCCGTGACGCTGCCCCCGGCACCACCTTCGCGGTCGAGCTGAGCACCGGGATCCACTACGAGCCGGACTACCCGCCTTTCCACCTCGACCCCGGCGCCACCACCGCCACCGCCGAGAAGCTGCTCGGCGCCGAAAGTCCGGACTCCGCCGCCCCCGTGCTCAAACTGCTGGCCCAGCATCCCGAGCTGACCCCGGACGGTTTCCTCGCCCTGGCGAGGACCGCCGCAGGGGAGCTCGCCTCCTTCACCCGCTCCAGCCCCACCGCCCTCCTGGAGATCAGCGGCAAGGGCGTCTCCAAGGCGTCCACACTCGCGCTCTGCTGCGCCGAGCGCGGAATCTCGTCGGACCAGGTCGTGGCCTTCGGGGACATGCCCAACGATGTGGAGATGCTGTCCTGGGCGGGCTGCTCGTACGCGATGGGCAACGCCCACCCCGAGGTCGTGGCCGCCGCCTCCGGGCGCACCGTCGCCAACAACGAGGACGGGGTCGCGGTCGTCATCGAGGAGATCCTCGCCTCGATGAAGGCCGTCTCGTAGTCCCCGTGGCCATGAGGCCGTACCGGCACGGTCCGCGGCCGGCGTCGCGGGCCCGACGGGATCGCCCGGACAGGGCCTCACTCAGACGAACACGCCGCGGTCCGCCAGCCAGCCCACCGGGTCGATCCCCGAACCCAGATAAGGCGTCACCCGCGTCTCGAAGTGCAGATGCGGCCCGGTCGAGTTCCCGGTGGTCCCCGACTGGGCGATCCACTGCCCGGCGCGCACCCACTCCCCCTGGTCGACGGTGACCGCGGCGAGATGCGCGTACTGCGTGTACCAGCCGTCCTCGTGCTGGATGACGACCTCGATCCCGAAGCCCCCGCCGCAGGACACCGAGACCACCCGGCCGTCGCCGACGGCCCGCACCGGCGTGCCGATACCGACGGCGAAGTCCTGGCCGGTGTGGCGCTTCGCCCAGCGTTCGCCCGCCTTGTCGAAACCGGCCGAGAGCGTGTAGTTCTGCACCGGCGCCACCCACTGGGGGCCATCCGGCGGCTCCGGTTGGTCCAGGCGCACCGCTCCCGCGCACTGGCCGGCGGCGGCGCTGCGGTTGGCCTTGTCCTGGAGCATCCACTGCGCCGCCTGGAGTTTGGTCTCGATCCCCTTCTTGATCTCGGCCAGCCGCGCGGCCTGCGCCTCGAGTTCGAGCAGCGCTTCCTGCGCCTTCTGCTCGGCTTCGGCGCTGCGGTGCTCGGCCTGCTTGGCATCGTCCAGCAGCCGGTTCACGGTCAGCTGCATCCGCCAGGCCAACTGCCATCCGCGGACCATCTCGTCGGGGTCGTCGGCGAGCAGCAGTTTCGCCGCGACGGCGAGGGATCCGCCGCTTCGGTACTGGGCGCGGGCGACCGCCCCGATCCGGCCGTGGAGCCGCCCGAGTTCACGGCGCGCCTGCCACAACCGCTCCTCGAGCTCCTCGGTGTGAGCCCGCTCGGCATCCGCGGCGCGCCTGCCCTGCTCGTACGACGCGGCGGCCTCTGACGCTTCCTCATACAGCCGCGCCACCTGGGCGCTGACGGTGGGGCCGTCGCTGGCGGCGGCCGGCGGCGCGGGAAGGAGGAGCACCAGGCAGGCCAGCGCCACGAGCAGCATCCGGCAACGGTCGTGGTGGTGGTGGCCCATTCACGGATCGTCACACCACACTTGTCTGATGTGCGGCATTTCCTCGGTGTCGTACCACCAACCGGCCCATTCAGCGGTGTGCCGGGTCAAGCCGCTCAGCGGTGCGGAACGCCCACCGGCTCGGCGGCGTGCTCGCGTTCCAGCATGCGCCGCAGCGGCCCGTCCACCGTGGCCAGTTCGGCGTACGGCCCGCGTTGCACGGTCCTGCCCTCGTCCAGCACCAGGACCTCGTCGACAGCCTCGAGACCGCGGAGCCGATGGGTGATCAGCACAGTGGTGCGCCCCTGTGTCGCCGCCAGCAGATCGGCCGTGAGAGCGTCCGCCGTCGCCAGGTCCAGATGCTCGGCCGGTTCGTCGAGGAGCAGTACGGGGAAGTCGGCGAGCAGCGCACGGGCGAGGGCGAGGCGCTGCCGCTGACCGCCCGAGAGCCGGGCACCGTGCTCGCCCACCAGGGTGTCCAGTCCGTCGGGCAGGCCGTCCACCCACTCCAGGAGCCGCGCCCCGGCGAGTGCCGTGCGCAGTCCGGCCTCGGACGCGTCGGTGCGGGCGAGTCGGAGGTTCTCCCGGATGGAGCTGTCGAAGATATGGGCGTCCTGCGCGCAGAGTCCGACGAAACGACGGATCGTGTCCCCGTCCAGTCGGGTCGCATCCGTCCCGCCAAGGGTGTAGCTGCCCTCTCTCGCGTCGAGGAAGCGCAGCAGCACCTGGGCGAGTGTCGTCTTGCCCGAGCCGGATGTGCCGACGACGGCGACCCGCCTGCCCTCGGTGAGGCTCAGCTCGAAACCGCTGAGGGCGTCACCCTCCTGACCCGCGTGGCGGGCCGCGAGCCCGCGGACATTCAGCGGGAAGACGGAGGCGGGCGCAGGCGCCGCGTTCTCGGGCTCATGCACGGGCACCGGTGCATCGAGCACTTCGAAGACCCGCTCGGCGCTCCGCGTCACCCGCTGGCGGTACCGCACGGCGAGCGGCAGACCGGTGACCGCCTCGAATGCGGCGAGCGGGGTCAGCACGACCACGGCGAGCTCCACGCCCTCGATGCGACCCGAGTGCACGGCCATCACGCCCGCATACGCCGCGAGCACCACGGTCAGCCCGCTGGCCAGGGCGGAGAGCGCGCCGCCGAGTGCTCCCGCTGACGCGGTGCGCGAGGCGATCCGGGTAAGCCGGGCATCGGCCTCGCGTACCGCGTCCACCCTGCTGCCGAGTGCTCCGGCCACGCTCAGCTCGGCGGTACCGCGGAGCAGATCCACGATCCGGGTCGCGAGAACACCGCGCGCCGGGGCCATGGCGTGTTCGGCCCGCCGCGCCCACGCACCGCTGACCACCGGCACCGCGACTCCGGCGACCAGAAGCCCTCCGGCCAGTACGGCACCGGCCTCGGGCAGCAGCCAGGCCGTGAAACCAGTTGATACGGCGCCCACGATGACGGCCGCCCCCACCGGCAGCAGCCAGCGCAGCCAGTAGTCCTGGAGCGCGTCCACATCGGCGACGAGCCGGGACAGCACATCACCACGCCGGGTGTCGCGCAGCCCGGCCGGGCTGATGCGCTCGAGTCGCCGGTACACGGTGACCCTCAGCTCGGCGAGCATCGACAGCACGGCGTCATGGGACACCAGCCGCTCGGCGTACCGGAACACGGCGCGACCGATCCCGAAGGCACGCGTCGCCGTCACCGCCACCATCAGATAGAGCACCGGCGGCTGTTCGGACGCCCTGGAGATCAGCCATCCGGACACCGCCATCAGGCCCACGGCGGACCCGAGCGCCAGGCTCCCGAGCAATAGCGCCAGTACGAGCCGCCCGCGCAGCCCTCCGGCCATCGCACGCACCCTCCCCAGCACGCCGCCCGGGGTCCCCGCGGACAGCCCGGGGCCCGCCTCGGCCAGTGATCCAGATGCGCCCGAGTCCGATGAGCCCGAACCCGACGAGCCGTCAGACGGCATCGAGGCGCCAGTTTTCGAGTCCGCCACCAGGCCGTGCGTCCCCTGGCCGACGCGCGCACCAACGCCTCCCGTCGGCCGGCCCGGACGCAGCTCCACCACCCGGTCGGCCACCGCCAGCAGGGCGGGACGGTGCACGACCAGCAGCACGGTCCGCCCCTGCGCCAGCCGCCTCACCGCCTCCACGACGCCCGCCTCGGTCTCACCGTCCAGCGCGGCGGTCGGTTCGTCGAGCAGCAGCAACGGCCGGTCGGCCAGGAAAGCCCGAGCCAGCGCGAGCCGCTGCCGCTGCCCCGCCGACAAGCCCGCCCCGTCCTCACCGAGCACGCTCTCCACACCGCCCGGCCGCTGGGCCACGAAGTCCTCGGCCCCGGCGTCCCGCAGCGCTGTGGCGACCTCCGCGTCGGTCGCGTCCGGCCGGGAGAGCCGTACGTTCTCCGCGATGGTTCCGGCGAAGAGATACGGCCGCTGTGGCACCCAGGCGATGCGCTCCCGCCATGCGTCGAGGTCGACTTCGGCCAGGTCCACCGCCGCGGCATCAGCGGCACTGATCCGTACCGCGCCCTCGTCCGGGCGGACGAACCCCAGCACCACATCCAGCAGGGTCGACTTGCCTGCCCCACTCGGGCCGACCAGGGCGACGGTCTCACCGTCCCGTACGGTCAGCGAGGCACTCTCCAGCGCGGGTGCCGGGCGGCCCTCGTACCGCACGGTCACCGAGTCCAGCTCCAGCCGGATCCCGCCCGGGCCCGGTACCGCACCCGTGCCATTCACAAGGGCGGGGACTTCCAGCACGTCGAAGATCTCCTCCGCCGCCGACAGCCCCTCCGCCACCGCGTGGTACTGGGCGCCGACCTGCCGGATGGGCAGATACGCCTCGGGCGCGAGGATCAGCACCACCAGACCGGTGTAGAGGTCGAGGTCGCCGTGGACGAGCCGCATACCGATACCCACGGCCACCAGCGCCACCGACAGCGTCGACAGCAGCTCCAGCGCGAACGACGACAGGAACGCGATACGCAGCGTTCGCAGCGTCGCCCGCCGGTACTCGCCCGTGATCGTCCGGATCGACTCGGCCTGCGCCTTCGCCCGCCCGAACACCTTCAGCGTCGGCAGCCCCGCAACCACATCCAGGAAGTGCCCGGACAGCCGGGACAGCAGCGCCCACTGACGCGTCATTCGCGACTCGGTGGCCCAGCCGATCAGCACCATGAAGACCGGGATCAGCGGCAGCGTCCCCACGATGATCGCCGCCGACACCCAGTCCTCGGTGACGATCCGCGCCAGCACCGCCACGGGCACCACCACCGCGAGACCCAGTTGCGGCAGATAGCGCGCGAAGTAGTCATCGAGGGCGTCGACTCCGCGCGTGGCGAGGGCGACAAGCGAGCCCGTGCGCTGCCGGCTCAGCCAGCCCGGGCCCAGCCCTGCCGCCCGCTCGAGCAGCCGCATCCGCAGTTCGCTCTTGACCGCCGCACTCGCCCGGTGCGCCGCCAGTTCCGTCAGCCAGCTCACCAGCGCCCGCCCGACCGCGACTGCGGCCAGCAGGGCCAGCTGCGTCCCCAGCCCGGAGACGGCCAGCTCCTTCTGGAACGCCCCGACGACCACTTCGGCGATGAGCATCGCCTGGGCCACGACCAGCGCCGCTCCGATCGCGCCGAGCACCACCACCGCCACCATGAAGCGGCGGGTGGCGTGTGCGTACCGGAGCAGACGCGGGTCGACGGGTTTCACGTGAAACATCCCTCGCTTGTGGTGAGCTGAGCCGGTGCGGACCAGTGCACGTCAGTGCGGATCTGCGATGTGCTGCGTGCCGATCCGCTTCCGGAACACCCAGTACGTCCAGCCCTGGTAGAGCATCACCAGCGGGGTGGCGATCGCCGCACACCACGTCATGATCTTCAGGGTGTAGGGGCTCGACGAGGCATTGGTCACCGTCAGGCTCCATGCCTCGTTGAGCGATGACGGCATCACGTTCGGGAAGAGCGTCAGGAACAGCATCGCCACCGCGGCCATGATGGTGACGCCCGACAGCGCGAACGACCATCCCTCACGGCCCATCCGGATCGCCCCGACCGCCCCGAGCAACGCGAGCACGGCCACGATCATCGCGACCAGGCTGGCGCCGTCGCCCTTCTCCGCCTGCGTCCAGCTCAGGAACCCGAGGGCCAGGACCGCCGTGACCACCCCGAGCTTGCGCGCAAGACCCCGCGCCCGCCCCCGGATGTCCCCCACGGTCTTGAGCGCGGCGAACACCGCTCCGTGGAAGGTGAACAGGGACAGCGTGACCAGACCGCCGAGCAGCGCATACGGGTTCAGCAGATCGCCGAGGGTGCCGACGTACTCCATCTCCGCGTCGATCTTCACTCCGCGCACGATGTTGCCGAAGGCCACGCCCCACAGCACGGCAGGCACCAGCGAGGTCCAGAAGATGGCGTGCTCCCAGTTGCGCTGCCAGCGCTCCTCGGGTCGCTTCACCCGGTACTCGAAGGCGACACCCCGCACGATCAGGGACACCAGGATGACCAGCAGCGGCAGATAGAAGCCCGAGAAGAGTGTGGCGTACCAGTCGGGGAAAGCGGCGAACGTGGCGCCGCCGGCCGCCAGCAGCCACACCTCGTTTCCGTCCCAGACGGGTCCGATCGTGTTGATGAGGACACGCTTCTCGGCCCGGTCCCGGGCGAGCAGCTTCGTCAGGATGCCGACCCCGAAGTCAAAGCCCTCGAGGAAGAAGTAGCCGGTCCACAGCACGGCGATGACGACGAACCAGACGTCGTGGAGTTCCATACCTCAGCTCCCAGTTCCAGTCTCAGTCGCGGGCTCAGTACGAGAAGGCCATCGGCCGGTCGGGGTCGCGGTCATGGCCGCCGATCTTGGTGGGGGGATTGAGGTCCGCCTCGGTGAGCTCGGGAGGCCCTGCCTTGACGTACTTCACCAGCAGCCTGACCTCGATCACGGCCAGCACCGCGTACAGCGCCGTGAAGACGATCATCGAGGTGAGCACCTCGGCCTGGGAGACACCGGGAGAGACCGCGTCACTGGTGCGCAGCACGCCGTACACCACCCAGGGCTGGCGGCCCATCTCCGTGAAGATCCATCCCCAGGAGTTGGCGATCAGCGGGAAGCCGAGGGTCCAGACCGCCGCGAGCCAGTAGAGCCCGCTGAGCTTCGCGCCGAGCGGCTTCCTGAAGAGCACCAGATGCGGCACCTCGTCGTCACCCACCCTCAGCGCGGCCGGGAGCAGGAACTTCTTGCGGGTCAGCCAGAGTCCGGCGAGGCCGAGGGTGAGCGAGGCCATGCCGAAGCCGATCATCCAGCGGAATCCCCAGTAGGTGACGGGGATGTTGGGCCGGTAGTCGCCGGGTCCGTACTTCTCCTGCTCGGCCTTGTTGGTGTCGTTGATCCCCGGTACGTACGAGGTGAAGTCGTCGTTGGCCAGGAAGGACAGCAGGCCGGGGATCTCGATCGCGACCTTGTTGTGGCCCTTGTCCACATCGCCGTACGCAAACACGGAGAAGGGCGCCGGCTGCTCCCCGTCCCACAGCGCTTCCGCCGCGGCCATCTTCATCGGCTGCTGCTTGAACATGACCTTGCCGAGAAAGTCGCCGCTGAGCGCGGTGAGCAGCCCCGCGATGACGACGGTGATCAGCCCCAGCCGCAGCGAGGTCTTCATCACCGGAATGTGCTTCCTGCGCCTCAGATGGAAGGCGGCGATGCCGACCATGAACGCGCCGCCGGTCAGAAAGGCCGCGGCGAGGGTGTGGAAGGCCTGGGAGAGTGCGGTGTTCTGCGTGAGCACCAGCCAGAAGTCGGTGAGCTCCGCTCTCCCGTTCTCCTTGTTGATCCGGTAGCCGACGGGGTGCTGCATCCAGGAGTTGGCCGCCAGGATGAAGTACGCCGAGAGGACGGTGCCGATCGAGACCATCCATATGCAGGCGAGATGGATCTTCTTGGGGAGCTTGTCCCATCCGAAGATCCACAGACCGATGAAGGTCGACTCGAAGAAGAAGGCGATCAGCGCCTCGAAGGCGAGGGGGGCGCCGAACACATCGCCGACGAAGCGCGAGTAGTCGGACCAGTTCATGCCGAACTGGAACTCCTGCACGATGCCGGTGACCACACCCATGGCGATGTTGATCAGGAAGAGCTTGCCCCAGAACTTGGTCGCCTTGAGGTACTTCTCCTTCTCCGTCCGCACCCAGGCGGTCTGGAGGCCTGCCGTCAGGGCGGCCAGGGAGATCGTCAGAGGGACGAAGAGGAAGTGATAGACGGTGGTGATGCCGAACTGCCAGCGCGCCAGAGTCTCCGGCGCCAGAGCCAGGGCTGAGTCCACATCGTCCTCCTTGCGGGCGAGCTTGTGAACGCGTTCACATTCACAAGCATTATGCCCCATCCCAAAACCGCACTGGTGGGCGGGGGCCCACCCCTGTGAGCGACATGGAGTGAGCCCCCGCGAGCAGGCGCTCACGGGGGCTCACCAGGGCTTCCCGCGTTTCAGCCGCGGGGCTCCACCTGGCTACATCTCCTTGCGGAAGGCCTCCGCCGTGTGCAGGAACACATCGTTCGCCTCGCACTCGCCGATGGTGACGCGCACGCCCTCCCCCGGGAACGGCCGCACGATGACACCGGCCCGCTCGCACGCCGCCGCGAAGTCGACCGTGCGCTCGCCGAGCCGCAGCCAGACGAAGTTCGCCTGGGTCGCCGGCACGGTCCAGCCCTGCTTCACCAGGCCCTCGTACACGCGGCTGCGCTCGGTGACCAGCGAGCCGACCCGCCCCAGCAGCTCGTCCTCGGCCTGCAGCGACGCGACCGCGGCGTCCTGCGCGAGCTGGCTCACCCCGAAGGGCACCGCCGTCTTGCGCAGGGCCGCCGCGACCGGCTCGTGCGCGACGGCGAATCCGACCCGCAGACCCGCCAGTCCGTAGGCCTTGGAGAAGGTGCGCAGCACGGCGACGTTGGGCCGGTTCCGGTAGAGCTCCAGCCCGTCGGGCACCTCCGTGTCCCGGATGAACTCGCGGTACGCCTCGTCCAGCACCACCAGCACATCGGACGGCACCCGGTCCAGGAACCGCTCCAGCTCCTCACGGTGCACCACCGTGCCGGTGGGGTTGTTCGGGTTGCAGACGAAGATCAGCCGCGTCCGGTCGGTCACCGCCTCCGCCATGGCGTCCAGATCGTGCACATCACCCGGGGTGAGCGGCACCTGGACCGGCGTGGCACCGCTGACCCGCGTGATGATCGGGTACGCCTCGAAGGAGCGCCACGCGTAGATGACCTCGTCACCAGGGCCCGAGGTGGCCTGGATCAGCTGCTGGGCGACCCCGACCGAGCCGGTGCCGGTCGCCAGGTGCGACAGCGGGACCCCGAAGCGGTCCGAGAGCTCGTTCATCAGACCGGTGCAGGCCATGTCCGGGTAGCGGTTGAAGTCCGCCGCCGCGGCGACCGCCGACTCCATCACCCCGGGCAGGGGCGGATACGGGTTCTCGTTGGAGGACAGCTTGAAGGCGGTAGGCCCGTCAGCACCTGCCGCTGCGGGCTTTCCCGGCTTGTAGGTGGGGATGCCGTCCAGCTCGGCGCGCAGCTTGGGGCTTGTCTCGCTCACCGCAGGTCCTCCTCGACCGTCGTACACACAATCACTCACCAATACTGCTCACCATATGAGGATTCCCGGCCCCTGCGAATGGGGGAATGCCGTTCCCCTGGAACAGGGGGAGCCCCACGAGGAGCAGAGGGGGCGCTTTTCCAAGACCGCGCGCCGGTGGCTCACTCCGTGGCGCGCATCACCCGTAGTAGTGAGTTGAGACCTCTTCGCAACATCGCGCCATCGACAGGCCTATCCCCATCGACAGCCACAAGACCACCGCGACAGCCCCCAACTGCCTTTATTTCCAAGGCCATTGACCCATGAGTGCCATGCAGAAACGTGCCTGTCAACAGGTGCATATGCGACCGGACCAACCGCTCGTCATCGCCCTACTATCGGCTCGCCATGACAGCAGCAGGGAAGCACCAGGTGAGCCGGACAGAGACAGCGCGCCGGGGCCGCCGGCAAGGTCGGGCGGGCATCCGGGACGTGGCCGCCGCGGCGGGTGTCTCCATCACGACGGTCTCCGACGCGCTCAACGGCAAGGGCAGACTCCCGGACGCCACCCGCCGCCACGTCCGCGAGGTCGCCGACCGGTTGGGCTATCGCCCGTCGGCCGCCGCTCGGACCCTTCGTACCGGCAAGTCGGGCCTCATCGGCCTGACCGTGACCACCTACGGGGATGAACCTTTCACCTTCACCGAGTTCGCGTACTTCGCCGAGATGGCGCGGGCCGCGACCTCCGCGGCGCTGGCCCGTGGCTACGCCCTGGTCATCCTCCCGGCGACCTCGCGCCATGACGTCTGGTCCAACGTCGCCCTCGACGGCACCGTGGTGATCGACCCCTCCGACCACGACCCCGTGGTCACCGAGCTGGTCCGCCAGGGCCTGCCCGTGGTCTCCGACGGCCGCCCGGCGGGCACCCTGCCCGTCACCGCCTGGGTCGACAACGACCACGAAGCGGCCGTACTCGATCTGCTGGACCACCTCGCGGCGGCCGGGGCGCGCCGGATCGGCCTGCTCACCGGCACCAGCACGGACACCTACACCCGGCTGTCCACCACCGCCTACCTCGGCTGGTGCGAGCGGGTCGGCCAGGAACCGGTCTACGAGGCCTACCCGGCACACGACCCCTGTGCGGGCGCCGTCGCCGCCGACCGGCTGCTCGCCCGCCCCGACCGCCCCGACGCGGTGTACGGACTCTTCGACCCCAACGGCACCGACCTGCTGGCCGCCGCCCGGCGCTACGGACTGCGCGTTCCCGACGACCTGCTGCTGGTCTGCTGCAGCGAGTCGGCGGTGTACGCCAGCACCGAACCGCCCATCACCACCCTCTCGCTCAAGCCGCGGCGCATCGGCACCGCCGTCGTCCAACTGCTCATCGACGCCATCGAGGGTGTCGGCGGCGGGGGGCCGATCGAGCAGGTGATACCGACAGAGCTGATCGTCCGCACCTCGTCGCAGCGGCGCTCCCCCCGGACCACGGTGAGCCCGCCACGCTCACCCGCACAGGACTGAGAGCTCCCAAATCGGGGTGAACCAGTCAGCGAACCCGGGGTGTACCCGGATTCAGCACCCCTGGTGCATCACACAACACGGGCCGCATTCCTATGATGGGCGCACGACACCGCGGAGCTCCCCGACCAGGACGGTCCGACGGTGTACGGCGGCGCGACGGTGGTGGAGGGGTCGATGACTCAGGGGGCCGGTCAGGGACCCGTGGTGCGGACGGATACGGTGCGCGACTTCCGGGTGCCCCCGTACGCGCAGGTCCCGGTGCAGTCTCAGGACCCGCAGACCCCGCCGGCGCCGACCGCGCTGCCCGAGCAGATGCCGGTGACGGATCCGGTGCCCGTGCCCGTGCATCAGGAGCAGGCCCCGGCCCGGCAGACGGTGCCTGCGGACGCCATGAGCGCGCCCGCGCCCGCTGACGACCCCCGTACCGCCGCTCCCGGCGCTCCCCCAGCCGTCCACCCGGGCGACGCGCATCCCGACGAGGAACTGCCGGACGGCTACACCCCGACCGAGCGGGATCTGCCGATCATCGGCCGCCGCGGTGACACCGTGCAGGTGGAGCTCACCCCCGTCGAGACACCACAGCAGGTCACCGACGGGCCCGGCCCCCTCTTCGTCGTCGGCGACGTACACGGCTACCTCGACGAACTCGTCGCCGCCCTCACCGAGAAGGGCCTGATCGACGCCGACGGCAACTGGGCCGCGGGCAACACCAGGCTGTGGTTCCTCGGCGACTTCACCGACCGCGGCCCCGACGGGATCGGCGTCATCGACCTCGTCATGCGGCTCTCCGCGGAGGCCGCGGCGGCGGGCGGTTACTGCAAGGCCCTGATGGGCAACCACGAACTCCTGCTGATCGGCGCCAAGCGCTTCTCCGACACCCCCGTCAACTCCGGTGCCGGAACCGCCACCTTCCAAGCGGCCTGGCTCCTCAACGGGGGCCAGAAGAGCGACATGGACCGGCTCCAGGACGTCCACCTCCAGTGGATGTCCCGGCTGGACGCCGTGGTGGAGGAGGACGGGCACCTGCTGCTGCACTCCGACACGACCGCCTACCTCGACTACGGCACCACCATCGAGGACGTCAACGACACCGTCCACGAGATCCTCAACCGGAACGACGCGGACGAGTGCTGGGACCTGTTCCGCAAGTTCACCAAGCGCTTCTCCTTCCGTGACGAGGACGGCGCGGACGCCGTGCGCGAATTGCTCGGCGCATACGGCGGCAGTCGCGTCGTCCACGGCCACAGCCCCATCCCGTATCTGCTCGGGCAGGTCGGGACCGAGGACGCCGCCGACGGCGAAGAGAGCTCGGACCCGGTCGTCGACGGCCCCCATGTGTATGCGGACGGACTGGCCATCGCGATGGACGGCGGGGTGACCATGGCCGGAAAACTGCTGGTCGTCGAGCTTCCGCTCGCCGACTGAGGCCCTGACCGAGCCGAGACGGTACATGCCATTTCCGGAAACCCCCTGTCACCCCGTGCCGTGACCGCTCTACCATCGGCTTATCCGTAGCAGGCTCTCCTCCGTTTCCGCCCAACCGCCCACCCAAGCGGGCGATCCGGCCCTACGGAGCATCGGGGGATGCAGATGAAAAGCGCTCCGCACCTGCTGTCCGAGGATCGCGCCGCATACGAGCGCATCCTCGACGAAGTGCTGCGCCAGGCACACGACCGCCCGGATCTTTCCGCGGTCGGAGACCGGCTCAACGCCGAACAGCTGCGCACCATGGCGCTCAACGCCACGGCGCTGATCACCAGCGCGGCTGCGGCCGAGTACGACCACTTCGTCAAGGTCCGCGAAGAACTACGCTCACCCACCGCGTCCTCAGCCGCCCGTGGGGCCCCGGAGGACCAGGCGTCCGCCGACCTGTCAGCCCCCGGCTCAGGCGCGGGCCTCGGCGCGGTGCTCACCGTGCTGGCCCCCGTGCTGGCGGGTACCGCCGCGGTGATCCTCCTCTTCGTGGGCTATGTGCTGAAGGCGCTCAAGCCCGAACCCTCCTTCGCACAGACCCTGCTGGCGGCGGGCTGGTTCTTCGGGGCGCTCACCGCGGTCAGCCTGCTCGCGGCGGTGGTCGGGCTGCTGATCACCGCACTGCGCAACAGCGCGACGGAGCTGCCCGCCGACGAGACGAGCGGAGCGATGCCGGAGGAAGTGGCGGAAGTCGCCCGCGCCCGCGAAGCCTGGCGCCACGCACTCCTGGAACGGGGCGTCATCCCGTTCCTCCGCTCGGCGTTGGCCGACCCCGGCCCCGGCCCCTCATCCAGCGCGCCGGGCCCGCTGAACCGCATCCCGAAGGTGGGCTACAGCGGCCCCGACTTCACCAGCCCCAACGAGGGTTCGTCGACCTCGTCCCGCCCCGCGTTCACCAGCCCGGACTTCTCCAGTCCCGACTTCGGGCCCCCGGAGCACCAGCCGGAATAGCGGGCGGAGTGCTGCGGGGGCCATTCCGGCCGCGCCATAGGCGGGTCAGTCGGCCAGCGGCAGGTACACCCTGTTCCCGGACTCCGCGAACTGCTTGGACTTCTCGGCCATACCGGCCTCGATCTCGTCCGCCGTCCCGCCGTGCTCCCGGCGGATGTCCTGGGAGATCTTCATCGAGGACCGCTTCAGCCATGAATCGAGCGGGGCGCGACGCGGCTGTGGGTCAGCCGAGCAGGAGCTCGGCTGCCGGGGTGTGGTTTCCGGTCGCTGAGGCTCCGGTCATCGCCGAGGCGGCTGTGTCCGGTGCGGTGCCGGGCGGAACAACCAGCAACAGGAAGTGGTCCTGGAAACCCCGGGTGACGCTGATCGTCGCATCGCTGCCGGCGAACCAATTGACCCTGACCATCACGCCGTTCACCACCACGGACCGTGGCACACCGTCCCAGGCCGAGGTGTCCAGGCCGATCCGGATGATGCGCCCGAGGTGAGCGCCGAGCGCGGTGATCAGGTCCGGCAGCTCGGCGAGTACGTGGTGGGAGCGGGGCCACCAGGCGCCGTCGAAGACGCCCTCCCTCGACATGGTCGGTTCCAGCACCAGGCGCGGCAGCAGCGGGGCATCGGGCCATGGCCCGGGAGCGGAAGGAATAGGGAGGGGGATCGGCATCATGCGGAGCCGCCCGTCCGGTCCACGAGGGACCCATCGTGACCCAGGGCGACACTGGCGCTGATACCGGTGTACGGAGTGTCCTCGGCTGCCTCCCACGGTACTCTCCCGGGCCGCTCACCCAGGAGGAGTGGACCCGAAGCCATCCAGGGCATCCCGGTGCCTGACGGCTACGCCCTCGTCGCCATCCGGATTCCACCTACCGGGCGATCGGGCGTGTCCGGCCGGTGCCTGTGTCGATGAGGATCTGCTCGGCCGTGGCGTTGTCGGCGCTGACGGCCCGGGCCATCGCTGCGCGTGCCGCGTCGGGAGTCGTATCCGGTGGGATCACCAGCAGGGAGAAGTGGTCTCGATCGCCTCGGGTGATGAGGACGGTGTCGTCCCCGACCGGAAAGGAGTCGATGTGCACGACGCGGTCGTCGATGATCAGCCGCGTCGGTAGGCTTTTCCAGGCACTGGAGTCCAGGCCGACGCGCGTGACGGGTCCGAGGTGCTCGGTCAGCGCGATGATGAGGCTCGGCAGCTCGGCACCGATGTCGCGGGAACGCGGCCACCACGCACCGTCGAGAATTCCCTGACGGGCATGCGTCGTCTCCAGCCGCAGCAGGGCGGTTCCAGGCTTCACGATCTTGTGGATCGCGTCCGGCAGAAGCTTCGCTTCACGCGGGGTGTCGGTGTCGGACATGGTGTGCCCACCCGTCTGTGTTCGGCATGCGCTAGCTGATCGCCTGGGAGGACGTCGGCGCGGCTGCCGGTTTCACCGTACTCCGTGTGCCCACGTCCGGGCTCACCTGCGCGGCGCGGGCCCAGGGCCCGAGTGCGCACCCGCAATGGTCACGCTGGCGCAGCAGGGAATCCGGCTCAGAGGCCGAAGAGGTGGAACGCGGCTGATACGGCGCTGAGCCCGTCCGACCACGGAGTGCAAATTGCCCGAAGGATCTCTTCTGCCGGAAAGGCGGCACAGGCATAGCATGATGATTGGGCCGGTGCACTCTCACGTGCAACCGACCCGGAAGGGCGGCCCCGGTGTGTATACGCCGGGGCCGTTGCGCACGGTCGGCGCGACGGCGGAGAACGAGCGAGTCGCGGCACGTGCGGCGGCCGGCCGGCCACCGAAAAGAATCACACGGCTGCCCTGCGACCCACTCGTCGGAGACAGCCGGCTCGACAGGCGAAGCCGAAAGCAGGCTGGTGACGTGAGAGGGCACGGCTATGGCAGAGGGTGTTCGGCAGCCCGGCACGGACGCGGTGGACCGGTCGGAGGGTTTCGGTGAGCGGCTGCTTGGCGTGCTGCTGGACCGGGCACACGAGATGCCGCCGCAGCTGATCGCCCCGCTGATCGCGGAAGAGGTGGCCCGGGTCGGAGGCCGTGACATCTCGATCCTCCTGCAGGACTACGCACAGCTACTACTGGTGCCGCTGCCGGGCAGAGGGCTGGCCGCCGGCGAGCCCGAGCCGATCGGTGACTCCCATGCCGGCACGGCATTCCTGAACGCGACCCCAGTCGAGGTACCGCAGGCCGACGGCCTACGGGTGTATCTGCCGTTGCTGGACGGCAGCGACCAGGTGGGAGTCCTGGCCCTCACCCTGAAGACCATCGATGACGACGACCGGCGCCTGCTGCGCCGGCTCGCCGGCCTGATCGCCGACATACTGGTCACCAAGCACAGCTACACCGACCAGTTCTTCCTCACCCGGCGCCGCGAACCCATGAGCGTGGCCGCGGAGATCCAGTGGTCTCTGCTACCGCCGCTGGCGATGTCCGTCCCCCAGGTCGCGGTGGCCGGAATCCTGGAACCCGCCTACAACGTCGCCGGCGACAGCTTCGACTACGCGCTCAACGACGACATCCTGCACGTGGCCGTGCTCGATGCGATGGGCCACGGCCTGAACGCCGCCACGATGGCCACCGTCGCCATCGGCGCCTACCGGCACTCCAGACGTGCCGGCATCGGCCTGTCCGAGATCTACGCCTTCATGGACCGGGCCATCGACGAGCAGTTCGGGCCCGAGCACTTCGTCACCGCGCAGATGATGCGCCTGAACGTCGCAACGGGCCACCTGCAGTGGGTCAACGCGGGACATCCCACCCCTCTGCTGATCCGCAACCACCAGGTGCTTCGGCAGTTGGAAAGCCCGACCACCTTCCCGGTCGGCTTCGGGGGTGAGGAGCCCCAGGTGAGCGAGCAGATGCTCCAGCGCGGCGACCGGGTGCTGTGTTTCACCGACGGCCTGATCGAGGAACACGAAGCCGGCGAAGAGGAGTTCGGCGAGGAACAACTCATCCACTGGGTCAACCGCATCGAGCAGACCGAGGAGGGAGTGCGTGCGGTGGTGCGCGCGCTCTCCCATACCTTGAAGGAGGAACGGGGCGGGAGCACCAGTGATGACGCGACCCTCTTCCTGATCGAGTGGCGCGGGGGCGCCGCCGACCACCTCGCCGTCCTGGAGTGAGCCGACAGCCGCCCCATCGTTGGACGGAGCCGAAACGGCCCGGCAGCATCGAACCGGTTCTCAGAGCCGCGCTACCGGATCGTGCGAGGGACGGGCCCGACTCGCCGAACGATTCGGAGCGCGGCACTTTCTTCGTGTCCGGCTTGATCGGACGGTTCATGGACGGTGATCTGGTCACGGTTCGTGAGAGACGACAACGTCCCCCGGAGCGTATGCCGGGGGACGCTGAGACTCAGAGGATCAGTCCGCAATCGGCAGGTAGACGCGGTGGCCCGCCTCCGCGAACTCCTTCGACTTGGCGAGCATGCCCGCTTCAACGTCGTCATCGCCGGTCACAGCGAGATCCGGGGCGAATTGTTCTGTGATGCTTCTGCTGATCTTCATCGAACAGAACTTCGGCCCGCACATCGAGCAGAAGTGCGCGGTCTTCGCCGGCTCTGCGGGCAGCGTCTCGTCGTGGAACTCCCGGGCCGTGTCCGGGTCGAGGGCCAGGTTGAACTGGTCCTCCCAGCGGAACTCGAAGCGGGCGTCGGACAGGGCGTCGTCCCACTCCTGCGCGCCCGGGTGGCCCTTGGCGAGGTCGGCGGCGTGGGCGGCGATCTTGTAGGTGATGACGCCGGTCTTGACGTCGTCCCGGTTGGGGAGGCCCAGGTGCTCCTTGGGGGTGACGTAGCAGAGCATGGCCGTGCCCCACCAGGCGATCATCGCGGCGCCGATGCCCGAGGTGATGTGGTCATAGGCGGGCGCCACGTCCGTCGTCAGCGGACCCAGGGTGTAGAACGGCGCCTCTTCGCAGATCTCCTGCTGGAGGTCGATGTTCTCCTTGATCTTGTGCATCGGGACATGCCCCGGGCCCTCGATCATGGTCTGGACGTTGTGCCGCTTGGCGATCTGGTTGAGCTCACCGAGCGTCCTCAACTCGGCGAACTGCGCCTCGTCGTTGGCGTCCGCGATCGAGCCGGGCCGCAGGCCGTCGCCGAGCGAGTACGTCACGTCGTACGCGGCGAGGATCTCGCAGAGCTCCTCGAAGTTCTCGTACAGGAACGACTCCTTGTGGTGCGCGAGGCACCAGGCCGCCATGATCGAGCCACCGCGCGAGACGATGCCGGTCTTGCGGCGCGCGGTCAGCGGCACGTACCGCAGCAGCACTCCGGCGTGGACCGTCATGTAGTCGACGCCCTGCTCGGCCTGCTCGATGACGGTGTCCTTGTAGATCTCCCAGGTCAGCTCCTCGGCCCTGCCGTCGACCTTCTCCAGCGCCTGGTAGAGCGGCACGGTGCCGATCGGCACGGGGGAGTTGCGCAGCACCCACTCGCGGGTGGTGTGGATGTTACGGCCGGTGGAGAGGTCCATGACCGTGTCCGCGCCCCAGCGGGTCGCCCACGTCATCTTCTCCACCTCCTCCTCGATGGAGGAGGTCACGGCGGAGTTGCCGATGTTGGCGTTGACCTTCACCAGGAACCGCTTGCCGATGATCATCGGCTCGATCTCCGAGTGGTTGACGTTCGCCGGCAGCACGGCACGTCCGGCGGCGATCTCCTCGCGCACGACCTCGGGGGAGACGTTCTCCCGGATCGCCACGTACTCCATCTCCGGCGTGATCTCGCCACGGCGGGCGTAGGCGAGCTGGGTCACCGCCTGTCCGCCGCGGCCACGGCGGGGCTGGCGCGGGCGGCCGGGGAAGACCGCGTCGAGGTTGCGCAGCCCTCCGCGCGGCGAGGTGTGCTTGATCCCGTCGTCCTCGGGGCGGACGGGGCGGCCGGCGTACTCCTCGGTGTCCCCGCGCGCGATGATCCAGTTCTCGCGCAGCGGCGGCAGACCACGCCGGACATCGGTCTCGGTGTGCGGATCGGTGTACGGTCCGGACGTGTCGTACAGGGTCACGTCCTTGCCATTGGTGAGGTGCACCTGACGGACCGGCACGCGGATATCGGACCGCGAGCCCTCGATGTACCCCTTGTGCCAGCCGATGGACCTCCCGCCCCCGTTTTCGCCCTCGTTCGGGCCGGAGGCGGGCATGCGTGTGTCCTGAACGGTCATCGTGACCTACTCCCTACGCCGGCATTACCCGGTAACAGGTTCGGCGGTCGGCGCAGCTGCTCAGCGCCCTCTCAGCCCGGTGCTCCGAGCTCCCGCGTGTGCAAAGGTGTCACCACGCTAGCGCCCCGTCTGGCGTGCTGAACAGTGGGCCCCCTCCCCGGTTGGGATGATCGGGCGGTGACTTCCTCGCCGCAGCCCCACGAACCCGACGACCAGCCGGCCGGGGCCCACGGCCCTGCGCATGCCCCTGCCCACGGGCACACGCACAGCCATGCGCACGGTCCCGCCGCGCCCGTCTCCCGTCATCTGCGGCGGGTCATCGCCGCGGTGGTGATCCCCTTCGCCGCCGCCGTCGCGGTGGGTCTGGTCGTCCTGTGGCCGGGCGGTTCGCCGGAGCACGAACGCACCGGTGTCGGCTTCGACCGGCAGACCGAGCAGGGCCGCGTCGTGAAGGTCGAGCAGGTCGACTGCGGAGACGTGAACGCCGCACAGGTCCCGCCGACCGGGAACACCACCACCCCCGAAGAGCCTGAGGCGGCCAACTCGCCGCAGGGCACCTGCGGAAAGGCCACCGTCGAGGTCACGACCGGCAAGGACAAGGGCCGTACGTTCATCGAGGTCGTGCAGCCCGACGCCTCTCGGCAACTACGCGCCGACCAGGGCGTGGTGGTGGCGTACGCGCCCGACGCGCCGCGCGATCTCCAGTATTCGGTCACCGATGTGGACCGGGGCCTCCCGATGGCGCTGCTCGCCGGGCTGTTCGCGCTCGCCGTGGTTCTGGTGGGACGGATGCGCGGGGTGATGGCACTGATCGCGCTGGCCGCGAGCTTCGCGGTGCTCACCCTGTTCATCCTGCCCGCGATCCTGCAGGGCTCCAATCCACTGGCCGTGGCGGTGGTCGGGGCGAGCGCGATCATGCTGATCGCGCTCTATATGTGCCACGGCATCTCCGCCCGTACCTCAGTGGCGGTGCTGGGCACCCTGATCTCGCTGCTGCTGATCGGGCTGCTCGGCTCGCTGTTCATCGGGTGGGCGGTGCTCGGTGGGAACACGGACGACAACACCGGCCTGATCCACGGCCTCTACCCGGAGATCGACATGTCCGGCCTGCTGCTCGCGGGCGTGATCATCGGTTCGCTGGGTGTGCTGGACGATGTGACGGTGACCCAGACCTCGGCGGTGTGGGAGCTGCACCAGGCGGATCCCACGATGGGTCCGCGCAGGCTGTACCAGTCAGCGATCAGGATCGGCCGGGACCATATCGCCTCGGTGGTCAACACACTCGTACTCGCTTACGCGGGTGCGTCACTGCCCTTGCTGCTGCTCTTCTCGATCGCGCAGTCCAGCGTGGGGACCGTCGCCAACAGCGAGTTGGTGGCCGAGGAGATCGTACGCACACTGGTGGGGTCGATCGGCCTGGTCGCCTCGGTGCCGCTGACCACCGCGCTGGCCGCCCTGGTCGTCTCCGCCGACCGCTCGGGAGCCGCCACCGGAGCAGCACCGGCACGCGGCGGCAGGGGCCGCCGTCGCCGCACCTGAACGGCGGTCGCATCCTCAGCCGGCGTTCTCCTCAGCGAGGATGCGCCCGAGTGTCTCCTCCAGATGCTCCTCGAAGTCGCCGAGCCTGTGCTCCTGTCCGAGCGGTACCAGCGTGTCCGTGCGGTCCAGGAAGGCCACCAGGGGCGCTGCGCTCACCCGGAACAGGGCCCGCTCGGTGCCGACCTGAAGCCGGATGCCGACCTCGGAGACCGCTTCCGCGTCGGTCGGGGCGATGTGCACATCGCCGTCACCGCTGGGCGCACCGATGCCGTCCCGGAGCAACTCACGTGCGAAGGCCCAGGTCACAGGAGCGTCGCCGGGCAGATGGAAGGTCATCCGGACGGCATACGGATCCTCGGTGTCATATCGGAGTTCCACCGGGATCCGGAAGGAGAGCTCCTCGGAAACCAGGAAACTCATCAGGACCTCGGCCCGAACAGACTCGCGCATCAGTACCCCGCAGTAGATGAAAACGGCCAAGGAATGCTTTGCCTTGGCCCTCTTGCCCGACATCGTGCTGCACATGCCTGGAGATCACAAGGAGTGATTTTTCAGATACTGACAGAGAGCACCCGCGGGGTGGGTGCCACGCGCGCCGGACGGTCAATGCACACCACTCTCACGCGGCCCGCATTCGACCGTATGCCTGCCCGTTCACCTTCCCCCGGGCGGGCTAACGCTCGTACGCGCTACCACTCGCTGTGCGATGACGAGGAGGAGCCCATGAACTTCCGTACGACGTAAACGAGTCCACCGACCAGAGCTGCGAACAGCAGCACCTTGAAGAGCAGTCCTATGACGAACCCGATCACGGACGCGATGAGCCCACCGAATACCACGATGGCGATCAAGGGGATCGCGACCCACTTCACCCACCAGGGCATCCCCGAAAGCATTTCCTGCACCGCCATCGTCCCTACCTCGCTTCTATGAGTTGTCCTGACTCTGATGCTAGGACGGGAGAGAGGCGCCGCGGGGCCCCGGCAGCCCTTGGACTCCCCTGAACCGCCCCCTAGGGAATCCTGGGGCGACAGGTCAGCTCTCAGGCGGAGAGAAGACCACGAGTACCCGCAGATCCTCGGTGATGTGGTGGAACTTGTGGGCCACTCCGGCCGGCACGTAGACCACGCTCCCCCGCCCGACCTGCGTGGTCTCCATCCCGACCGTAATCGAAGCCCGCCCGCTGACCACGAAGTAGATCTCGTCCTGACCGTGCGGACTCTGAGGGTCGCGCTCACCGGCGTCCAGCGCGTACAAGCCGGCCGACATGTTCCGTTCACGCAGAAACTGCAAATACGCCCCGTCGTTGGCGGCTCGCTCCGCCTCCAGCTCATCCAGTCGGAATGCCTTCATCGCAGTCTGTACCTACCCGCCCCTGCACTTGGTCCCATCGCGTCTGCCACGATCAGACACATGATGAATTTCCTCGTCAAGACGATCGCCAACGCCGGAGCCCTGGCCGTGGCGATCTGGCTTATCCAGGACATAACACTCACCGGTGACAGCACGGGACAGAAAACCCTGACGCTGATACTCGTCGCCCTGCTCTTCGGTCTGGTGAACTTCTTCGTCAAGCCGGTCGCCAACCTGCTGACGTTCCCGCTCTTCGTGCTCACACTGGGGCTCTTCACCCTGGTGATCAACGCCCTGATGCTGCTGTTGACCTCCTGGCTTGCCGACAAGCTGGACCTCGGCTTCCATGTCGAGGGCTTCTGGACGGCCGTCCTGGGAGGTCTCATCATCTCCATCGTGTCGTGGGCGCTGAACGTCGTGCTTCCCGAGAAAGACTGAACCCCTCCATGAACGGCATCAACGGCATCGACGGCATGGGCGAGGGCACCAGGGCCGTACGGGCGGGTCTTCCCGAGGCGAGGAAGTACGAGCCGGCCCTCCCCGGCCCGGTGTTCGCCGCCCACTACCACCTGCCGGGTGAGCCGACCGGTCCGTACACCTACGGACGGGACGACAACCCGACCTGGACCCTGCTGGAACGGGCCATCGGCGAGCTCGAAGCACCCGCCGACGATGCCGAGACCGTCGTCTTCGCCTCCGGTATGGCGGCGATCTCCGCGGTGCTGCTGTCCCACGCGCAGGCCGGCGACACCGTCGTGCTCCCGGACGACGGTTACCAGGCCCTGTCTCTCGTACGCGAGCAGCTCGAGGCCTACGGAGTCGAGGTCCGCACAGCCCCGACGGGCGGCGACGCGCAGCTTTCCGTACTCGACGGGGCGAAGCTGCTGTGGATCGAGACACCGTCCAACCCGGGGCTCGACGTGTGCGACGTACGGCGCCTCGTGGAGGCGGCACACGCCGGAGGGACCCTGGTCGCGGTCGACAACACCCTGGCCACCCCGCTCGGCCAACGCCCGCTGGAGCTCGGCGCCGACTTCTCCGTGGCCAGCGGCACCAAGGGCCTCACCGGCCACGGGGATCTCCTGCTCGGCTATGTCGTCTGCCGCGACGCCGAGTCGGCGGCCCGGGTGCGGCGCTGGCGCAAGATCGTCGGCGCCATCCCCGGCCCGATGGAAGCCTGGCTCGCGCACCGGTCCCTCGCCACGCTGCATCTGCGGACCGACCGCCAGTGCGCGAACGCGCTCGCCGTCGCCGAGGCACTGACCGGCCGTTCGGAGGTGACCGGGCTGCGCTATCCGGGGCTGCCCGACGACCCCTCGCACCCGGTCGCGGCGGCCCAGATGCACCGCTTCGGCTCCGTGCTCTCCTTCACCCTCCCCGACCGCGCGCACGCCGAACGGTTCCTGGCCGGTCTGCGGCTCGTCGACGACGCGACGAGCTTCGGCAGCGTCCGCTCCAGCGCCGAACGCCGTGGCCGCTGGGGCGGTGACGCCGTGCCCGAGGGTTTCATCCGCTTCTCGGCCGGTGCGGAGGACGTCGCCGATCTGGTGGCGGACGTACTGCGCGCCCTGGATAGTTGATGCTCCGACGTGGTGCCCGGCTCTGCGTGACCGCGGTAGCGGTCCTTCTGCTCGCCTCGTGCTCCGGGCGGGACGGGGACGACGGTCGCGTTGTCGAGGGACGGGACTGGCACTGGGACACGAAGGCGGGTGCAGTCGAGGCATCCGCGTTCATGAACGTGGCAGTGCCCGGGGACGCGACCCAGGCCAAGGGTGCCGTCCAGGTCAATCCGCAGGAGGACGTCTATCACCTCTCCTTCGTCACCAGCGAGAAGAACGCCGAAGGCATTGCGGAAGATCTGCGCCCGCAAGAGCCCCTGAAGGCGCGGGCGAAGGACTTCGCCCCGGAGGGAGAACGGTTCGGGCACCTCGGACTGCCCGAACCGCAGACGTTGAAGGGCGCGCGCTGGGCAGGCGTGTGTCCCCCGTGCGTGCACGATGACCGCCGGAAGAAGGTCCAGTGGATCGAGGTCCACGTCCAGCGGCTCAAGGGCGATCAGGCCCGGGTCTACCTGCAGGCGTTCTGAGGAACAGCACCGCCGACGAACGGGAGGAGCGGACGGTCCGAGCCTCCCCCCTCGTGGCTCGGACCGTCCGGTTCCGCTGCGGTGATCCGCCCGAACAAGGCTAGTTGACTCTGCGTCAGTGTCCAATCACACCAAAGACAGCGAGCTATCGACTTATTTATAGTTGGACGATGGACTTGGCCTTGTTGCGCACATTCGTCACGGTGCACCGGGCCGGCTCGTTCACCCGCGCCGCCACACTGCTCGGTCTCTCCCAGCCTGCGGTGACCAGCCAGATACGCACGCTGGAGCGACAGCTGGGACGGCCGCTTTTCCTGAGGCAGCCGCGCGGTGTCACGCCCACCACCATGGGCGACGAGCTCGCCCACCGGGCCGCCCCGCATCTGGACGCCCTCGTGGAGATCGCCGAGGCAGGGCTCGACCTCGACGAGGAGTCGGGCGTCGCCCGTACGCTGCATCTGGCCGGACCGCCCGAGTTCACCTCACTCCGGGTGCTTCCGGCGCTCACCCCGCTGATAGGGCAGGGCCTCGCGTTACGGACCTCCTTCGCCGGCAATGCCGGGGAGACCCTGGAAGGACTCGCGGCCGGGCATCACGATCTGGCCATCGCGACGGCCCGCCCGCGCGGGGGACTGCTCACCGCCACTCCGCTCTGCGACGAGGAGCACGTCCTGGTCGCCGCACCCGGCTGGGCGGCGCGGCTCGCGCCCCAGCTGCGCCGCGGCAGGCACTCCCGCGTACTGGAGCAGCTGCCGGTGGTCGAGGTCCATGAGTCCCTGCCTTTTGTCACGCGCTACTGGTCCGCCGTCTTCGACAGCCCTCCGGCAGCGGCGGCGACCGTCATCGCGCCGGATCTACGGGCGGTACGGGACTCCACGGCGGCCGGCGCCGGGCTCGCCGTGCTGCCCCGGTATCTGTGCGAGCGGGATCTGGCGAGCGGCCGGATCGTCGCCCTGCTGGAACCCGACGTACCGCCGCTGCGTACGTATTTCCTCGTCGTCCGCGCCGGGACGCTCGCGCTGCCGCACATCGCCCGCGCGCACGAGGAACTGCTGCGCGCCGCCGCCGACTGGTGACGTCGGCGTGATCGGAAACCGACAGCGAGCGACGACAGAGCGGACAGGCGTTTCAGACCGGCTATCGCGGGCCACTCTCTTGCCATGACCGAACGGCCAGTGGTCAAGCGCACCGCACGCGCCATCCTGCTCGACGGCGACGATCTCGTCCTGATCAAGCGCACCAAGCCGGGCATCAATCCGTACTGGGTCACCCCGGGAGGCGGAGTCGAGCCCACGGACGCCACCGTCGTGGAAGCCCTGCACCGTGAAGTGGACGAGGAACTCGGCGCCAAGATCGTCGACGTGGTGCCCTGCTTCGTCGACACCGTCGAGCACATCGTGGACGGAGGGGTCGCGGGCGTGAAGGTCCAGCACTTCTTCGTGTGCCGCCTGGTGTCGATGGACACGTCACGGCGCCATGGCCCCGAGGTGGACGAACCTCTCGGCGAGTACGAGATCGTCCGGGTGCCCTTCAGCCGCGTCGGAATCGCGGCCGTGCATCTCGTACCGCTGTCCCTGCGGCACTACCTGGACGGCAACATCGAGGGCGTACGGGCCATGCACGCGCCCGACCTGGGCTGACGCCGGGCCGCAGCGCCGATCGGCCCATGCGCTACTTCGCCGCGGCCACGAGGTCCTCCAGCGAGTCATGGCGGATCCGCTCGAAGGGGATGCCGATCCCCCTGAGCGTGTGCACGCCGTTGCGGATCATGCCGATCGGTCCCGACAGATACGCGTCGTACTCGTTCCAGGGACCGTACGCGCGCACGACGTCCGTTAACTGGGCTTTGTCGTCGACGATAGGACGCACCTGAAGCCATGGATGGCTCTGCTGAAGCCTCAGCATCGTGTCGATGTCATAGAGGTCGTGATCGCTGCGCGCGCCGTAGAAGACCTCCACGGGACGGCGCTCACCATGCTTGGCGACATCCTCGACCAGTGCCTTGATCGGGGCGATTCCCGTCCCGCCGCCCAGGCACAGCAGCCCGCTGTCGGAGCTGTGGTCGACGGTCATGGACCCCGCAGGGGCTCCGAGACGGAGCACATCGCCGGGGCGGGCGTGGTGCACCAGCGCGTTCGAGACCCAACCCGCGGGGACGGCCTTGACGTGGAAGGACAGCAGCCCGTCGGTGCGCGGGGCACCGGCGAACGAGTAGTGCCGCCAGACCCGGGGCCACCACGGGGTCTCCAGACTCGTGTACTGACCGGCCAGGAAGGAGTAGGGCTGGTCGGGGCGCACGGTGATGACCGCTATGTCAGGGGTCCTGAGGTCGTGCGAGACCACCTCGGCATGCCACCAGGCCGGAGCGTGCTGCTCGTTCTCCGCGGCGGCGTCGATCATGACCTGGGAGATCGTCGTGTAGGTGCGGACCCAGGCGGCCTCGGTCTCGGCGTTCCAGGTGTTCGTGGCATGGCGGCTGAGCGCGCCGATGAGCGCCTCGCCCACGGCGGGGTAGTGCGCGGGCTGGGTGCCGTACTTACGGTGGCCGCGGCCGAGATGCGTCAGGTAGTCGATGAGCACCTCGGCGTTGTCCATGTGCTCCGCCGCCGTGAGCAGCGCCCTCAGCAGCCGGTCCCGCTGGGCGTCCATCGCCGCGGGGAAGAGAGCACGCAGCTCAGGGTGGCGGACGAAGAGCAGCGCGTAGAAGTAGGAGGTGACCTTGTCGGCGACGGGGGCAATCTCCTCCATGGTCCGGCGCACCAGGGTGGCGTCGGGCGACGCAGGGGGCCCGGAAGACGCGACGGACGTAGAGGCCGCCCGTGTACGGGAGTCGGGCGCAGGGGCGGCCGCCATACGGGCGGCAGGGACGTCGGGCGGTGGCATCGGCGCGGTGCCGGGAGGCGGCATTCCCGGCACACCCGCCGGGTGCACTCCCGGGGCGCCTGGCTGCTCAGGCATCGCCGCGGCCCTCGCCGCCCCGGTCCCGACCGGCCGTATCGCGGCAACGGGGCGGCGCGGCCCGGCTGTCCGTCCCTCGCCGCCCGGGGCACCGACGGCACCGCCGACACCGCCACCGTCCGCACGGGGCGCCGATGGGCTCGCGGCGCCTCGCTTGCGAGGTAGGAACCAGTCGCCGCCGTTCCCCCGGTTCGCGCCGTGCCCGCCGTTCTCATCTGAAGTGCCGTTGTCCGCCCACGCGGTGGTCGGAGCGTCCATTGTGTGCCTCGCCTAGAGCGTCTTTGGGTCGGTCTACGCACTTCCCACTGCCCCGGAACGTGCCTCAAATCCCCGCACTGCACTCATGCTTCCAAGAGCACTGCTGGCCCACACTCACCATTGCCAAGCGGGAATCGGGACGAGTGGGACTGAACTGTGACACTGTTCGATACACCTCCGCCGCAGCATGCCAGGCGGAGACCCCCGCAGGGACAAAGAGCGGAAAGTCCGGGTGTCCGCGGCCGCTCTCCCGTTAGGCTGCATTGCCCCATGCCCGTATCCGGGTTCCGAGAACCCGGACTCGTCTCGGCCAGTTCCGGTAAAGCGCTGGACGAACGATCAGCTGGTCCGACAGCCTGACCCCATGTCAACACCGCTTGTCGAGCTCCCCGTCCGGCGTCTGACCAAGGCAGACGTGACCCTCTGCGCCGACCTTTCCGAGGACCGCGGTTGGCCCCGCGAGGAGCACAAATGGGGTCTGTTGCTCGCGGCGGGCACGGGGTACGGCATCGACGACCCTTCCGGCAAAGGTCTCGTGACCGCCTGCGTCGTGACGCGCTACGGGCCGGGGCCGGAGCAGCGCAGCGAGCTCGTCGCCATCGGCATGGTGCTCGTGGCCGAGCGGTACGCCCGCCAGGGCGTGGGGCGGCGGCTGATGAAGCAGGTCATCACGGAGGCGGGCGAGGCACCGGTCACCCTGCATGCCACGCCGTACGGCCGGCCGCTGTACGAGGAACTGGGCTTCGGGACCGTCGGCCGCGCCGAAATGGTCCGGGGGTTCTTCCAGCTCACCGGACCGGCACCACGAGCCGTCACCCGCCCGGCCACCGCCGAGGACCTGCCCGCCATCCTGCGTCTGGACGCCGAGGTCTTCGGCCAGGATCGCACCCACATGATCACAAGGCTTCCCGCTTTCGCCGACCAGCTCAGGGTCGCGGAGTCCGGCGGTGCCCTCACCGGCTATGCGGCGGCCTGGCCCAACATGGAAACCCATGTGGTGGGCCCGCTCGTCGCCCGTGACACGGACACGGCGAAGTCCCTGGTCGCCTCTTTGGCCGAGTCCAGTGACCGGCCGCTCCGGACGGACATCGACGTGCGCCACGAGGAGCTGCTCGACTGGCTGAGGGCATGCGGCCTGTCGACGGTGGCCTTCAACACCGTGATGCTCCGGGGCGCCGGGGATCTCCCCGGTGACGCGAGCCGTCGCTTCGCGCCTCTGACGGTCGCCGCGGGCTGATCGGACGGGCCGCCGAGCCGGGCGGGCCCCGGGATCCCCGAGGCCCCGCTCACCGTGCGGACGTGCGGGATGCCTGGGACGTCCGGGAGTTCCGGGAGTTCTGGAATGACCGGGACACATCGCTCGACAGGGGCTTTCCCGCTGCCCCGCCCTGCGCACCGGTCACGATCCGGCCCTCCCGGCGACCGTCACGGCGCTCCAGCCCGGATGCGAGTACGGCGAGGCCCAGCGCCGATGCGGCGAGGAGCGCACCCACCCAGTTCGGGGCGGTGAAGCCCAGACCCGCGGCGATCACCACGCCACCCAGCCAGGCAGCGAGTGCGTTGCCGAGGTTGAAGGCTCCGATGTTCACGGCGGAAGCCAGCGTCGGGGCGCCGGACGCCTGGTCCAGCACGCGCTTCTGGAGCGGCGGCACCGTGGCGAAGCCCAGCCCGCCGACGAGGACGATGGTGGCCGCGGCGGCAATCTTGTTGTGGGCCGTGAGCGTGAACAGCCCGAGCACCAGGGCGAGCGCACCCAGCGACACGTACAGCAGCGGCATCAGGGCCCGGTCGGCGAACTTCCCGCCGATCAGGTTGCCGCCGACCATGCCGAGACCGAAGAGCACCAGCAGCCAGGTCACCGAGGAGTCGGCGAATCCGGCGACCGAGGTCATCATCGGGGTGATGTAGGTGATCGCGGCGAAGACACCGCCGAAGCCGAGCACGGTCATCGCCATGGCCAGCAGCACCTGCACATTGCGGAACGCGCCGAGCTCATGCCGCAGGTGGACCCCTTCGGGCCTCGGCTGCTCCGGCACCAGCCTGGCCACACCGAGAAGCCCCAGCACCCCGAGACCCGCGACGACGAAGAACGTCGCGCGCCAGCCGATGCTCTGGCCGATGAAGGTGCCGAGGGGGACGCCCACGACATTGGCGACCGTCAGACCGGTGAACATCGTGGCGATGGCGCCGGCCTTCTTCTCCGGGGCGACCAGATCGGCGGCGACCACCGCGCCGATGCCGAAGAAGGCGCCGTGCGCGAGCGAGGCCACGAAACGGCCCGCGAGCATCGCGCCGAAGGCCGGCGCGACGGCGGAGAGCACGTTACCGGCGATGAACAGGCCCATCAGCAGCATCAGCATCCGCTTACGGGAAACCCTGGTGCCGAGGACCGTCATCAGAGGGGCACCGATGACGACTCCGAGTGCGTAGCCGGTGACGAGATAGCCGGCGGTCGGGATGGACACCTGGAAGTCGTCCGCGACCTCGGGGAGCAGCCCCATGATCACGAATTCGGTGGTGCCGATACCGAATGCCCCGATGGCCAGGGCGAGGAGCGCGAGTGGCATGGGTTCTCACCTTCCCAGCAGTTCCCAGAAGATTGCGCATGCATGTTACGAGCGTTCACAATAATTGCAGACGCCGCTTATTCGCAAGCGCGGGCTATTGCAGGAGTCGTCTATCCTGGCGGTAGCAGTGGTGGCAGCAGTGAAGGAGAGACCGATGGCAGCGACGGATCCCGCACTCACCGCCCTCGCCCAGGGCTGGTGCGCCCTCTCCCTGCTGCATGGCCGGATCGAGGCCCATGTCGAGCGAGCCCTCCAGTCCAAGCACGATCTGAGCGTGCGCGAGTACTCACTGCTTGACGTCCTCAGCCGCCAGCACAGCGGTCCCGGCGGACATCTCCAGATGAAGCAGGTCGCCGACGCCGTCGTGCTCAGCCAGAGCGCCACCACCCGGCTTGTCAGCCGGCTCGAGGACCGTGGACTGCTCACCCGCTATCTCTGCGTCACCGACCGCCGGGGCATCTACACCGATGTCACCGAAGCGGGTCTTGAGCTGCTGGCCGCGGCGCGGCCGACGAATGACACCGCGCTGCGCGAAGCGCTCGACGAGGCGGCGAAGAACCCTGAGCTGACACCCCTGGTCAGGGCTCTCGAGGCTCTTCCCGTCGCCCAGACCTCTGTATGAAGGTCATAGGCTGGGGATCATGAGCGATCTCCAGATACGCCCCGCTTCCCCGGCCGATATCCCCGCCATCGTGGCCATGCTCGCGGATGACCCGCTCGGCGCCCAGCGTGAGTCCCCCGACGACCTCACCCCGTACCTCGGCGCGTTCGAGCGGCTGGAGGGCGACCCCAACCAGCATCTGGTCGTGGCCGAGCGCGAGGGCAGGGTCATCGGCACGCTGCATCTCACCCTCATCCCCGGCCTCTCCCGGAAGGGCGCCACCCGGTCGATCATCGAAGCGGTGCGTATCCACGCCGATGAGCGCGGCAGCGGCCTGGGCAGCCAGCTCATCGAATGGGCCGTGGATGAATCGCGTCGTCGGGGCTGCCAGTTGGTACAGCTGACGAGCGATGTCAGTCGTACCGACGCCCACCGTTTCTATGAGCGTCTCGGCTTCGAGGCCTCCCATGTGGGATTCAAGCGGGGACTCTGACCGGGCGCGGCGCCGACCCGTTTCACGTGAAACACGGACTCCCGATTGCCGGGTCACGCAGTCCCGCAGTCCCGCAGTCCCGCAGTCCCGCAGTCCCGCAGTCCCGCAGTCACAAGGCCACGAAATCACCGGGTCACTGCGGGAGTCCGCGCCAGCCGCGCGCGTCCACTCCTCCCGGGACGTCGGCCGCCGGGTCATAGGGCTCGCGAGTGAAGACGAAGGACCCCACGTCGAGATGGTCCACCGCGCCGTCAAGCCGCCGCTGCACGGTGAGCGTCTCGCCGGCGAAGTAGCCGTCGAGCCCGACCCAGCCGGCGCCGACCTCCTGGGGAAGGAACCGCGCTCCAAGCCCCTTCCCCGTGAGCGGATGCAGCTCAAGGCCGCGGTCGGCCACCACCTTCAGTCCGAACGCGTGGGTACCCCAGTACCAGGGCCCGGCAAGCTCCAGCAGGGACTCGTCCACCGCCGGCATGGGCCGCCAGGGTTCGGGGAACCTCGGCTCGGCGTCGGCCACGATCCGGACGAGATCGCCCGCTACAGCAGCGGTCAGCGGACCCGAAGTGGCGTTGGCGAGCGCGACCCCGATGACACCTTCCTCCACGCTCACCAACAGGCAGGCGACGAATCCGGGCAGCGAGCCGGAGTGGCCGATGAGCGTACGCCCGTCCCTGTGCACCAGCTGAAGACCCAGTCCGTAGCCGCTCTCCCACTCGCCGGACTCCGGCGGTGCGGAAGGCGTGCGCATCTCCCGAGCGGAATCGGCACTCAGCACCCGCTCGTCACCGTCGGCAAGGAGGGCCCCGAAGCGGCAGAGGTCGGACGCGGTGGACCACAACTGCCCCGCAGGGGCCATCAGCCCGAGGTCCTGGGCGGGTTCGGGCATCAGCACATCAGCCCAGGGGTGCACGGCCCAGCCACCCGCGTGCGGCTCCTGTGGCTGGGCACTCGTCCGGTGCATCCCGAGCGGTTCGAGGATCTCCTGCCGCAGCACGACCTCCCAGGGCTCCCCGCGAACCGCCTCGACCAGTGAACCCAGCAGTGTGTAGCCGGGGTTGGAGTAGTGGTGGCGACGGCCCACAGGATGCAGCAGCGGCTGGTCGCCGAGCACATCCCGCAACTCGGGCCGGACCGTGCCGGGCGTACGCTCCCACCACGGGGGCGGGCTCTCCGCGGCCAGCCCCGCGCTATGGCCGAGGAGCTGAGCAATGGTCACCTCACCGACACCGGTGCCGGGCAGATGCTTCTCCAGCGGGTCGCCCAGATCCAGCAGCCCCTCATCCCTCAGCCGCATCACCAGAACCGCTGTGAAGGTCTTGGTGATGGATCCGACGCGGTATTGGGTGTCGGCGTCCGGCTCCTGATCCACGAAGCAGCTACGCCCCCCGCTCCACAGGTGCCGGCCGTCCCTGCCGACCGCCCCGACGAGCGAAGGTGCCCGCCCCTCGGCCTGGCCGACGGCAATGCGGTGCAGGAGAGCCCGTTCGGTACTGGGCAGCAGTGAGGAAGACGATGAAGTCACGTTCAAGCTCTACCAGATGACCTGACCCACCCCGAACTGGTTTTAGCGCAGGCTGGGCGGTTTCCGGGTAGCCCCCGGGCGCGCAGCATGATCACTACAGATGAAGACCTGAGGAGACGGCGTGCCCGAGATCGAACTCACCGCAGGAACCATCGCGTACGAGGACACGGGCGGTCCCGGCCCCGTGGTCGTCCTGCTCCATGGACTCGTCCACGACGCGAGCGTCTGGCGCAAGGTGATCGCCGATCTGTCCCCGGACCACCGCTGTATCGCCCCGACCCTTCCGTACGGCTCGCATCGCACACCCATGCGCCAGGACGTCCCGTTAAGCCCGGATGCCGTCATCGCGCTCATCGCGGAGCTCCTTGAACGCCTCGATCTGTGGGACGTCACTCTCGTGGAGAACGACTGCGGCCGCGCCCAGTCCGTCGCCGTCCGCCACCCGGAACGACTCGCCCGGCTCGTCCTGGTCTCCTGCGAAGCCTTCGACAACTACCCGCCCGGCCTCCCCGGCAAGATGATCACTCTGGCCTGCCGCATCCCCGGCGCCCTCCCCCTCCTCGTCCGCACCCTGGCCCTGAAACCCCTGCGCCGGCTGCCGGTCGGTATCGGTGCCCTCACCAAGCGCCCCGTGCCCGATGAGATCGTCGACGCCTGGCTGCGCCCGCTCCTCAGCGACAAGGCCATCCAGCACGACTTCCGCCGCTACAACCTCGCCGTGCGCAAGGACGAACTCCTGGAAGCCGCTGAAGGCCTGCGGAACTTCGACCGCCCCGCCCTCGTGGTGTGGGCGACCGAGGACCGCATGATGCCCCGCGCCCACGGCCGCCGGCTCGCCGAGCTCCTCCCCCAGGGAGCTCTCGTGGAGATCGAGGACAGCTGCACCCTGATCGCGGAGGACCAGCCACGGCGGCTCTCCGAAACCCTGCGCACCTTCATCGCGGAATCGGGCTGACAGCCGAGGGCGAAGTCGCGATCAGGCGGCTTGTCCGAGTCGGCCGAGTGCACCACGCTGAACCCCAAGCACGAGGGCTATCGGCGAGCCCAGATCGCGCACCGATGAGTTTCCCGCGCCGCGCTGGTCTGTACGCCGGACACCCACGGACGGAAGGCTGGGCCATGCGGAAACTGATCTACGGCATGAACCTGACCCTGGACGGCTACATCGCCGCGGCTGGCGACGACATCGGCTGGAGCGGACCGCCGAGCGACGAGCTGTTCCAGTGGTGGCTCGACCACGACCAGGCGAGTGGCCTGTCGCTGTATGGGCGCAAGCTGTGGGAGACGATGAGCTCCTACTGGCCGACCGTCGACCAGCAGCCGGGCGCCACCCCGGCGGAGATCGAGTTCGCGCGGAACTGGCGGGACACGCCGAAGGTGGTGTTCTCCTCGACGATCGACAAGGTCGACTGGAACACCCGCCTCGTCACCGGCGACGCGATCGCCGAGATCACCCGGCTCAAGGCCGAGGACGGCGGCCCAATGAACATCGGCGGCGCAACGCTCGCCGGGGCGGCCATGCGCGCCGGGCTGATCGACGAGTACGCGATCGCTGCCTATCCGGTCCTGGTGGGCAGCGGCACGCCGTTCTTCACCGCGCTGGACAGCTGGGTGAACCTGAACCTGGTGGAGACGCGGACGTTTCCCGGCGGCGTGGTCCTGACCAGGTACGAGACGAGACGCTGAGCAGCAGCACCCACGCGCCAGTCTCACGGTGATGTCGTAGACGACATCGGTACGACACGGCCCGTGGACTACGACATCAGCCGCGAGACCCTACACCGCCTGGCCTCAGGTCTGCGCCATGTCCACGAACCGCGAGTAGTGGCCCTGGAAGGCCACGGTGATGGTGGCTGTCGGACCGTTACGGTGCTTGGCGACGATCAGGTCGGCCTCGCCGGCACGGGGCGACTCCTTCTCGTAGGCGTCCTCACGGTGGAGCAGGATGACCATGTCCGCGTCCTGCTCGATGGAGCCGGACTCACGCAGGTCGGAGACCATCGGCTTCTTGTCCGTGCGCTGCTCCGGTCCACGGTTCAGCTGGGAGAGCGCGATCACGGGGACCTCCAGCTCCTTGGCGAGCAGCTTGAGGTTTCGGGACATGTCCGAGACCTCCTGCTGACGGCTTTCCGCGCGCTTGGAGCCACCTGACTGCATCAGCTGGAGGTAGTCGATCACGACGAGCTTCAGATCGTTGCGCTGCTTGAGGCGGCGGCACTTGGCGCGGATCTCCATCATCGACAGGTTCGGGGAGTCGTCGATGTAGAGCGGGGCCTGGGAGACATCCGGCATGCGTCGGGCCAGGCGGGTCCAGTCCTCGTCGGTCATCGTGCCCGAGCGCATATGGTGCAGGGCCACCCGCGCCTCGGCGGACAGCAGACGCATCGCGATCTCGTTGCGGCCCATCTCGAGGGAGAAGATGACGCTGGGCAGATTGTTCTTGATCGACGCGGCGCGTGCGAAGTCAAGCGCCAGTGTGGACTTACCCATGGCGGGACGTGCGGCGATCACGATCATCTGGCCCGGGTGCAGACCGTTGGTGAGCGAGTCGAAGTCGGTGAAGCCTGTCGGTACGCCCGTCATCTCGCCGCTGCGGGAGCCGATCGCCTCGATCTCGTCGAGGGCGCCCTCCATGATGTCGGCGAGCGGCAGATAGTCCTCGCTGGTGCGCTGCTCCGTGACGGCGTAGATCTCCGCCTGGGCGGAGTTCACGATCTCGTCGACGTCGCCGTCCGCCGCGTATCCCATCTGCGTGATACGCGTGCCCGCCTCGACCAGGCGGCGCAGCACCGCCCGTTCATGGACGATCTCCGCGTAGTACGACGCGTTGGCCGCGGTCGGCACCGACTGCACCAGCGTGTGGAGATACGAGGCCCCGCCGACTCGGGTGATCTCGCCGCGCTTGGTCAGCTCGGCCGCGACCGTGATGGGGTCGGCGGGCTCACCCTTGGCGTACAGGTCGAGGATCGCCTGGTAGACGGTCTCGTGCGCGGGCCGGTAGAAGTCATGGCCCTTGAGGATCTCGACGACGTCCGCGATGGCGTCCTTGGACAGCAGCATGCCGCCGAGGACGGACTGCTCGGCGTCGAGGTCCTGCGGAGGGACCCGCTCGAAGCCACCGGGGGCGCCGTCGTCCCACGGGCCGCTCTCGTGGCCCCGCTCGTGCTGCTCCTCGCGGCCCCGCCCGCGACCCTCGCCGCGCCGCTGGCGGGAGACGGGCAGCCGAGCGCCCGGACCGACGTCGGCCCAGGGCTCGTCCAGGGGCTCGGGAATGGTCACCGGCCGCCTCCCTCCCGTCCGCTCCGCGGACCTCGCCGTGTCCCATTTCTACGGCACGGCACTGACAAAAACGCATGGCCCGATTCCGTCTCCGGCGCATCGGGCGCCGGTCCACGTTAGGGCTGTCGGCACCGTCAGCCAATCTGGTTATCCACAGGCCATGTGGACGAAGGACGAGATGCTGTGGAGAACTCGGCGGAACCTGTGCACGGACCGGGGGACAGCACTGTGGACAAGTCGGCCACTCCGCCTCCACATCCACTCCGACCTGCATGTTTTCCATCCACTGGCTGTGGGGGAGAAAAACTTTCCCAGCCGGACCAAGATCAGAACAAACGGCGCACAGCCGAAGCCCCGTCTCAGCCCTTGGTAAGGATCCCTATGGGCTTGTATTCCTTACCTGTGGAAGATTAGATTGCCCGCATGACCCAGGCCGCCGTGGCGCCGCAGAACAGCCGCCGACAGCATGACCGCGAGATCGTCGCGCTCGCCGTTCCCGCGTTCGGAGCCCTTGTCGCCGAGCCGCTCTTCGTGCTGGTCGACAGCGCCATCGTCGGGCACCTCGGCACGCCTCAACTCGCCGGCCTCGGAGTCGCCGCCGCCTTGCTGATGACCGCGGTCAGCGTGTTCGTCTTCCTCGCCTACGCCACCACCGCGGCGGTCGCCCGACGCGTCGGGGCCGGTGAGCTGAGCGCCGCCATCCGTCAGGGGATGGACGGGATCTGGCTCGCCCTGGTGCTGGGCACGGGCGTCATCGCCGTTGTGCTGCCCGGCGCTCCCTGGCTGGTCGAACTCTTCGGCGCCTCGGACACCGCCGCACCCTATGCCACGACGTATCTGCGTATATCGAGCCTGGGGATCCCGGCGATGCTCGTCGTCATGGCAGCCACCGGGATTCTGCGGGGCCTCCAGGACACCCGGACCCCTCTCTATGTGGCCATCGCGGGCTTCGCCGCCAACGCTGCGCTCAACGCCGGGCTGGTCTACGGCGCCGAGCTCGGCATCGCCGGGTCCGCCTGGGGCACCGTGCTCGCCCAGTGCGGAATGGCCGCCGCCTACCTCGTGGTCGTGGTCCGGGGCGCCCGCCGTCACGGTGCCTCCCTGCGGCCCGACGCGGCGGGGATACGCGCCAGCGCCCAGGCCGGTGCTCCCTTGCTGGTGCGGACGCTTTCGCTGCGCGCCGTACTGCTGATCGCCACAGCTGTGGCTGCGCGCCTGGGCGACACCTCGATTGCCGCACATCAGGTCATCCTGTCCCTCTGGTCCCTGATGGCCTTCGCTCTGGACGCGATCGCCATCGCGGGCCAGGCGATCATCGGCCGCTATCTCGGCGCCGACGACCCCGACGGCGCGCGGCAGGCCTGCCGTCGCATGGTGCAGTGGGGCATCGTCTCGGGCGTGGTGCTGGGTGCTCTGCTCGTCCTGGCCCGGCCGCTGTTCATTCCCTTGTTCACCGGCGACCAGGCGGTGCACAGCACACTGTTGCCGGCGCTACTGGTGGTGGCCCTTTCCCAGCCCGTGGCCGGGGTGGTGTTCGTCCTGGACGGCGTGCTGATGGGCGCCGGTGACGGACGCTATCTGGCGGTGGCGATGCTGCTGACTTTGGCGGTCTTCGCCCCCGTGGCCCTGCTTGTCCCGGCCCTTGGCGGTGGCCTCACCGCGCTCTGGTGGGCCATGGCGCTGATGATGACCGTGCGCATGCTGACCCTGTGGCTGCGGATGCGCTCCGGCCGCTGGATCGTGACCGGCGCCACCCGCTGACCCGGCGACCCCCACGCTGACGCGCCGTTTCACGTGAAACGGCGACAACAGTGTGAAGCTCCGCGTGCGGCCAGGACGACGAAAAGGGCCGCACCCCAGCGGGTGCGGCCCTTTCAGGCTCTACGAGCAGTCGCTCAGGCGGCGATGACCTCGATGCCGAGCTTCGCGGCGACCTCGGGGTGCAGACGTACGGACACCTGGTGCGAGCCCAGGGTCTTGATCGGCGAACCGAGCTCAACACGACGCTTGTCGACGTCCGGACCACCGGCGGACTTGATCGCCGAAGCGATGTCAGCCGGAGTGACGGAGCCGAACAGGCGGCCGGCGTCGCCGGAGCGAACGGCCAGACGCACCTTGACACCCTCGAGCTTGGCCTTGACCTCGTTGGCCTGCTCGATGGTGGCGATCTCGTGGATCTTGCGGGCGCGGCGGATCTGCGCCACGTCCTTCTCGCCACCCTTGGTCCAGCGGATCGCGAAACCGCGCGGGACCAGGTAGTTGCGAGCGTAACCGTCCTTGACGTCGACGACGTCGCCAGCGGCACCGAGGCCAGAGACCTCGTGGGTGAGGATGATCTTCATTTCGTAGTCACCCTCCCTTAGCGCGCGGTGGACGTGTAGGGCAGCAGCGCCATCTCACGGCTGTTCTTGACGGCCGTGGCGACGTCACGCTGGTGCTGCGTGCAGTTGCCGGTAACGCGGCGGGCACGGATCTTGCCGCGGTCGGAAATGAACTTCCGCAGCATGTTCGTGTCCTTGTAGTCCACGTACGCGGTCTTGTCCTTGCAGAACGCGCAGACCTTCTTCTTAGGCTTGCGCACAGGCGGCTTCGCCATGGTGTTTCTCCTGTGTGATCAAGAAGTGGGGGTACGAGCTGCCCCGCAGGCCAGTCCCGATGGGACCGGGCCTTAGAAGGGAGGCTCGTCCGAGTAGCCGCCTCCGGAGCTTCCGCCCCAGTTGCCACCGCCACCCTGCTGCTGGCCACCGGCCGGCGCGCTGCTGGCCCAGGGGTCGTCGGCGGGAGCACCGCCGCCGCCCTGCTGGCCACCGCTGGGGCCGCCGCCCCAGTTGCCGCCGCCCTGCTGGCCGCCGCCGTAGCCACCCTGGCCACCACGACCCGTGGTCTTGGTGACCTTGGCCGTGGCGTTCTTGAGGCTGGGGCCGACTTCCTCGACGTCCAGCTCGTAGACCGTGCGCTTCACGCCCTCGCGGTCCTCGTACGACCGCTGCTTCAGCCGGCCCTGCACGATGACGCGCATGCCTCGCTGGAGCGACTCGGCGACGTTCTCCGCCGCCTGGCGCCAGACCGAGCAGGTGAGGAACAGGCTCTCGCCGTCCTTCCACTCGTTGGTCTGGCGGTCGAAGGTACGGGGAGTCGACGCGACACGGAACTTCGCGACCGCCGCACCGGACGGGGTGAAGCGCAGCTCGGGGTCGTCGACGAGATTGCCGACGACCGTGATGACGGTCTCGCCTGCCATGGGTGAACCTCTCGGCGGGATTGCTTCTGGCTGCTTGCTGCTACTCGAACCCGATGACCTCTGAGCTAGGCGCTCAGTGGGTCTCGGGACGGAGGACCTTGGTCCGGAGGACCGACTCGTTCAGGTTCATCTGGCGGTCGAGCTCCTTGACGACCGCAGGCTCAGCCTGGAGGTCGATGACCGAGTAGATGCCCTCGGGCTTCTTCTTGATCTCGTAAGCGAGACGACGACGGCCCCAGGTGTCGACCTTCTCCACCTTTCCGTTGCCCTCACGGACGACGGAGAGGAAGTTCTCGATCAGCGGGGAGACAGCGCGCTCCTCGAGATCGGGGTCGAGGATGACCATCACCTCGTAGTGACGCATGTGGAACCCACCTCCTTTGGACTCAGCGGCCACGGTCGTTCCGTGGCAGGAGGGTCGTGATGCGTAAGCATCGATGTCTACGAGTAAAACAGGCGCCACTGACAATCGGGCTCGAGAACCGAGAATCCGAGTGCTGGCCTGGGCAGACACCGGTGCAGCGGTACACAGTACCCGCACACCCACTTCCGGTTGAAATCCGGCGGTCCCAGGCCGCACCCTGTACACATCGAGTGGGGCGGCGTCACAGTACGCCGCCCTCCGGGAATGCGGGACCGCAGGACGCCAGGAGGTGCTTCATGGCACAGACAATGCGATCGAATCCCACAGGCTCCCTCTTCGCCACGGACGGGAAACCCCATCCGCTCCAGGACACCCTGATGGTGGCCACCCTGGTGCTGGGTGTGGTGTCGTTCGTGACAGCCCAGTTCGACGGCCTCCATCTGCTCGCTTCATGGACCGGGCTGATCGGAATCCTGACCGGCGGCTACGGTCAGTTCATCTCCGTCACGACCCGCGAGCGCTTCCTCACGATCGTCGGACTGGGCGCAGCCGGCGTCGGCTTCTTCCTCGGGATGGCCCGCGGAGGGCTCTTCGGCGGCCTGATCGGCTACTAGCTCCCCGTTCCACCAGCGATTCCGCCACCCCGCGGCCACGCGGGGCGCCGCCCTGGCCCAGTAGGCTTCCGGCGAGAGCCGGAACCCCTGTACCCATGGGGACACACCTGCCAAGGAGCGCCCCGCATGAGCCTGACCCTGAGGACCATCAGCCGAGAGCAGCATCTGGCGTACATCCAGAGCCTGCCGTCGGCGAGCCACTGCCAGGTCCCCGCGTGGGCGGAGGTCAAGACGGAGTGGCGCTCCGAGAGCCTCGGCTGGTTCGACAAGAGCGGCGAGCTCGTCGGGGCGGGCCTCGTGCTGTACCGCCAGCTGCCCAAGATCAAGCGGTATCTCGCGTACCTGCCCGAGGGCCCAGTGATCAACTGGTACGCGCCAAACCTGGACGAGTGGCTGACGCCGATGCTGGCCCACCTCAAGAACCAGGGCGCCTTCTCGGTGAAGATGGGCCCGCCGGTGGTCATCCGCCGCTGGGACGCCCCGGCCATCAAGGCAGGCATCCAGGACCCGGATGTGAAGCGCCTGCGCGATGTCCAGGCGACGCACGTCGAGCCGCGCGCGTTCGAGGTGGCGGACCGGCTGCGGAAGATGGGCTGGCAGCAGGGCGAGGACGGCGGCGCCGGCTTCGGCGACGTCCAGCCCAGGTACGTCTACCAGGTGCCGCTCGCCAACCGTTCGCTCGACGACGTCCTCAAGGGCTTCAACCAGCTGTGGCGCCGGAACATCAAGAAGGCCGAGAAGGCCGGCGTCGAGGTCGTCCAGGGCGGCTACGAGGACCTCGCCGAGTGGCAGCGGCTGTACGAGATCACGGCCGTGCGCGACCGCTTCAGGCCCCGCCCGCTCTCGTACTTCCAGCGCATGTGGACCGTCCTCAACAACGAGGACCCCAACCGCATGCGTCTGTACTTCGCACGGCATGACGGCGTCAACCTGTCCGCCGCGACGATGCTCGTCGTCGGGGGGCACGTCTGGTACTCCTACGGCGCATCCGACAACATCGGCCGCGAGGTACGTCCCTCGAACGCGATGCAGTGGCGGATGCTGCGGGACGCCTACGCCATGGGGGCCACGGTCTACGACCTGCGTGGCATCAGCGACTCGCTCGATGAGACCGACCACCTCTTCGGTCTCATCCAGTTCAAGGTCGGCACGGGTGGCGAGGCCGTCGAGTACGTCGGCGAGTGGGACTTCCCGCTCAACAAGCTGCTGCACAAGGCGCTCGACATGTACATGTCCCGCCGCTGATCCTTTGATCTTTCCGTAGTCTCAAGTCTCACCCGTACAGCCGAGCTGTCGCTCGTATGTCCGACCCCACGTGCACCGTCACACCGACCCCCCAGAAAGGTCCCGGTCCCGGCCATGGCGCTCTCCCTCTATGTAGACACCGCGCGCTGGCGGGCGCACCAGAAGTCGGTGATCGACCAGTTCCCGGGCATCGTCCCGGTCTGCAAGGGCAACGGCTACGGCTTCGGCCACGAGCGGCTCGCCGAGGAGACGACCCGCTTCGGGGCGGACATGCTGGCCGTGGGCACGACCTACGAGGCGGCACGGATCAAGGACTGGTTCAGCGGTGACCTGCTCGTCCTCACTCCCTTCAGGAGGGGCGAGGAGCCCGTGCCCCTGCCGGACCGGGTCGTCCGCTCCGTGTCATCGGTCGACGGTGTGCACGCCCTGGTGGGCGCACGGGTCGTCATCGAGTGCATGAGCTCCATGAAGCGCCACGGGGTCTCCGAGCAGGACCTGAGCCAGCTGCATGCGGGCATCGATGACGTACGGCTCGAGGGTTTCGCCCTGCATCTGCCGCTCGACCGTACGGATGGCTCGGACGCGGTCGAGGAGGTCATCGGCTGGATGGACCGGCTTCGTGCCGCCCGGCTGCCGTTGCACACCATGTTTGTGAGCCATCTGCGTGCCGATGAACTGGCCCGGTTGCAGCAGCAGTTCCCGCAGACCCGGTTCCGCGCACGGATCGGCACCCGGCTGTGGCTCGGCGACCACGAGGCCACCGAGTACCGCGGCTCCGTCCTCGATGTGACGCGTGTGGTCAAGGGGGACCGGTTCGGCTACCGCCAGCAGAAGGCCGCGTCGGACGGATGGCTGGTCGTGGTGGCCGGAGGTACGTCCCACGGGGTCGGCCTGGAGGCGCCGAAGGCCCTGCACGGGGTCATGCCGCGCGCCAAGGGTGTGGCCCGGGCGGGCCTGGCCACCGTGAACCGCAATCTCTCGCCGTTCGTCTGGGCGGGCAAGCAGCGCTGGTTCGCGGAGCCTCCGCACATGCAGGTCTCGATCCTGTTCGTCCCTGCGGACGCGCAGGAGCCGAAGGTCGGTGACGAGCTGGTCGCCCACCTGCGTCACACGACCACCCAGTACGACCGCCTGGTCGACTGCTAGGCCGTGTGGAGAACTGGCGTCGTCCGCCCGAAGGGCGGGGCTCGCGGCGTCCGGTGCGTGCAGTCGCAAGGCGGTGGGGGTTCCCCCGCCGGAGGCAGGGGGAGGTCGTCCTCGTACTGGGCGTGCCAGGGCGATTCGACAACGCAGCGAGTGTGCGTGCCAGGCGTCGCGAGCCAGGCGGGAGTCCTCACACCCGGCCTTGGCCCTGTCCAGGCGTGAGCCGTCCGGGTCAGCCCGACGTGGGCTCGCCGGTGCCCCATTCCACCCGAGGCCCCTCCGCCGTCTGGACGGTGTGACGCCCAGGATGCGCCGCACGGCCCAGCGCGAACACGTCGGGCGCCCGGTCCAGCACACCCCCCGCGGGGTCGTCGGACCCGTCCTGGCGTACCACGTCGCGCTCCGGCATCAGGATGTCCCTGACGACCACCGCGCAGAGATACAGCGTCCCCAGCAGATGTGCGGCGATGGCCAGCTGATAGCCCTCGGGCGGCAGCCCCTGGTGCTTGTCCCCGCTGGTCGTGTAGGCGAGGTACATCCAGATCCCGAGGAAGTACACGACCTCGCAGCCCTGCCAGATCAGGAAATCCCGCCAGCGGGGCCTGGCGAGCGCCGCGAGTGGGATCAGCCACAGCACGTACTGCGGTGAGTAGACCTTGTTGGTGAGGATGAACGCGGCCACGACCAGGAAGGCCAGCTGGCCGACGCGGGGCCTGCGCGGCGCGGTGAGGCTGAGCCCCGCGATGCCCGCGCAGGCCAGGATCACCAGCAGCGTGGCGTACGTGTTGACGAGCTCCACGTCCAGCTCCTCGCCGGTGCGCTGGGTGATGATCAGCCAGAACGAACCGAAGTCGACCTGCCGCTCCTGGCTGAAGGTGTAGAACTTCTTCCAGCCCTCGGGTGCGAGCAGCATCACCGGCACGTTCACCACCAGCCAGGCTCCGGCCGCGCCGAGCAGGGCCGCTCCGTACTCGCGGTACTTGCCCGCCCGCCAGCACAGCACCAGCAGCGGCCCGAGCAGCAGCACGGGGTAGAGCTTGGCCGCGGTGGCCAGCCCGATGAGCACGCCGAAGACCAGCACCCGCCCACGGGACCACATCAGCATCGCCGCGGCCGTGAGCGCGACGGCCAGCAGGTCCCAGTTGATGGTGGCGGTGAGGGCGAAGGCGGGCGCGAGGGCGACCAGCAGCCCGTCCCAGGGGCGGTTGCGCTGGGTCCGGGTGACACAGACCGCGATGATCACGGCGCAGATAAGCAGCATGCCTGCGTTGACCAGCCAGTACATCTGCTCGCGGTACTGGAGGTCCCCGTCGAAGGGCGCCGTGAGCCAGGCGGCGATCTGCATGAAGAGGCCCGTCAGGACCGGGTACTCGAGGTACTCCATGTCACCGGTCAGCCGGTCGAAGTACGGGACGAGCCCGTCGGCGAAACCGCGCCCGAGAAAGAGGTGGGGGATGTCCGAGTAGCAGGCGTGGGTGTACTGGGAGCTGGAGCCCCGGAACCACGCCCAGTTGTAGCAGGGCAGCTTCTGCACCATGCCCAGGGCGAACATCCCGATCGCGACCAGCGCGATGACCCGCACCGGCGTGAACCAGCTTCTGCCGACCCAGGCGGCACGGCCCAGCGGACCGCCGATCAGCTCGCTGCCGGCGGCTGCGACCTCGTCCCGCCGCGTGGGCGGCACCACGGGCTGTTCCTGGTGCACGCTGGTCTTCTGTGGGCTCGGCATAGGGCACATCCTGCCGCACCACCCTGTCAGAGCGGCGCTCCTGTGGACAACGGGGACGACGGCGTCAACGGCCTGTGGACAAGCACCTTGTGGACAAGCGGCGACAGCGGCGAGGGCCGCCGCGCCGACTGTCTCAGCGCGGCGGCCCTCGTGGCCGTACTCACGGGGGTGGGCGGGGGCGTCAGCCGTCCGGTCCCCCGAAGATGCCGCCGTTGTCATTGGCTCCGGCGCCGTTGTTGCCCCCGTTGCCGTTGGTTCCCGGTGGCGGTGACGGACTGGTGGGCACCCCACCGTCCGTGTTGCCACCGTCGGTCGTACCCCCCGCGTCGTTGCCGGCGCTGCCGCCTCCGCCGTCCTGGCCGCCCACGGGGTCGCAGTTCCAGTCGAAGCGCCCGCAGCTCTCGCTGGGCTCCGGCGACTCGGAGGGCGACACGGAGGGGCTCGCCGACGGACTTTCCGATGGTTCCTCGGAAGGCGAGGTGGACGGGGACGCCGACGGCGAGGAGCAGGCCTTCCCGCCTCCGCAGACGGCTTCGGCGTCCAGCGGCTCCGGCTCGGGGAACGGAATCGCCTTCGCACCCTTGAGGGCGTCCGTCATGTAGTCCTTGAAGATCTCGGACGGGAACGACGCACCGTGGATCTTCCGCTGCCCGCCGGTCCCGTACATCTCGAGGAACTTGCGGTTCTTGTTCTCCGCGTTGTCGTCCATCCGGTACATGTCGATGGCCGTCACCAGCTGCGGTGTGTAGCCCACGAACCAGGCGGACTTGTTGCCGTCGGTGGTACCGGTCTTGCCCGCGACATCGCGTCCCGGAAGCTGGGCGTTGGTGCCGGTGCCCTTCTTCACGACATCGGCGAGCACGTCGGTCACATTGCTGGCGATGGCGGTCGAGAAGGCCGTCTTGGTCTTGCTCTCGTGCTGGTAGACCGTCTTGCCGCCCTTCTTGACCTCGGTCACGGAGTACGGGTCACGCTGCTTGCCGTTGGAGGCGAACGTGGCGTACGCACCCGCCATACGGATGGCACTGGGGCTGGAGATACCGAGCGAGAACGACGGGACTTCGCCCTTGACCAGGCTGTCCTCCCTGAGACCGGCCTTGACCGCGGTCTGCCGCACGTTGTCGATGCCGATGTCCATGCCCAGCTGGGCATAAGGCGAGTTGGCCGAGTGGATCATGGCTTCGCGCAGGGAGATGTTCTTGTAGGACTCACCGCCGTCGTTGGTCTGGAGCCATTCCTCGTTCTTCTCGTTGCGCCAGACGGTGCCGTCGTAATTCCTGATCTTGAGCTTGTTGAGGCCGCTGTACTTGCTCCGGTCGGGGTCGACCAGGGTGCGGGTGTCCGCCGTCTGGCTCTCACCGAGGGAGGGGTCGCGCACACCGACGTCCATGGCCGCGGCGAGGACGAAGGGCTTGAAGGTCGATCCGACCTGGGCACCGGTCTCGTCGGCGTTGTTGGTGAAGTGCTTGGTCGCGTCGGCGCCGCCGTAGATGGCCACGATCGCGCCGCTCTCCGGATCCACCGAGGCACCACCGAACTGGACGTGGGTGTCCTTGTCCGGGCGCTGCTTGGGGTCGATGTTCTTGTCGTAGACCTTCTTGACCGAGTCCTTGAGCGCCGTCACCTTCTTCTTGTCGAAGGTGGTGTAGATCTCGTAGCCGCCCTTGGACAGATCCTCGGCCGTGATGCCCTGGTCGTTGTTGTTGATGAAGTTGGCCTTGGCCAGGTCCACGAGATAGCCGGTCTGCCCGCTCAGCTGGGCGTCCTTCTTCGGCCTCAGGACCTTGGGAAACTTGGTGAACTCAGCGCGCTTCGCAGCTGTGAGGTGACCGTCCTTGACCATCTCGCCGAGGATCCAGTTCCAGCGCTCGGTGACGCGCCGGGTGTTCTCCTTCTCGGTGGCGGCAGGGTCGATCGCCGTGGCACCGGCCGGGTCGAAGTACGTGGCGCCCTTCAGGAGCGACGCCAGGAAGGCGCACTCGCTCGCGTCGAGGCTCTTCGCGTCCTTGCCGAAGTACGTGCGCGCCGCCGCCTGGACCCCGTAGGCACCGCGCCCGTAGTAGGAGGTGTTCAGGTAGCCCGCCATGATCTCTTCTTTGGAGAGATCCGTGCCCACCTTCATGGAGATGAAGAGCTCCTTGAACTTCCGGTTCAAGGTCTGTTCCTGGCTCAGCATGGCGTTCTTGACGTACTGCTGGGTGATGGTGGAGCCGCCCTGGGTCTCGCCGCCCCTCGCCATGTTGACGACGGCGCGGGCGATGCCCATCGGGTCGATGCCCGAGTCGGTCTTGAACGTCTTGTTCTCCGCGGAGATCACGGCGTTCTTCATGTCCAGCGGGATGTTCTCGGGCGTGAGGATCTGCCGGTTGACCTCGCCGCCCGTGGCGGCCATCTGGGTCTTGTCTTTCCAGTAGTAGACGTTGTTCTGCGCCGAGGCGGCGTCGTCGGGATTCGGTACCACCACCATCGCGTAGGCGATGGTGCCCGCCGCCATCAGGCTGCCGACGAACCCGAGCGCCAGACCCGTCATGAGCTTCCATGAGGGCACCCAGCGCCGCCAGCCGTACTTGTTGTGCCGCGGGTAGTCGATCAGCCGCCGCTTGCCGGGGTCGCCGCCCCGGCCACCGCCGGGACCGCCCTGACCTCCGCCGCGGCCGCCACGACGGCCGCCGTGACCTCCGTGGCCCGCTCCGCCTGCCTCGGCGGCTCTTCTGCGCCCACCGCCGCCGCTCTGGGCGGCGCGCCGGGCCTCGGCGCGGCCGCCGTACGACGACTGCTGTCCGTACCCGTCTGAGGGGGATCCGGTGCCGGTGCCCCCGTGCGGGGCTGCTCGGCGGCCTGTCGGCTGCTGGGCGGCGCGCCTGGCCGCTGCACGTCCGCCACCCTGCGGTTGGGGCGGTTTGCGACGGTGCTCGCTCATCGAACGACTACTCCTCGGGCAGGCATAAACGCCTGGAAGCGGTAGTTGAGATCCGGTCCCCCCGCAATGAATACGGACCAGCCCGTCGCCGGGCTCATCCGCGATGCATCCGGGAGGACGACGTCTGAAGACGTCGCTTGGTTCCCGGTGGTCTGCATCCGCACAGACTACGCATGGGCAAAACGTACTTAAACGGGAAATTCACCCCTAAACCGGCAAGTCCACTGCTGTGAATTGGCGGTGTGACGCCGGTCACGAGAGTCCCACTTGTCGCCACAGGGCTACCCCTCTATCGTCTGGATGTATCGAGTCGATACATCAGAGCGGCATAAACACCGGGACGATCAGCACCGGAGCCGGGAAGGACGGAGGAGGGGATCGATGAGCAGACGCTCCGGCATCCTCGAGTTCGCCGTCCTCGGCCTGCTCCGTGAGGCTCCGATGCACGGATACGAGCTGCGCAAGCGGCTCAACACGTCGCTGGGCATCTTCCGGGCGTTCAGTTACGGGACGCTCTACCCCTGCCTCAAGACGCTGGTCGCCAACGGATGGTTGATCGAAGAGCCGGGCAGCGCGCCCGAGGACGCCCTGGCCGCCTCACTGGCGGGACGACGGGCCAAGATCGTCTACCGTCTGACCGCCGAGGGCAAGGAACACTTCGAGGAGCTGCTCTCCCACACCGGCCCCGACACCTGGGAGGACGAGCACTTCGCGGCTCGCTTCGCCTTCTTCGGGCAGACGGAGCGCGAGGTGAGGATGCGTGTGCTGGAAGGCAGACGCAGCAGGCTCGAGGAGCGGCTGGAGAAGATGCGCGCCTCCCTCACCCGTACGCGCGAGCGCCTCGACGACTACACGCTTGAGCTCCAGCGCCACGGCATGGAGTCCGTGGAGCGCGAGGTGCGCTGGCTGAACGAGCTCATCGAGAGCGAGCGGGCGGGGCGGGACCAGCGGTCCCCTTCCGCCGAGGACAACGCTCGGCAGGACACCACATCTGGAGAAGCGGGCGACCTGCCCCGGCACCGGGGTGCAGCGCCCCCCGAAGGGAGCCCTTCCGGGGCGCCCGACCAGCCGGATCCGTCCGATGACACCACCAAGTGAGACCCGCGGACACGCAGGTCTCGTACGAGAACAAACAGGGAGCAACCGGAATGGGTTCGGTTCGCGTAGCCATCGTCGGCGTGGGCAACTGCGCCGCCTCGCTGGTGCAGGGCGTCGAGTACTACAAGGACGCCGACCCGGCCGCCAAGGTGCCGGGGCTGATGCACGTCCAGTTCGGCGACTACCACGTCCGGGACGTCGAATTCGTTGCCGCCTTCGACGTCGACGCGAAGAAGGTCGGCCTTGACCTCGCGGACGCCATCGGTGCCAGCGAGAACAACACCATCAAGATCTGCGACGTGCCGACCACGGGTGTGAAGGTCCAGCGCGGCCACACCCTCGACGGTCTGGGCAAGTACTACCGCGAGACCATCGAGGAGTCGGCCGAGGCTCCCGTGGACATCGTCCAGGTCCTCAAGGACCAGCGGGTCGACGTGCTCGTCTGCTACCTGCCGGTGGGCTCCGAGGACGCGGCGAAGTACTACGCGCAGTGCGCCATCGACGCCAAGGTCGGCTTCGTCAACGCGCTCCCGGTCTTCATCGCCGGCACCAAGGAGTGGGCGGACAAGTTCACCGAGGCCGGTGTGCCGATCGTCGGTGACGACATCAAGTCCCAGGTCGGTGCCACCATCACGCACCGCGTCATGGCGAAGCTGTTCGAGGACCGCGGTGTGATCCTGGACCGCACGATGCAGCTGAACGTCGGCGGCAACATGGACTTCAAGAACATGCTCGAGCGCGAGCGCCTGGAGTCCAAGAAGATCTCCAAGACCCAGGCCGTCACGTCCCAGATCCCGGACCGCGACCTCGGCGAGAAGAACGTCCACATCGGCCCTTCGGACTACGTGGCCTGGCTGGACGACCGCAAGTGGGCGTACGTGCGCCTCGAGGGCCGCGCATTCGGTGACGTCCCGCTGAACCTGGAGTACAAGCTCGAGGTCTGGGACTCCCCGAACTCGGCCGGTGTCATCATCGACGCCCTGCGTGCCGCGAAGATCGCCAAGGACCGCGGCATCGGCGGCCCGATCCTCTCCGCGTCCTCGTACTTCATGAAGTCCCCGCCGGTCCAGTACTTCGACGACGAGGCCCGCGAGAACGTCGAGAAGTTCATCAAGGGCGAGGTCGAGCGCTAAGCACCAGCGCACACCGTCCTGCCGGACACCCGAGGGTCCCCGTGGCATCTGCCCGGGGGCCCTCGTCCTGTGTGACGCTTGCGCACATGCCTGTCGTACGTGATCTGCGCGTACTCCTGCGCTTCTCCGGCTTCCGCCGTCTGCTGGCGGTGCGTCTCCTGTCCCAGTCTGCTGATGGGGTCTACCAGGTCGCGCTCGCCACCTATGTCGTCTTCTCACCGGAGCGGCAGACCTCGCCGACCGCGATCGCTTCGGCCATGGCCGTGCTGCTGCTGCCGTACTCGCTCGTCGGCCCCTTCGCCGGAGTACTCCTGGACCGCTGGCAGCGGCGCCAGGTCTTCCTCTACGGCAACGTGCTGCGTGCGGCGCTCGCCGCCCTCACGGCGCTGCTGATCACCGCCGCCCTCCCGGACTGGCTCTTCTATGTCTCGGCCCTCTGTGTGACGGCCGTCAACCGGTTCATCCTGGCGGGGCTGTCCGCCTCCCTGCCACGGGTGGTCGACGAGGACCGGCTGGTGATGGCCAACTCCGTCTCACCGACCGCGGGAACACTCGCCGCGACAGCAGGCGGCGGACTCGCCTTCGCCGTACGTGTGGCCGTGGCCGACTCCGATGCAGCGGTCGTCCTCCTCGGCGCCGTGCTCTACCTCTGCGCCGGACTCGCCTCGCTGCGGATGGCGCGCGCACTACTCGGCCCCGATCCAGAGCAGTTGCAACCGCGCCTTGCCGCGGCGCTCGCCTCGACCGCCCGCGGTCTCATCGGCGGGCTACGTCACCTCGCCGAACGCCGGAACGCCACCAGAGCCCTCGTATCGATGACTCTGCTCCGCTTCTGCTACGGCGCACTGACCGTCATGGTGCTGACCCTGTGCCGACACGCCTGGTCGACGACCGAGAAGGAAGGGCTGGCCCTGCTGGGGCTGGCTGTGGGCGTTTCCGGGGCCGGCTTCCTCACTGCGGCCGTCATCACACCATGGGCCGTGAACCGGCTAGGGCCGTACGGCTGGATGGCGACATGCGCGGGAGTCGCGGCCGTACTCGAGCCTGCCCTCGGTCTGCCGTTCACACCCGCACCCATGCTCGCTGCCGCGTTCGTCCTGGGGGTCATCACCCAGGGAGCAAAGATCGCCACGGACACGGTCGTCCAGACCAACGTCGATGACGCCTACCGCGGCCGCGTCTTCTCCCTCTACGACATGCTCTTCAATGTCGCCTTCGTGGCGGCGGTAGGGATGGCCGCGCTGATCCTGCCCCCCGACGGCAAGTCCGGGCCGCTGGTGGTCCTGGTGGCCCTGCTTTATGCGGCCGTCGCGCTCGCCATGGCGCGCTGGCGCAGGAACGGGGCTTGATGTTTCACGTGAAACACAGCCTTCCGGCTATGCGCGAGTGCGGTGTTTCACGTGAAACATGACGGCTGCGACACTCCGGACAGAGTCAGCTCTGTGCCGCCCACCACTCCTTGAGTGCGGCCACGGCGGCTTCATGCTCCATCGGCCCGTGCTCCAGACGCAGCTCCAACAGCGCCTTGTAAGCCTTGCCGACGACCGGCCCAGGACCGACACCGAGAATCTCCATGATCTGGTTGCCATCCAGATCCGGACGGATCGAGTCCAGCTCTTCCTGTTCCTTCAGCTCGGCGATGCGCTCCTCAAGCCCGTCATAGGCGCGGGAGAGCGCGCTCGCCTTCCGCTTGTTCCGAGTCGTGCAGTCCGAGCGGGTCAGCTTGTGGAGGCGCTCCAGCAGGGGCCCTGCGTCCCGCACATAGCGCCGCACCGCCGAGTCGGTCCATTCACCGTCGCCATAGCCATGGAAGCGCAGATGCAGTTCCACCAGCCTCGCGATGTCCCTGACCATGTCGTTGGAGTACTTGAGCGCCGTCAGTCGCTTCTTGACCATCTTGGCTCCCACCACTTCGTGGTGGTGGAAGGAGACCCGGCCATCCGACTCGAAGCGCCGAGTCCTGGGCTTGCCGATGTCGTGCAGCAGCGCGGACAGGCGCAGCACCAGATCCGGACCGTCCTTCTCCAGATCGATCGCCTGGTCCAGCACGGTCAGTGAGTGCTCGTACACATCCTTGTGACGGTGGTGCTCGTCACTCTCCAGGCGAAGCGCGGGCAGCTCAGGGAGGAAGTGTTCGGCGAGACCTGTGTCGACGAGCTGCGCCAGGCCCTTTCGCGGGTGTCGCGAAAGGATCAGCTTGTTGAGCTCGTCACGGATGCGCTCGGCGGAGACGATCTCGATCCGGTCCGCCATGTCCTCCATCGCGCCGACGACCTCGGGGGCCACCTCGAAGTCGAGCTGAGCGGCGAAACGCGCGGCCCGCAGCATGCGCAGCGGGTCGTCGGAGAACGACTCCTCGGGGGTTCCCGGGGTACGCAGCACCCGGGCAGCCAGATCCTGGCGGCCGCCGTGGGGGTCGATGAACTCCTTCTCCGGGAGGGCGAGCGCCATCGCGTTCACCGTGAAGTCCCGGCGGACGAGGTCCTCCTCAATGGAGTCGCCGTAGGACACCTCGGGCTTGCGCGAGGTCCGGTCGTACGCCTCGGAGCGATAGGTGGTGACCTCGATCTGGAAGCGCTGAACGGCGTCCCCGACACGGGCGTCCTTCTGGCAGCCCACGGTGCCGAACGCGATCCCCACCTCCCATACCGAGTCCGCCCAAGGCCGGACGATCTTCAGCACGTCCTCAGGACGGGCGTCCGTGGTGAAGTCGAGGTCATTGCCGAGCCGCCCCAGCAGCGCGTCCCGGACCGATCCGCCGACCAGGGCAAGGCGGAACCCCGCCTGCTGGAAGCGGTGAGCAAGCTCATCGGCGACAGGGGACACCCGCAGCAGTTCACTGACCGCGCGGTGCTGCGCCTGACTCAGTGCGGTCTGGTTGTCTTCGTTGGCGTTCGGCACAACAGCACAGGGTACGTGCCCGCGCAGACGGGGGCTTCCCTGTTTCCCGTCCGTCCGACCCAGCCCAGGTCCCCGGGCCCGGACCCGCCGATCATGTAGAGCGGTCCGCGGCACTTCGTCATGGCGCACCTCGTTACCATGCCTGGATACGGCCGGTGCGGTCAGGGCACTGATACCACCCACCAACGGCAGCAAACGACGACGACAAGGACGGACGAGCGCGTGGCCGAGGCGGCAGAATTCCAGGGGATGGGTACCTCTCCTGCCCCCCGGTGGCTGCGGCGTACAGCCGCCCTCATCGCGGGAGCACCACTCCTGGCCGCTCTGATCGGCGGACCGGCGGCGCAGCCTGCGCACGCCGCCCCGAAGGCCGCCGCATCGACAAGCGTCGATGTGTCCTTGGACACCCTGGCCCCGGCCGCTCCGGTGGAGGGGGACACGCTCACCCTGTCCGGCACGGTGACCAACAAGGGCAAGGAAGCGGTCACCGACACCGAGGTCGATCTCTTGATGGGTCCCCGTCTGGACGGGCGCTCCGACATCGACGATGTGGCCAAGCGCGGCGACTACTCCCCCGGGAGCGACGGCGACAAGCTGGGCGCCCCGTACACCGTCAAGCTCCCGACCGTGGCGGCCGGGCTCAGTGAGGACTTCTCCCTGAGCGTCCCGGTCAGCAAGCTCGGCCTCGACGAGGACGAGACCGGTGTGTACCAGCTCGGGGTGGCCGTCTCCGGCCAGACCTCCAGTGAGCAGTACGAGCAGGTCCTGGGCATCGAGCGGACCTTCCTGCCCTGGCAGCCGGAGCCCGCGGACACGAAGACCCAGGCTGCCTACCTGTGGCCGCTGATCTCCTCGACGCGTCTGTCTGCGGAGACCGACACGGACGATCAGCAGAGCCCGATCTTCAGCGACGACACCCTGGCGGAGGAGCTGGCCCCCGGCGGCAGGCTGGAGCAGCTCGTCTCACTGGGCAGCGAACTTCCTGTGACCTGGGTCATCGACCCCGACCTGCTCGCCACGGTCGAGGCCATGACCGGCGACTACAAGGTCAGGACCGGGCCCGACACCACGGTTCCCGGCCGGAACCAGGCCGTCGCCAAGAAGTGGCTGAGCTCGCTGGAGAACGCGGTACAGGGGAGCAAGGTCGTCGCGCTGCCGTTCGGTGATCCCGATCTGGCCTCCCTCGCCCATCGGGGCAAGGACGTCTCCGGGTCCCTCAGCCAGCTCCAGCCGGCCACCACGGTCGCCGAGAGCACCGTGGAGACGATCCTTCATGTGAAGCCGTCCATAGACTTCGCCTGGCCGGTGGAGGGTGCGATCGACCCGTCGATCGTCGATGTCGCGACATCAGCTGGCGCCGACAAGATCATCGCTCGCAGTGACAGCTTCCGGGAGACCGGTTCGGTCTCGTACACCCCGTCCTCCGCACGGCCCATCGGCGGCGGGACCACGGCGGTCGTCGCGGACGCGCGGCTCTCCACGGCCTTCCAGGGGGACCTGTCCACGGCGGACGGTTCCACCCTCGCGGTCCAGAAGTTCCTCGCTCAGACGCTGTCCCTGACCCTTCAGGCCCCCAACAAACAGCGCACCATCGTGGTCGCGCCGCAGCGGATGCCGTCGGCGTCCCAGGCGCAGACGATGGCGAGCGCCCTGCGTGCCCTGTCCGATCAGCGCTGGACCCAGCCCGTGGACCTCATCGCGGCGGCGGCCGCGAAGCCGGATCCCGACGCGACCACCGACGTTCCGGCCGCCAAGAGCTACCCCGGCAGGCTTCGCGCCCAGGAACTGCCGGTCCAGACCTTCCAGGACATCCGGACCACGCAGGAGACTCTGAACAACTTCAAGGTCATCCTCACTGCGCAGGACCGGGTGGTCACCCCATTCGGCAACGCGCTCGACCGGGAGATGTCCACGTCCTGGCGGGGCAAGCCCGGTGCGGCGGCCGACTACCGCAGAGGGGTGCAGACCTTCCTGGAGAACCTCAGGGCTGAGGTCCGGCTGATCCAGAAGTCCGCGGTGACGCTCTCGGGCCGCAGTGCCACGATCCCGGTGACGGTGCAGAACAAGCTGCTCCAGGGAGTCGACCACCTGGTCCTCAGGCTGAAGTCCGCCAACCCGACCCGTCTGAAGCTCGATGACCGCAGTGATGTGGCAGAACAGCGGATCAAGGTCGAGGGCGGGCACAGCCAGTCCGTGAAGTTCGCCGCCGCGGCCAACGCCAATGGCCCGGTCCAGGTGACCGCCCAGCTCTACACCGAGGAGGGGATCCCCTACGGCGACCCGATGACCTTCACGGTCAAGGTCTCCGAGGTCACCCCCACCGTGATGCTCGTCATTGCCGGCGGCGTGCTCCTGCTCGTCCTCGCCGGGGTAAGGATGTACACCCAGCGCAAGCGCGCCGCCGCCCGCGAGGTGCCCACCGAGGCTGACTCCGACGCAGCCGACGACAACGCGAGCGATGACACCGCAGGCGATGACACCGCGGAAGGCGGCGCCGGGCAGCAGCCGAGTGACCCTGCGCCGGACACCCTTCCGGAAAGCGGGGACGCGTCGGACGCGGGTGAGAAGGTGGAGCATTGAGCGATGGCGCGGCCGGCCGGCCGGGGACGATGAGGTGGGGTAACCAATGAACGCGCCGTACGACGGTGACCGCGGGGAAGGCACGGGCAACGCCGCGCCCACCCCGGGTGCCGGGTACCCGTCGCCCGATCCCCGGGCAGCGGAATCCCCGGCTGCGGGCCATGTGCCCCAGCCGGCGCACGAGCCTGCCCTTGAGCCCGCCCCCGACCCGTATGTGCAGGACACCTACGCACACGATCCCTACCGGTCCCAGGACCTCTCCGCCCAGGACCCGGTTGCGGAGGCCCTGTACGACCGTGCGGCACACCCGCCGCCGCCGCCCGGCTCCTACCCTCAGCCACAACCGCTGTACCAGCAGCCTCCGGTGCAGCAGCACGCCCCCGATCCGCGGATCTGGGCCCAGACCCCGCCACCCGAGCCGGACGGCCCGTCGCGTCACCTGCCGTACGGAGACGACACCCGCACCGTGCAGTTCACGGGTGTCGACGAACTCGTGACCGGCGCGGGCGAGGACGAGACGGAACCGGACGCGTTCGCCCACCTCTACCGCGACCAGCAGCAGGGCGCGGCCCGTACCCAGGTCCAGACGGAGCCGGAGCCCGACCCTGCTCCCGCCCCGGCGAAGGCCGGCGGCCGGGCAGCCGGTCTGCTCAAGTCCAGCGCGGTGATGGCGGCGGGCACTCTGGTGTCCCGCATCACCGGATTCGTCCGCAGTCTCGTGATCACCGGCGCCCTCGGTGCCGCTCTGCTCGGTGACGCGTTCACCGTCGCCTACACCCTGCCGACGATGATCTACATCCTCACCGTCGGCGGCGGTCTCAACTCGGTCTTCGTGCCTCAGCTGGTCCGCGCCATGAAGAACGACGAGGACGGCGGCGAGGCCTACGCCAACCGTCTGCTGACGCTGGTCATGGTCGCCCTCGGCGCGATCGTCGTCATCGCGGTGTTCGGCGCGCCACTACTGATCGCCGCCATGTCACCCACCATCGCGGGCGACCCCCCGGCGAACAGCGTCGCGGTCACCTTCGCCCGCTACTGCCTGCCCACGATCTTCTTCATGGGCGTGCATGTGGTGATGGGTCAGATCCTGAACGCCCGGGGAAAGTTCGGCGCGATGATGTGGACCCCGGTCCTCAACAACATCGTCATGATCGCCACCTTCGGGCTCTTCATCGGGGTCTACGGCACCTCGGCGGAAACGCAGATGAGCGTGCAGACCATCCCGCCGGAGGGCGTTCGCCTCCTGGGCATCGGCACACTTCTGGGTCTGACTGTCCAGGCCCTCGCGATGATCCCCTACCTGCGCGAGACGGGTTTCCGCTTCCGGCCCCGCTTCGACTGGAAGGGCAAGGGACTCGGCAAGACGGTCAAGCTCGCCAAGTGGACCGTGCTGTTCGTCCTGGCGAACCAGGCCGGGGTGCTCGTTGTCACTCAGCTGTCCACCGCGGCCGGTGCGGCGTCCGGGAAGGACGGGGCCGGCTTCCTCGCGTACTCCAACGCACAGCTCATCTGGGGCATGCCGCAGGCCATCATCACGGTGTCGGTCATGGCGGCTCTGCTGCCCCGGATCTCCCGGGCCGCTCACGACGAGGACTCCGGTGCCGTGCGCGACGACATCTCCCAGGGACTGCGGAACTCCGCCGTCGCGATCGTGCCGGTCGCGTTCGCGTTCCTGGCCCTGGGTGTGCCGATGTGCACCCTGCTGTACGCCTCCGCCGGTGAGGAGGCCGCACGGTCCATGGGCTTTATCCTCATGGCCTTCGGCCTGGGCCTGATCCCGTTCTCGGTGCAGTACGTGGTGCTGCGGGGCTTCTATGCCTACGAGGACACCCGCACACCCTTCTACAACACCGTCATCGTGGCCGCGGTGAACGCGGCGGCCTCAGCCGTCTGCTACCTCCTCCTCCCTCCCGCGTGGGCCGTGGTGGGAATGGCGGCCTCGTACGGGCTGGCCTACGCGGTGGGGGTCGGGGTCGCCTGGCGCCGGCTGCGCAACCGGCTGGGCGGTGACCTGGACGGGACGCATGTGGTTCGCACCTACGCACGGCTCAGCCTGGCGTCCCTCCCCGGGGCCCTCGCGGCCGGTGCCGTGGGCTTCCTGCTGCTGAGAACGCTCGGTGCAGGGGCCCTGGGGTCGCTGGTGGCACTGATCGCCGGTGGTGTGGTCCTCCTCGGCATCTTCTTCGTCGCAGCGAGGAAGATGCGTATCGAGGAACTCAACGCCATGGTCGGCATGGTGCGCGGTCGTCTCGGGCGCTGAACGGCGTACAAACGGCGGTCTCGCGCACAACCATCGTCCACCACCGCGTGTCGTGCATAGCGCCGGACTGTGGGCACAATTGGCATGGCTGTTGGATATGCGCAACGGATGGGGAGGCAGGGAACGACGGTGGCGGAACGTAGCACGGCTGCCGTCGACGTGGCCGACAACAGCGGTGACGACCCGCTGACCGCCAAGGCGGGCAAGGCCACGACCGACGGGGCGGCGCAAGCCGACGACACGGCGGAGATGAGCGCCGAGGACATGGGCAGCGAGCGCGAGAAGAGCGAGCTGTCCTCCATCAAGACGCCCGAGGTGCACAGCGGCCATAAACTCGCCGATCGCTACCGGCTCGAAGAATGCGTCACCCGTCTGGACGGATTCAGCAGCTGGCGTGCGGTCGACGAGAAGCTGCGCCGTGCGGTCGGCGTCCATATCCTTCCGGCCGACCATCCGCGCGCCCGGTCCGTGCTCGCGGCCGCCCGGTCCTCCGCGCTCCTCGGCGACCCCCGTTTCGTGCAGGTCCTCGACGCCGTCGAGGACAGCGACATCGTGTACGTCGTGCATGAGTGGCTGCCCGACGCCACCGAACTCTCAGCGCTGCTGAACGCCGGGCCCATGGAGGCGCACGACGCGTATCAGATGGTCAGCCAGCTCTCCCAGGCCATGGCCGCCGCCCATCGCGAGGGCCTCGCGCATCTGAGACTCACCCCGAATGCCGTACTGCGCAGCTCCACCGGCCAGTACCGCATCCGCGGTCTGGCGGTGAACGCGGCGCTGCGCGGCATCAGCACGGACCGTCCGCAGCGCACCGACACCGAGGCCATCGGTGCCCTGCTCTACGCGGCGCTCACCCAGCGATGGCCCTACGAGACCGATGCCTACGGCCTCTCCGGCCTCCCCAAGGGCGTGGGGATCATTCCCCCCGACCAGGTGCGTGCGGGCGTTCACCGGGGCCTCGCGGAGCTGGCGATGCGGGCACTGGTCAACGACGGAGCAACGGCGTCCCGGCAGGAGCAGCCCTGCGCGACCCCTGACGAGCTCGCCAAGGCGGTCGGGGAGATGCCGCGCATCCGGCCCCCGGAGACGGTCTTCGCCCCGCTCCCTGAGTACCAGCGCACGACGTACCAGCAGGGCACCTACAGCCGTCCGGGAACCCGTCCCGGGGCCGCCCCCGCGCAGCAGGCCCCGGTGCCTCCCGCACCACTGGAGAGCCGCACCGGCAAGGCCCTCAAATGGACCGTCGCCGCCCTGCTCATCGCCGCGCTCGGGCTCGGCAGCTGGCAGATCGCCGACAAGCTGCTCGACAAGGACAAGGGGACACCCCAGACCCCGGGGAACAGTCAGGACACCGGCGAGAAGCAGGACGACAAGCCGAAGGCACCCGTAGAACTGAAGATCAAGGACGCCAAGGAATTCGCCCCGGACGGCACCCCGCAGGACGCTGACAGCGTCGACAACACCTTCGACGACGACAGCTCGTCGTTCTGGCGCACCAAGTACTACATCGACGGTCCCGATCTGGAACCCACGGTCAAAAAGGGCCTCGGTATCGTCTACGACCTCGGGGACGCCAAAGACATCTCTACAGCGTCGATAGCGCTGCGCTACGGAGGGCCCCACACCACGGTTTCGCTCTACGCCGTGGACAGCATGTCGCCTGACGGTCCGGTGGAGTCGATGCAGAAGATCGCTACGGTGCAGACCGACAGCAAGGTGGCGCAGCTGACGATGAAGAAACCCGGGCACAGTCGCTACGTGCTGATGTGGATCACAGCCATGCCTTACTCCGGTCAGGACGGACCTAGCGGCGAGGGCCACAAGCAAGCCATCACGGACGTGACGTTCAAGGGCTGACACACCGAATCAGGGGAGGGGGCTCACCGTTGGACAACACCGCTCTCGGCAGCGCAAGCGACCAGGAACTTCTGGATCGTCATGTCGCCGGCGATCCGGACGCCTTCGGTGAGCTCGTACGACGGCACCGTGACCGGCTCTGGGCCGTTGCCCTGCGCACGCTGGGCGACCGCGAGGAGGCCGCGGACGCGGTGCAGGACGCCTTTGTCTCCGCGTTCAGGGCGGCTCATACCTTCCGCGGCCAGTCCGCCGTGACGACCTGGCTCCACCGGATCACGGTCAACGCCTGTCTCGACCGGGTTCGGAAGGCCGCTTCCCGTAGGACTTCTCCCGTCGATGACACCGAGCGTCTCGAGCAGCTGCTCGAGCCCCATGAGTCCGCCGAGGCGCCCGCCGAGCGTCAGGATCTTCACCGAGAGCTCGTGGCGGCCCTGTCCAGGCTCCCTGTGGATCAGCGCGCCGCGCTCGTGCTGGTCGATATGCAGGGCTACCCGGTGGCAGAGGCCGCGGCGATGCTGGATGTGCCCACGGGGACGGTGAAAAGCCGCTGTGCCCGCGGTCGTGCACGGCTGCTGCCGATGCTCACCCATCTGCGTGCCGGTTCCGGACAAACCGCTGGTGAGAGCAGGGATAACGAAGGCCGCAACGGGGGAAGGAACCGGACGCCAGGGACATCCGTCCCACCGGCGATGGGACCGAAGGACGCAGGGCCGAATGATCCTGCCGGTGTGAAGGACGGAGGTGGGCGCGCGTGACCTCGATGACCGGCACGAGTCAGCACCCGGATGTCTCAGAGATCGCCGATCTCACCGAGGGTCTACTGCCCCCTTCCCGCCAGGCCGAGGTCAGAAGCCATCTCGACGGCTGCTCCCTGTGCTCGGAGGTACGCGAGTCCCTCGAAGAGATCCGTGGCCTTCTCGGCACCCTTCCGGGTGCCCAGCGAATGCCGGACGACATCGCGGGGCGTATCGACGCCGCCCTGGCCGCTGAGGCACTCCTCAGCGCCAGCACGCCCCACACCGAGCCGGCCGAGCCCGCCGAAGTTTCACGTGAAACACCGGACCGCCCCCAGACGGCTGAGACCGCTCCAGCGGATCGTCCGGCGGGACGGCCTCGTGCGGCCACGGGACCCGGCCGGGGCCACACGGTCCGGCGTCGGCGCCGTACCGCTGTCCTGGGTGCCGCTCTGGGCCTCGCGGCCGCAGGGATGAGCGTTCTCCTTCTCCGGAGCGCTGGGACCGGCACCGACAGCGCCGAGAAGGCCGAGACCGGGCTCAGTGCCAGTGACACCGCCAGTGGACTCTCCGAGAGCACCTTGGAGGCCCGCGTTCAGCAGCTGCTCGCCTCCGGCGCCACGGCGCAGGAGGCTTCACCGGGCGTCACCAAGCCCGGGCCCCGTATGCAGCCGATGCGCACCCCGGAAGGCGTGGACGTGCCTGCCTGTATCCAGAGGGGCACCGGTCGCAGCGAGCCACCGCTGGCGGTGGAGCAGAGCACATTCGACGGCACCAAGGCCTTCGTCGTGGTGCTCCCGAAGTCCGGAGACGACACACAGGTGCAGGCCTACGTCGTCGACGCGTCCTGTGTCGAGGCCGCGCCCTCGGGCAGGGGTGAGCTCCTGCTGATGCACGCCTATCCCCGTCCCTGAGTGCCACCGACGGCTCCGGGCCGTGGACGCGCCTCGGACCTCGCGGGAATGCCTGCCCCTTAGGATCCGTTGGGTGGGGTGAGCGGTCGAAGGCGCTCCCCGCAGGCAGTAGGCAGTCCCCAGAGACGAGGAAATTACCCGTGAGCGACGTCCGTAACGTGATCATCATCGGCTCCGGGCCGGCCGGCTACACCGCGGCGCTGTACACCGCGCGCGCCTCGTTGAAGCCGCTGGTGTTCGAAGGCTCTGTCACCGCCGGTGGCGCATTGATGAACACCACGGAGGTGGAGAACTTCCCGGGCTTCCGTGACGGCATCATCGGGCCGGAGCTGATGGACAACATGCGGGCTCAGGCCGAGCGCTTCGGTGCCGAACTCATCCCGGACGACGTCATCGCCGTGGACCTCACCGGCGACATCAAGACCGTCACGGACACGTCGGGTACCGTCCACCGCGCCAAGGCCGTCATCGCTACCACGGGCTCCCAGCACCGCAAGCTGGGGCTGCCCAACGAGGACGCTCTGTCCGGACGCGGTGTCTCCTGGTGCGCCACCTGCGACGGGTTCTTCTTCAAGGACCAGGACATCGCCGTGGTGGGCGGCGGCGACACCGCGATGGAGGAAGCCACGTTCCTGTCGCGCTTCGCCAAGTCCGTGACGGTGGTGCACCGCCGTGACAGCCTGCGTGCGTCCAAGGCGATGCAGGAGCGCGCCTTCGCCGACCCGAAGATCACATTCGCCTGGGACAGCGAGGTCGCCGAGATCCACGGCGACCAGAAGCTCTCCAGTCTGACCCTGCGCAACACCAAGACCGGCGAGACCTCCGCCCTCCCCGTGACCGGGCTGTTCATCGCCGTTGGCCATGACCCCCGCACCGAGCTCTTCAAGGGGCAGCTGGAGCTGGACGGAGAGGGTTATCTGAAGGTCGAGGCGCCTTCCACGCGCACCAACCTGACCGGAGTGTTCGGCGCGGGCGACGTGGTGGACCACACCTACCGCCAGGCGATCACTGCAGCGGGCACCGGCTGCTCCGCGGCCCTGGACGCCGAGCGCTACCTCGCCGTCCTGGCGGACGAGGAGAAGGCCGCGGCCGCGGTGACGGTCTGACCATCCGCTGCCTCAACGACTTCCCATTTCCCCACCCCACACCACCCGCAAGATGAGGAGGCCATCGTGGCCCTGAAGACTGTGACCGACGCCAACTTCGATGAGGAAGTCCTCAAGAGCGAGAAGCCCGTGCTCGTGGACTTCTGGGCCGAGTGGTGCGGTCCGTGCCGCCAGATCGCCCCGTCGCTGGAGGCCATCGCTGCCGAGCACGGTGACAAGCTCGAGATCGTCAAGCTCAACATCGATGAGAACCCGGCCACGGCAGCCAAGTACGGCGTGATGTCGATCCCGACGCTCAACGTCTACCAGAACGGTGAGGTCGCACAGACCATCGTCGGCGCCAAGCCGAAGGCCATGCTTCTCCGCGAGCTCGATGCCTACATCAGCGACGAGGTCTCCCCCGCCTGAGGCGTCACGCTTCGTTTCACGTGAAACATGGACGGGCCAACCCCCAGAGGGACTGGCCCGTCCATCTTTTGCAGGGACTCACAACGGCCGCAACGCCGGCTCCTTCTGGACCGCCCCCAGCAGCCGGTCCAATGCCAGTTCCACGTCTTCCTTCCAGGAAAGCGTGGTGCGCAGCTCCAGCCGCAGCCGCGGATGTGCGGGGTGCGGACGAACGGTCTTGAAGCCGACCGCCAGCAGATGATCGGCAGGAAGCATGCAAGCGGGCTCGGTCCAGCGGGCGTCCCCGAACGCCTCGATCGCCTTGAAGCCCCGGCGCAGAAGATCCTTGGCAACGGTCTGCACCATCACCCGGCCAAGACCCTGCCCCTGGTATCCCGGGGTGATCCAGGCAGTCATCAGCTGCACCGCGTCCGGCGAGACAGGACTCGTGGGAAAAGCCGTGGACCGCGGGACGTAGGCGGGCGGAGCGTAGAGCACAAACCCGACTGGTACCTCGTCCACATAGATCACGCGTCCGCAGGAGCCCCACTCCAGCAGAACGGCGGAGATCCAGGCTTCCTTCTCCAGCTCGGGTCTGCCCGCCTTTACCGCCGCTTCTCCGCTGACCGGATCAAGCTCCCAGAAGACACACGCTCGGCAGCGTTTGGGGAGGTCTGAAAGGTTGTCCAGGGTGAGCGGTACGAGCCGACGCCCCATGAAGGCTGCTCCTCACTTCCTTCGACTGCCGCGCCAAGGGCAGCGGACAACGCGCTCCGTTCCCGGAGCAAGCTGCCGATGAACCCGCCGACCGCGCCAATGCCCAGGCCGGCTGTCACTAGCTGGCTACGGCTAAGCGATCGCATCGCTCGCCTTCCTCTGAGTTGGGTAAAGGTGGATGCGCCATACCAGAACGCATCGTATCCACCCAGCGAGGACACGCCTACCGTGAGACGGCAAAGGGCGGACCGTGTTCCGCCGACTGCCGGACACGATCCGCCCTGGGACTGAGTGGAGCCTATGCCTCGCCGTCTTCCCCAGCCTCATCCGTAAGGCTCGCGAGGCTCTTCTCCATGACGCGCCCCTCGCCCGGGGCAAGGGTGCCCAGAATCCGTTCGAGATCCTCCATCGAGGCAAACTCGACGACGATCTTTCCCTTCTTCTGGCCGAGGTCCACCTTGACCCGGGTCTCGAAGCGATCCGAGAGGCGCGAGGCCAGATCGCTGAGTGCCGGAGAGACCCTGCTGCCCGCCCGAGGGCCGCCCTTGGCCTTCGAGGTACTCGAGGGGCGCGAGCCCATCAGGGTCACGATTTCCTCGACGGCTCGCACCGACAGCCCTTCGGCCACGATGCGATGCGCCAGTCGGTCCTGCTCCTCGGAGTCCTCCACCGACAGCAGTGCCCGGGCGTGCCCGGCGGAGAGCACACCAGCAGCCACACGGCGCTGGACCGGGGGAGAAAGGCGGAGCAGACGCAGGGTGTTGGACACCTGCGGACGAGAACGACCGATCCGGTCGGCCAGCTGGTCATGCGTGCAGTTGAAATCCTTGATCAACTGCTCGTAGGCATGCGCCTCCTCCAGCGGGTTCAGCTGAGACCGGTGAAGGTTCTCCAGAAGGGCGTCCAGCAGGAGCTTCTCGTCCTCCGTGGCCCTGACAATCGCGGGAATGCGCTCCCAGCCCGCCTCTCGGCAGGCCCGCCAGCGGCGCTCACCCATGATGAGCTCATAGCGATCCACGCCCAGCTGCCGTACGACCACCGGCTGAAGGAGGCCGACTTCCTGGATGGACGTGACCAGTTCGGCGAGCGCGTCCTCGTCGAAAACCTCGCGCGGCTGCTGGGGATTGGGCGTGATGGCGTCCAGCCGCAGTTCGGCGAAATGCGCCACCGCGGGCGGGGCGGTCTCGGGCAGTGCGTCGGGCTCAGGCTCGGCAGTGCGCTGCTCGGGAGGCAGGAGTCCCGCGGCCGGGGAATGAGCGGCTGGGATCAGCGCATTGAGCCCACGCCCAAGCCCTCTACGTCGCTCGCTCACTGGATCTCCTCCGACACGCTTTGCTGCTGGTTGTTCTGGCTGACCACATGCGCGGACCGGCCGTCATAGTGGATTCCGACGCCCCGCAGGGCAATCTCGCGCGCCGCCTCGAGATACGACAGCGAGCCGCTGGATCCAGGGTCATAGGTGAGGACCGTCTGCCCATAGCTGGGCGCCTCTGAGATACGCACCGACCGCGGGATGCTCGTGCGGAGCACCTCGTCGCCGAAGTGAGTGCGCACCTCCTCCGCCACCTGTGAGGCCAGTCGCGTCCGGCCGTCATACATCGTGAGCAGGATGGTGGACACATGCAAGGTCGGGTTGAGGTGGCCGCGCACCAGGTCGACATTGCGGAGGAGCTGACCAAGCCCTTCCAGCGCGTAGTACTCGCACTGGATAGGGATCAGCACTTCCGCACCCGCCACCAGGGCGTTCACCGTCAGCAGTCCCAGTGAGGGGGGACAGTCGATGAGGATGTAGTCCAGGGGCTGCTCATAGGCCTGGATCGCGCGCTGAAGCCGGCTCTCCCGGGCCACCAGGGACACCAGCTCGATCTCCGCACCAGCGAGATCGATCGTGGCGGGAGCACAGAAGAGACCTTCCACGTCCGGGACCGGCTGGACCACATCGGAGAGGGGCCTGCTCTCGACCAGGACGTCATAGATCGAGGGAACCTCGGCGTGATGATCGATCCCCAGGGCCGTCGAGGCATTTCCCTGCGGATCCAGATCAACCACCAGAACCCGGGCGCCATGCAGCGCGAGCGAAGCCGCAAGGTTGACCGTGGTGGTGGTCTTGCCGACGCCTCCCTTCTGGTTGGCGACCACAATGACGCGTGTCTGCTCAGGTCGGGGAAGACCCTCACCGGCACGTCCCAGAGCCTCCACCGCCAGTTGGGCGGCACGGCCAATGGGGGTGTCGTCCATCGGGGGCGGTGTTTCACGTGAAACATCCTCCCCCGCCGACTCGGTACGGGGACCAGGGACCGGATCGGTCATCGGTCCCGCGATGTTGGCGTCGGACCGCAAGGATTCACTCTCCTCGACTTCAGGCTCGCAATGTGCAGAGCCTGCCATGGTTTCGGGGTCGCGAACCAGCGCGCTCGGTGGATCTGTGGAGAATTCCACCTCTGTGGACAAGCCCGTGACCCTAAGGAGGGGCTTACGGTCGCGCGGCGTAGCAGCACGACCGCGGCTGATGATTCCCTGGAGCAGTGAGCGACGTTTCACGTGAAACACGATGCCCGCGCCACAGGGTCACACCGTTACGACACTCCGAAATGCGTACGTAAGGGGATCCAGGCGGAAGTAATCGCCGGGATCGACGGCAGACGACAGATCAGCGGCGGCGGCGGACGCGTCCGGCCCGGGCAGCCTTGGCCCGCTTCGCGGCGAACCGAACCCCACCAGGGCTTTCTCCGACCTCGACCCTCACCACAGTGGACAGCGGATCCACCACACCCTCCCCGACATGGAGAATGGAGGTTTCCACCACACCGAGTTTGGTCAGGGCCGCGCGGGCACCGTTGATCTCCTCCTCTGCGGTGTCGCCTTTGAGCGCGAGCATCTCCCCGTAGGGACGGAGCAGAGGAACGCCCCACCCGGCGAGCCGGTCCAGCGGAGCCACCGCACGTGCCGTGACCACATGAACCGGCGGCAGCGTGCCGAGCATCTCCTCCGCACGGCCGCGCGCCACCGTCACATGGTCAAGACCCAGCAGCTCCACCACCTCCTGCAGGAAGTTGGTGCGCCGCAGCAGCGGCTCCAGAAGTGTGATCTTGAGGTCGGGCCGCACAAGAGCCAGCGGAATACCGGGCAGGCCGGCCCCGGAGCCGACATCGCAGACGGTGACCCCTTCAGGAACCACCTCGGACAGCACGGCACAGTTCAAAAGGTGCCGCTCCCACAGCCGCGGCACTTCGCGCGGACCGATCAGACCGCGCTTGACCCCCGCATCTGCGAGCAGCTCTGCGTAGCGGACAGCCTCGGGGAAGAACTCACCGAATACCGCCCTCGCCTCTTCAGGTGCCTGGGGAAGCTCTGATGCCTCCGTCACCGGAACCGTCCTTCCGTGCCGCGCAACCGCGCAGTGGTGCTGAGTTACAGGCTGACAAAATTCGGCCCCGTCTGCGAACAGACGGGGCCGACGGAGCAGGGAGGTCAGGCAGGGAGTACGACGACGAAGCGCTGAGGCTCCTCGCCCTCGGACTCACTGCGCAGACCGGCTGCGGCCACCGCGTCGTGCACGACCTTGCGCTCGAACGGAGTCATCGGCTCAAGCTTCACCGGCTCACCGGTGCTCTTGACCTCATCCGCCGCCTTGGCACCGAGCTCGGCAAGCTCGGAACGCTTCTGGGCACGGAAGCCGGCGATGTCCAGCATCAGCCTGCTGCGATCCCCGGTCTCCCGGTTGACCGCGAGTCGGGTCAGCTCCTGGAGCGCTTCCAGCACCTCGCCGTCCCGGCCCACGAGCTTCTGCAGATCACGGCTGCTGGCGTCACTGATGATGGAGACCGCGGCCCGGTCCGCCTCGACGTCCATGTCGATGTCGCCGTCGAGATCGGCGATATCGAGCAGGCCCTCAAGGTAGTCAGCGGCGATCTCCCCCTCCTGCTCCAGGCGGGTGAGGGTGTCGCCACCCTCGGCGGCAGAGGAGGTGGTGCCTTCCGTCACGGATGGACTCCTTCTTACTTCTTGGACGACGGGTGCTTGGGCCGCTGCTGGCCCTTGCGCTGTCCGGACTTGGCTTGGCGGGCGGAAGAAGCGGAGGCTGCCTTGCCCTCGGGCTTGGCGTCACTCGGCGACTCGTCCTGCTTTTCCAGCGACGTCTTCGTCTCCGTGGCCTGCGCGGTGGCACCACCGGACTGGCGCTGGGACTTGCTCTGGCGCTTGGGCTGCTGACGCCGGGCGCCGGAAGCGCTCTCGGCCTCGGCGGCGACGGTGTCGCCCTTGAGCACGGTGCCGTCGGCCTGGGCGGTGTAACCCGCCTTGGCCAGGCCGGCGATGAACCGGCGCTCGTTCTCATTGCGGTCCGGGCCCTTGGCCACGATGGCCTGCACGATGTTGCGCCTGCGGCGGCCACGCACCTCGCCATGGGCGCCGACGCTCTTCAGCAGGCGCTGGAGGTAGCTGTCCTGAGCCTTCGAGCCCGGGGTCGGGTTCTGGTTGATCACGTACATCTGCTGGCCCATGGTCCACACGTTGGTGGTCAGCCAGTAGACGAGGACACCGACCGGGAAGTTGATGCCCATGACGGCGAAGATCAGGGGGAAGATGTACATCAGCATCTTCTGCTGCTGCATGTACGGCGTCTTGACCGAGAGGTCGACGTTCTTCTGCATCAGCTGGCGCTGCGTGTAGAACTGCGACGCCGACATCAGAATGATCATGATCGCGGTGACCACGCGGACATCGGTCAACGAGGCATGGAGCGCCGCGACCTTCTCCTCGGAGTCGGTGAACTTCGCGGCGATCGGAGCACCGAAGATCTCGGCCTGCCGCGCGCTGTCCACCAGTGTCTGGTTGAGGACACCGATGGTCTTGCCCGAAGCGATGTTGCTCAGTACGTGATACAGGGCAAAGAAGAACGGGGACTGCGCCAGGATGGGCAGGCACGAGGAGAGCGGGTTGGTACCCGTCTCCTTGTACAGCTTCATCATCTCTTCGGACTGACGCTGTCGGTCGTTCTTGTAGCGCTCCTGGATCGCCTTCATCTTCGGCTGGAGCGCCTGCATGTTCCGCATCGACTTGATCTGCTTCACAAAGAGCGGGATCAGGCAGATACGGATCAGCACCACCAGGGACACGATGGACAATCCCCATGCCCAGCCCGTGTCCGGGCCGAAGACCGCCCCGTACAACGAGTGGAACTGGACGATGATCCAGGAAACGGGTGTGGTGATAAAGCTGAAGAGACTGGCAATCGTGTCCACTAATCAGGCTCCTTGAGCATTGGGCGAGGTCTCTGCGGCCGGGCTGGTCTCAGCGGGTTGCCCGCCCTTGCCGCCGCGCAGGTAGTCGCGCAGCAGCTCGTGCCAACGAGGTCGTTTTCTTGGAGGGACATGGTCCACGCCGCCGGGCGACCACGGATTGCACCGCAGGATGCGCCAGGCGGTGAGGGCTGTGCCCTTCACCGCGCCATGCCGGTCTATAGCTGTGTATCCGTAGTGAGAACACGACGGGTAGTACCGGCAGACAGGCCCGAGCAACGGGCTGATCGTCCACTGGTAAAGCTTGATCAGAGCCAGCAGCGGGTACTTCATCGCGCACCCCCTCCCAGCAGCCGCTGAAGAGCGGCGTCCAGGTCTCGGGCCAGCTGTGCATGATCGGCGTCGCCCGCTCCGGGCAGCGCCCGTACGACCACCAGGCTACCGGGGGGCAGCACGGCGAGTCGTTCGCGTATCAGATGGCGCAGTCTCCGCTTCACCTGGTTGCGTATGACCGCACCACCCACTGCCTTGCTCACGACGAAACCCGCACGCGTCGGGGGAGCGCTCTCCCCAGGCGCGTGCGGGTCCGTTGCACCGCTGCGTAGATGGACGACGAGTAGCGGGCGTCCTGCCCGGCGTCCTCGCCGTACCGCGATCGCGAAGTCCTCGCGCCGCCTCAGCCGGTTCTCGGTAGGCAGCACGTCATGACCTGTAAGCGATCAGGCGGACAGGTTGGTGCGACCCTTGCTGCGGCGGGACGCGAGAATCGCGCGGCCGGCACGGGTGCGCATACGCAGCCGGAAGCCGTGGGTCTTCGCGCGACGACGGTTGTTCGGCTGGAAGGTGCGCTTGCTCACTCGGGGGCTCCAGTAATGAATCGGGTGGTGGCGGGGTATCGCCTGGCTGTCACCGTGCGCCCACGAGTAGCTCGCAATACGCCCGAGTGCACCGCTTCACAATCACCGATCATGATCTACTTGATCGTGACTTTTGCCCATCGGAGGCAGGCGGCAGCAGCCATCGACAACTCGACCTGGTTACGGTACGCGCGACTACGCCATTCGGTCAAACCAGGGTCATCGCGAGGCGGGCGGTACGCAGACTGGCAGACTGGCTGTACACAGGCTGTGGACAACAACTTGAACGCGCGGGGGCGCCTGACTACCGTGACTGGACTCGAAATCCTTTCGTGCCCGTCCTTCCCATCCATACCGCCTGCCGGACCTGACCGACCCGTCCCGAGAACCGCACAATCGTGGGACCTGTGAGAGAGCGTGCCTTGTGGCTGACGTACCTGCCGATCTTGCCGCAGTGTGGCCACGAGTGCTGGACCAACTCCTCGGTGACGGCCAACAGGCCATCGAGCCCAAGGACAAGCAGTGGATCGAGCGCTGCCAGCCGCTCGCGCTGGTGGCCGACACCGCACTCCTGGCCGTCCCCAATGAGTGGGGCAAGCGGGTCCTGGAGGGTCGGCTGGCCCCGCTGATCAGCGACACCCTCAGCCGTGAGTGCGGCCGCCCGATCCGTATCGCGATCACCGTGGACGACTCAGTGGCCGAACCCGCGACCCCGCAGGCTCCCTCGGGTCCTCCCGTCCCGCAGCACCGGTACGAGGACTACGGGCACCGGCCAGGGCCCGACGACGGTCTGCCGACCGTCCGCCCCGCCTACCCCGAATACCAGCAGCGCCCCGAAGCAGGGGCCTGGCCGCGCAGCCAGGAGGACCTTTCCTGGCAGCAGCCGCGGCTCGGCGCCTTCCAGGACCGCGACGCTCCGGCGGAGCAGTGGCGCGAGCCGTACGCCGGGCCCCACTCCCAGCAGCAGCGGCACGACTACCGCTCTCCGGTGACCGACCACGGACCCTACGACCAGCCGCGCGGCGAGCACCGCGAGCGGCCGGAGGCTCCGGCCCCCAGGCACGGTGGCCCGGGCGGGGCCGGGATCGCGGGAAGGCCCGGCAGCGGCGCGCCCGGACCGCTGGGCGCCCAGCCGGCCCCGGCGCCCGGCCCCGGCGAGCCGCACGCACGGCTGAACCCCAAGTACCTCTTCGACACCTTCGTCATCGGCGCCTCCAACCGGTTCGCGCACGCGGCGGCCGTCGCGGTGGCCGAGGCGCCCGCGAAGGCGTACAACCCCCTGTTCATCTACGGGGAATCAGGTCTCGGCAAGACCCATCTGCTCCATGCCATCGGGCACTACGCGCGGAGCCTGTACCCGGGCACGCGGGTGCGGTACGTGAGCTCCGAGGAGTTCACCAACGAGTTCATCAACTCCATCCGCGACGGCAAGGGCGACGCCTTCCGCAAGCGCTACCGCGATGTGGACATCCTGCTGGTCGACGACATCCAGTTCCTTGCGAGCAAGGAGTCGACGCAGGAGGAGTTCTTCCACACCTTCAACACGCTCCATAACGCGAACAAGCAGATCGTGCTGTCGTCGGACCGGCCGCCCAAGCAGCTGGTGACCCTCGAGGACCGGCTGCGCAACCGCTTCGAGTGGGGTCTGACCACCGATGTGCAGCCTCCGGAGCTGGAGACGCGGATCGCGATCCTCCGTAAGAAGGCCGTCCAGGAGCAGCTCAACGCGCCACCGGAGGTGCTGGAGTTCATCGCGTCCCGGATCTCACGCAACATCCGTGAGCTGGAGGGCGCGCTGATCCGGGTGACGGCCTTCGCGAGTCTCAACCGGCAGCCGGTCGATCTCGGGCTCACCGAGATCGTCCTCAAGGACCTCATCCCGGGCGGTGAGGACTCGGCACCGGAGATCACCGCGAGCGCGATCATGGCGGCGACCGCCGACTACTTCGGGCTGACGGTGGAGGACCTGTGCGGCTCCTCGCGCAGCCGGGTACTGGTCACGGCACGCCAGATCGCGATGTATCTGTGCCGTGAGCTCACGGATCTGTCGCTGCCGAAGATCGGGGCACAGTTCGGCGGGCGGGACCACACCACGGTGATGCACGCGGACCGGAAGATCCGCGCGCTGATGGCGGAACGACGCTCGATCTACAACCAGGTCACTGAGCTCACCAACCGCATCAAGAACGGCTGACAGCGCCGCCGCACCGCCGCTCAGGGGGTGGGGCGGCACGGCGACCAAGGGCGCCCCGGGGATCCGTCCCGGGGCGCCCTTCGGCGTTCCCGGGGCAGGACCGGGGAACGGGGTGAGGCCAGGAACGGACCTCGCCGGCCCGGACGGGAGCCCGACCGGGGTGCGCCCCGAGCGCTCGGCGCGGCCAGGCGCTGTTCGAATACGCATCGGCGCAGCTCGGTTCTCCACAGAAGTACCGAAGATCCACCGTCCACAGCCTGGGGACTCCCAAGTTGTCCAGATTGTGTCCACAGCCGAGATGCCCGACACTTCATCACACCAGGTCAGCTGGTTGTGGAATTGTGGCCAAGTGGCGTCCACAGACTGTGGATTACCCAGGCGTCCACAGGCCGCGATCTGGCTTGTCCCCACCCTGCCCACAGGCTCGGCCGGGTTGCCCACAACTTGTGCACAGCCCTGTCCACTGTTCGGCAACGAAACGCCCGAGCTCACCGGACCGAGTGAAAGGCGTCACATCAAGCTGCCGGGTTGGGCTGTGGGGAACCCGGGTAAAGCTGGGGACAGCGCTGGGGAGAACTCCCCATGGCCTGTGTATCGGGTGTGCAGAACTTTCGCGCGTCCACAGACGACCCCAGTTGTCCACGGGCTCCACCCACAGGGCCGGTGGACAAAATTCTGGGTCTGACCTGGGCAGACGGGGTTATCCACGGTTTCCACAGGCCCTACTACTACTCCCACTTAGAGTTAGCCCGGAATCCGCTTCGAAGTGGGTGCTGTGCACAACTCGGGGCCGGACCCCTGGCCATCGCTTGTCTCGACTTGACCACGAGCCGCACCGAGTGTCGGTGTGGTGCGTCAGACTGGTCTCCGGCAGCAACCCGGCTCTCCGGCCGGCGACCGTGCCGACCACGAAGACCAGCAGGGCGAGCGAGCAACAGCAGGAGGCGGTTCCGGTGAAGATCCGGGTGGAGCGCGATGTACTCGCGGAGGCGGTGGCGTGGGTGGCCCGGAGCCTCCCGGCCCGTCCGCCGGCGCCCGTTCTCGCGGGCCTTCTTCTGAAGGCGGAGGACGGCGCGCTCAGCTTCTCCAGCTTCGACTACGAGGTCTCCGCGAAGGTCTCCGTCGAGGCGGAGATCGAGGAGGACGGCACGGTCCTCGTCTCCGGCCGGCTCCTCGCCGACATCTGCCGCGCTCTCCCCAACCGCCCTGTCGAGATTTCCACAGACGGTGTACGGGCGACGGTGGTCTGTGGTTCGTCCCGCTTCACCCTCCACACCCTGCCCGTGGAGGAGTACCCGGCGCTGCCGCAGATGCCGACCGCGACCGGCACGGTCCCCGGCGAGGTCTTCGCCTCCGCCGCTGCCCAGGTCGCCATCGCCGCCGGACGCGACGACACCCTGCCGGTGCTGACGGGTGTACGGATCGAGATCGAGGGCGACACCGTCACACTGGCGTCCACCGACCGCTACCGCTTCGCGGTCCGTGAGTTCCTGTGGAAGCCCGAGTCCCCCGACGCTTCTGCCGTAGCGCTGGTGCCCGCCAAGACGCTGCTGGACACCGCCAAGGCACTGACGAGTGGTGACACCGTCACGCTGGCGCTGTCCGGCTCCGGCGCCGGCGAGGGCCTGATCGGTTTCGAGGGCGCCGGGCGCCGTACCACCACCCGGCTGCTCGAGGGCGACCTGCCGAAGTACCGGACGCTCTTTCCGACGGAGTTCAACTCGGTCGCGGTGATCGAGACCGCTCCGTTCGTCGAGGCGGTCAAGCGCGTGGCACTGGTCGCCGAGCGCAACACCCCGGTGCGGCTCAGCTTCGAGCAGGGCGTGCTGATCCTGGAGGCCGGTTCCAGCGACGACGCACAGGCTGTGGAGCGGGTGGACGCCCGGCTGGACGGCGATGACATCTCGATCGCCTTCAACCCGAACTTCCTGCTGGACGGACTGAGCGCGATCGACTCCCCGGTCGCCCAGCTCTCCTTCACCACCTCCACCAAGCCCGCTCTGCTCAGCGGCAAGCCGGGCGTGGACGCGGAAGCGGACGAGGCCTACAAGTACCTGATCATGCCGGTGCGGCTCAGCGGCTGATCACGGCTGACCTGCGCGGTTGCCGGAAGATGCCGACTCCTGGGGCCCCTCGTACGAGCGTCTGACCCCACAGGTGTGCACCCGCGTCCGGGCGTAGGCTCGGACGCGGGTACAGAACTGCACACGACCTGAAGGAATCACTGATGGAGCTCGGTCTCGTCGGCCTCGGCAAGATGGGCGGCAACATGCGCGAGCGGATCCGCCGCGCAGGCCACACCGTGATCGGTTACGACCGCGATCCGGACCTCGCCGATGTCCACAGCCTCGAGGAGCTGGTGGCCAAGCTCGAGGGCCCCCGGGTCGTGTGGGTGATGGTGCCCGCGGGGCACGCGACCCAGGCCGTCGTCGACGAGCTGGCGGGGCTGCTGTCGCCCGGTGACGTCGTCGTGGACGGCGGCAACTCCCGCTGGACGGACGACGAGCGGCACGCGGTCGAGCTGGGCATCAAGGGCATAGGCTTCGTCGACTGCGGTGTCTCGGGCGGTGTCTGGGGCCTGGAGAACGGCTATGCGCTGATGTACGGCGGCAGCGAGGAGCATGTCGCCAAGGTCCAGCCGATCTTCGACGCGCTGAAGCCCGAAGGCGACTTCGGAGCCGTGCACGCGGGCAAGGTGGGCGCCGGCCACTTCGCGAAGATGGTCCACAACGGCATCGAGTACGCCATGATGCAGGCCTACGCCGAGGGCTGGGAGCTGCTGGAGAAGGTCGACTCGGTCACGGACGTCCGTGAGGTCTTCCGCTCCTGGCAGGAGGGCACGGTCATCCGCTCCTGGCTGCTCGACCTGGCGGTCAACGCGCTGGACGAGGACGAGCACCTGGACGGACTCCGCGGTTACGCACAGGACTCCGGTGAGGGCCGGTGGACTGTGGAAGCCGCCATCGACCACGCGGTGCCCCTGCCCGCGATCACGGCGTCGCTGTTCGCGCGGTTCGCGTCCCGCCAGGAGGACTCGCCGCAGATGAAAATGATCGCCGCCCTGCGGAACCAGTTCGGCGGGCACGCGGTCGAGGTCAAGAAGTAATCCACAGGCTGTGTGCGCGCTTCTGCGCACGGCCTGTCGATGAGCACGGAGCAGGAGCCGGGGGAGGTCGGCGCACCACATGCACGTCACGCATCTGTCGCTGGCCGACTTCCGCTCGTACGCCCGGGTCGAGGTCCCGCTCGACCCGGGCGTCACCGTCTTCGTCGGGGCCAACGGGCAGGGCAAGACCAATCTGGTCGAAGCCGTCGGCTATCTCGCCACCCTCGGCAGCCACCGGGTCGCGTCCGACGCGCCGTTGGTACGGATGGGGGCGGATCGCGCGATCATCCGCGCTGCCGTCACCCAGGGCGAGCGTTCTCAGCTGATCGAGCTGGAGCTGAATCCCGGCAAGGCGAACCGAGCCAGGATCAATCGGTCCTCGCAGGTCAGACCGCGTGATGTGCTCGGGATCGTGCGGACCGTCCTCTTCGCACCGGAGGACCTCGCGCTGGTGAAGGGCGACCCGGGAGAGCGGCGGCGTTTCCTGGACGAGCTGATCACCGCGCGGTCGCCGCGGATGGCGGGGGTGCGCTCGGACTACGAGCGGGTGCTCAAGCAGCGCAACACCCTGCTGAAGACGGCCGCGATGGCCCGGCGCCACGGTGGGCGCGGGGCCGATCTGTCCACCCTTGACGTGTGGGACCAGCATCTGGCGAGTGCCGGGGCGGAGCTGCTGGCCCAGCGGCTGGATCTGATCGCGACTCTCCAGCCGCTCGCGGACAAGGCGTATGAGCAGCTTGCCCCGGGGGGCGGGCCGGTGGCGCTGGAGTACCGCGGCTCGGCGGGCAGTGGAGTGCACGGCCGTGAGGAGCTGTACGAGCAGCTGCGCGCCGCGCTCGGCGAGGTGCGCAAGCAGGAGATCGAGCGGGGTGTCACGCTCGTCGGGCCGCACCGCGACGAGCTGCTGCTCAAGCTGGGCGAGCTGCCCGCGAAGGGGTACGCGAGCCACGGTGAGTCCTGGTCGTATGCGCTGGCGCTGCGGCTGGCCTCGTACGACCTGCTGAGGGCGGAGGGCAACGAGCCGGTGCTGGTGCTCGACGATGTCTTCGCCGAACTCGACGCCCGGCGACGCGAGCGGCTGGCGGAGCTGGTCGCGCCCGGAGAGCAGGTCCTGGTGACGGCGGCGGTGGAAGACGATGTACCCGGGGTGCTGTCCGGGGCGCGCTGTGTGGTGGCGGATGGCGCGGTGGAGCGCGTATGAGCGAGCACGAGGCGCCGGGAGTGCCCGGGGCTGCCGGTGGACCCGAGCTGTCGGGTGTGGACCTGGCACGGGTGGCGCTGCGCGCGGCCAAGGAACAGGCCCGGGCACGGGGTGCGGCGGCCCAGGAGAAACGGCAGGCCAGGCGGGGTGGCGGCCTGCGTTCCGGAGCCCGCGCGGACGGCCGGGACCCGCTGCCGCTGGGCGCCGCGATCAACCGGCTGATCACCGAGCGGGGCTGGGAGACGCCCGCGGCGGTGGGCGGAGTGATGGGCCGCTGGCCGCAGATCGTGGGCGAGGACCTGGCGAAGCACTGCGTACCACTGCGGTACGACGAGGACCCGGACCAGCGCGTGCTGACGGTGCAGTGCGACTCGACGGCGTGGGCGACGCAGCTGCGGCTGCTGGCGCCCCGGCTGGTCGCCCGCCTGAACGAGGACCTGGGCCAGGGCACGGTCCGCCTGATCAAGGTCCTTGGCCCTGGCGGCCCTGCCCGCCGCTATGGGGCGCTGAGGGCGCCGGGAAGTACGGGGCCGGGCGACACCTACGGCTGAGACCGCGCTCCGCGCGGTGCCGGTTCTCGGTGTCCCGCATCCCGGTGCTCGCGTCCCGCGTGCCTGCCGGCAGCCGTGGCGCGGGCGGTTTCGCGGTGTGCCACGCCCCGTTGCCGGCGTCCGGGTGTCCGGGTGTCCGTCTCAGGCTTCCCTGACGTCCTCGGAGGCTTCGAGGCGGGCCGGGTTTCACGGGCTTCCCGCAGCCGGACAGGCCACCCGAAACCTACGAGGCACATGAGGTGTCCCTCACCGTAGCCACGGGTTGACAGGCCGAAGCGCTCAACGCCGGTGTGAGCCTCCTGGAGCCCCTTCCTGGATATGGGGAGTCGGTCGGCGCCCGTTGAGGGCGGCACATGCGGACTCAGGTACCCGCAAACCCCCATTCATGTCGGCGATACCGGTAGACTGGTGGGTAATCCCGCCGTGTAGGCGGGACAGTCGATTAATGCCGAACGACGCAGCCGCTCCCGAAAGCCCGGAGAACGGCTCGTGCTGTGCCAGAAAGGGCGCTTCGTGGCCGATTCCGGCAACCCCAACGAGAACCTTCCGTCCACAGCTGCCGGCGGGAACGGCGAGGCATCCTCGTCGTACGACGCCAGCGCGATCACCGTCCTCGAGGGCTTGGACGCGGTTCGCAAGCGGCCTGGCATGTACATCGGCTCGACCGGTGAGCGTGGACTCCACCACCTTGTCCAGGAAGTCGTCGACAACTCCGTCGACGAGGCCCTGGCGGGCCACGCGAGCAGGATCGACGTCACGATCCTCGCCGACGGCGGTGTGCGCGTGGTCGACGACGGCCGTGGCATCCCCGTGGACATCCACCCGGTGGAGAAGAAGCCCGCCGTCGAGGTCGTGCTCACCGTGCTGCACGCCGGCGGCAAGTTCGGCGGTGGCGGCTACGCCGTCTCCGGCGGCCTGCACGGCGTCGGCGTGTCCGTGGTGAACGCGCTGTCGACCAAGGTCTCGGTCGACATCAAGCGCGACGGCTTCCGCTGGACCCAGGACTACAAGCTGGGCGTGCCCACCGCGCCGCTGGCGAAGCACGAAGCGGTCGAGGACTCCGGCACGACGGTGACCTTCTGGGCCGACGGGGACATCTTCGAGACCACCGAGTACTCGTTCGAGACGCTCTCGCGCCGCTTCCAGGAGATGGCCTTCCTGAACAAGGGCCTCACCCTGACCCTGACGGACGAGCGTGAGTCGGCGAAGGCGACGGTCGGCGCCGACGACCCCGACGCCGAGGCCGCGGAGGAGCCGAAGGCCCGCACCGTCACGTACCACTACGAGGGCGGCATCGTCGACTTCGTGAAGTACCTCAACTCCCGCAAGGGGGAGCTGATCCACCCCACGGTCATCGACATCGAGGCGGAGGACAAGGATCGGCTGCTCTCCGTCGAGGTGGCGATGCAGTGGAACTCGCAGTACAGCGAGGGTGTGTACTCGTTCGCGAACACCATCCACACCCACGAGGGCGGTACTCACGAGGAAGGCTTCCGCTCCGCGCTGACGGGTCTGGTCAACCGCTACGCACGCGACAAGAAGCTGCTGCGTGAGAAGGACGACAACCTCACGGGTGAGGACATCCGCGAGGGTCTGACCGCGATCATCTCGGTCAAGCTCGGCGAGCCCCAGTTCGAGGGCCAGACCAAGACCAAGCTGGGCAACACCGAGGCCAAGACCTTCGTCCAGAAGATCATCCACGAGCACCTCACCGACTGGTTCGACCGCAACCCCAATGAGGCCTCGGACATCGTCCGCAAGGGCATCCAGGCCGCCACGGCCCGCGTCGCCGCACGCAAGGCCCGCGACCTCACCCGCCGCAAGGGCCTGCTGGAGAGCGCCTCGCTGCCGGGCAAGCTGTCCGACTGCCAGTCCAACGACCCCATCAAGTGCGAGATCTTCATCGTCGAGGGTGACTCCGCCGGCGGCTCGGCCAAGTCCGGCCGGAACCCGATGTACCAGGCGATCCTGCCCATCCGCGGCAAGATCCTGAACGTCGAGAAGGCCCGGGTCGACAAGATCCTCCAGAACACCGAGGTCCAGGCCCTCATCTCGGCCTTCGGCACCGGTATCCACGAGGACTTCGACATCGAGAAGCTCCGCTATCACAAGATCATCCTGATGGCGGACGCCGACGTCGACGGCCAGCACATCAACACCCTGCTGCTGACCTTCCTCTTCCGCTTCATGCGGCCGCTGGTCGAGGCGGGCCATGTGTACCTGTCCCGCCCGCCGCTCTACAAGATCAAGTGGGGCCGGGACGACTTCGAGTACGCGTACTCGGACCGTGAGCGGGACGCGCTCGTCGAGCTGGGCAAGCAGCAGGGCAAGCGGATCAAGGAAGACTCGATCCAGCGCTTCAAGGGTCTCGGCGAGATGAACGCCGAGGAGCTGCGTGTCACCACGATGGACGTCGAGCACCGTGTCCTCGGCCAGGTCACCCTGGACGACGCGGCACAGGCGGACGACCTGTTCTCGGTGCTGATGGGCGAGGACGTCGAGGCACGGCGTTCCTTCATCCAGCGCAACGCCAAGGACGTCCGCTTCCTCGACATCTGAGTCGGTCTCAGCTGACCGCTCGAAAGGACTGAAGACCAGCAATGGCCGACGAGAAGACCCCTGCCACCCCCGCAGCCAACCAAGCCGCCGAAGCCCAGGTGGAAGGCCCGCCGATGCGGATCGAGCCCGTCGGGCTCGAGACGGAGATGCAGCGTTCCTACCTGGACTACGCGATGTCCGTCATCGTCTCGCGTGCGCTGCCGGACGTACGGGACGGCCTCAAGCCCGTGCACCGCCGCGTGCTGTACGCGATGTACGACGGCGGCTACCGGCCCGAGAAGGGCTTCTACAAGTGCGCCCGTGTCGTCGGTGACGTCATGGGTACGTACCACCCGCACGGCGACTCCTCCATCTACGACGCGCTCGTCCGTCTCGCGCAGCCGTGGTCGATGCGTCTGCCGCTCGTCGACTCCAACGGCAACTTCGGCTCCCCGGGCAACGACCCGGCCGCCGCCATGCGCTACACCGAGTGCAAGATGGCGCCGCTGTCGATGGAGATGCTCCGGGACATCGACGAGGACACCGTCGACTTCCAGGACAACTACGACGGCCGTAACCAGGAGCCGACGGTCCTGCCGTCCCGCTTCCCGAACCTGCTGGTCAACGGCAGCGCGGGTATCGCCGTCGGTATGGCCACCAACATCCCGCCGCACAATCTGCGCGAGGTTGCGGCCGGTGCCCAGTGGGCGCTGGAGCACCCGGAGGCCAGCCACGAGGAGCTCCTCGACGCACTGATCGAGCGGATCAAGGGCCCTGACTTCCCGACCGGTGCGCTGGTCGTGGGCCGCAAGGGCATCGAGGAGGCGTACCGCACCGGCCGCGGCTCCATCACGATGCGCGCGGTGGTCGAGGTCGAGGAGATCCAGAACCGCCAGTGCCTGGTGGTCACGGAGCTTCCGTACCAGGTGAACCCGGACAACCTCGCGCAGAAGATCGCCGACCTGGTGAAGGACGGCAAGGTCGGCGGCATCGCCGACGTGCGCGACGAGACCTCGTCCCGCACCGGCCAGCGGCTGGTGATCGTGCTCAAGCGGGACGCCGTCGCGAAGGTCGTCCTCAACAACCTCTACAAGCACACCGACCTCCAGACCAACTTCGGCGCCAACATGCTGGCGCTGGTCGACGGTGTGCCGCGCACCCTGTCGCTGGACGCGTTCATCCGCCACTGGGTGACGCACCAGATCGAGGTCATCGTCCGAAGGACCAAGTTCCGGCTGCGCAAGGCCGAGGAGCGGGCCCATATCCTGCGCGGTCTGCTCAAGGCGCTCGACGCCATCGACGAGGTCATCGCGCTCATCCGGCGCAGTGACACGGTCGAGATCGCGCGCGGTGGGCTGATGGACCTGCTGGAGATCGACGAGATCCAGGCCAACGCGATCCTGGAGATGCAGCTCCGCAGGCTGGCAGCCCTGGAGCGGCAGAAGATCGTGCAGGAGCACGACGAGCTCCAGGCGAAGATCAACGAGTACAACGCGATCCTCGCCTCGCCGGAGAAGCAGCGCGGGATCGTCAGCGAGGAACTCGCCACCCTGGTGGAGAAGTTCGGCGACGACCGGCGCTCCAAGCTGGTGCCCTTCGACGGTGACATGTCCATCGAGGACCTGATCGCCGAGGAGGACATCGTCGTCACCATCTCGCGTGGCGGCTATGTGAAGCGCACCAAGACCGACGACTACCGCTCCCAGAAGCGCGGCGGCAAGGGTGTACGCGGCACGAAGCTGAAGGAAGACGACATCGTCGACCACTTCTTCGTCTCCACCACGCACCACTGGCTGCTGTTCTTCACCAACAAGGGCCGGGTCTACCGGGCCAAGGCGTACGAGCTGCCGGATGCCGGCCGCGATGCCCGTGGGCAGCATGTCGCCAACCTGCTGGCCTTCCAGCCGGACGAGCAGATCGCCGAGATCCTCGCGATCCGCGACTACGAGGCCGTGCCGTATCTGGTGCTCGCCACCAAGGGGGGTCTGGTGAAGAAGACCCCGCTGAAGGACTATGACTCCCCGCGTTCCGGCGGAGTCATCGCGATCAACCTGCGGGAGACGGAGGACGGCAGCGACGATGAGCTGATCGGTGCCGAGCTCGTGTCGGCCGATGACGATCTGCTGCTGATCAGCAAGAAGGCGCAGTCGATCCGGTTCACTGCCACGGACGAGGCCCTCAGGCCGATGGGCCGGGCGACCTCCGGTGTGAAGGGCATGAGCTTCCGCGAAGGTGACGAGCTGCTCTCGATGAACGTGGTCCGGCCCGGTACGTTCGTGTTCACCGCCACCGACGGCGGATACGCGAAGCGGACCGCCGTCGACGAGTACCGCGTCCAGGGCCGGGGTGGCCTCGGTATCAAGGCCGCCAAGATCGTGGAGGACCGCGGTTCGCTCGTGGGCGCGCTGGTGGTCGAGGAGACCGACGAGATCCTCGCCATCACGTTGTCCGGCGGTGTGATTCGTACGCGAGTCAACGAAGTCAGGGAGACGGGCCGTGACACCATGGGCGTCCAGCTGATCAACCTGGGCAAGCGGGACGCCGTGGTCGGTATCGCGCGTAACGCCGAGGCGGGGCGCGAGGCCGAGGCAGTCGACGGCGCTGATGGCGCCGACGAGGTCGAGGACGCTGCCGTGGTGGCCGACGCGGCCGGCGAGCACGAGGAGTAGGACGTGAGTGGAGCCGAGGGCGCCGGTTCGGCTGCCGCTGCCGGGGCCGCCGGACCGAACGGCGCCCCCGGCTCCCCGGGCGGCCCCCGGGGGGCTACCGTGACGGACACCGGGGGGCCGAAGCCCCCGTACGAGAGCGATGGCGGGGAGCAGGAGCAGCCGGTGCAGCAGCAGGGAACGCAGCCATACCACCCACCCCAGGCGTACCCCTCGCCTCAGGGCGAACCGGGTACTGAGGAAGGTCGGCAGCCGGCCACGGCGGCCGGGCAGACGGCCCCCTCGGGCGGGAGCACGGGCGCGGTACGTCGCCCGCGTACGGGAGCGACCACTCAGCCGAGGACGCGCAAGGCACGGCTGCGCGTGGCCAAGGCCGACCCGTGGTCGGTGATGAAGGTGAGCTTCCTGCTCTCCATCGCCATCGGCATCTGCACGATCGTCGCTTCCGCGGTGCTGTGGATGGTCATGGACGCCATGGGTGTCTTCTCGGAGGTCGGTGGCACGATCAGCGAGGCGACCACGGTCAGCGATGCCGGGGAGAGCGGCGGTTTCGACCTCGAGGCGTTCCTGTCGCTGCCGCGCGTACTCGTCTTCACCTCGGTGATCGCGGTCATCGATGTGGTGCTCGCCACTGCCCTGGCGACGCTGGGAGCCTTCATCTACAACATCTCGGCCGGGTTCGTGGGCGGCATCGAGCTCACGCTTGCGGAGGACGAGTAGCGGAGGGTCCGGGGGGTAGGTAACCGATTTTGGGACTACCCCCCACGTGCGCTAACCTTCAGGAGTCAGCGCGCAGCGCGGAGGGGCTATAGCTCAGTTGGTTAGAGCGCATCCCTGATAAGGATGAGGCCACAGGTTCAAATCCTGTTAGCCCCACCAGTGCAAAGGCCCCCAACCGATCTTGGTTGGGGGCCTTTGACGTCGCCGGCTGACATCAGCCGGTGGGCGGATCCGTAGGTCCGCAGACTGCCCGACTCCGAAGCCGCAACGCCGACCTCACGTGATCTCAGCTGGCCAAGCTCGCGCCATCAAGCCTCCTACCTGCGGATTTGTCGAGGCGGGAGGTTTGATCGTTGTTACTCTCCCGGGAGATTGATGCATCGATATGTCGATGCATCTGGGGGTGGGGGAGCAACGTGCAGAAGAAGCACAAGGTGGGACTGGCCGCGGCCGCGGCGGTGCTTGTGGCGGTGCCCGGCGGGCTGGTGGTGAAGAGCCAGGCAGCGGCGGCCGAGCGGGAGGCGGAACGGAATTCTCTCGAGCAGGCTGCCGAGGAGTTCTTCCAGCGGCGTGGGATGCGCCTGGGGCGTTGTGGCGGAAGGAAGCCCCGCCGGCCGGCAGGGTCTGGAATCAGGCCGATGCCAGAGCCATCGTGAGCCGGGTGGAGAGAAAAGGCGGCCAATTCATTGTGAACGTCAATGAGATCACCACTCCGTACACCTCCGACACGTACGGCAGGAAGCTGAGTCCGGACTTGCCCTATGTGGGGTCCCACGTGTTCGTCTTCGAGCGGGACGGCGACGACTGGCGTCTCGTCCAGGACCTGACGGACCAGCTGACGAAGTAGCGCGCCTGTCTGTCCGCGCGGATGCCGGCCCACGCCCCGTGCCCGGTGCAGTGGCACGTCCGTCGGCTCTCCGGCGTGCCCTGCCGCTTTCCCGGTCCACGGGTCGGTCGGGCCGACTGCTCGTCGCCGCCGTGGAATTGGCGGCTCGCTGGCCGGGAGCCGGTGCGGACTCAGGTCACCGAACGGTATCGGTCGGTGTGTATAGTCGGGCGCCAGAGGTCCTCATACGTCAAGGAAAGACGAGGTCGCGCGGTGAAGAAGCTTCTCCTGGTCGCACTGGCCGCCATCGGCGGGCTCCTCGTGTACCGCCAGATCCAGGCGGATCGCGCCGAGCAGGATCTGTGGACGGAGGCGACCGACTCCGTGCCCGCAGGTTCGGGTGTGTGAGCCCCAGACAAGAACGAAGTGACGGAGCCCCGGCCGCTGAGCGGCCGGGGCTCCGCGCTGTTTCCGGTGCAGGGGGCGGGATGGGGTGCGCGCGCTCTGTTGCCTGATCGTGACGCTGTGGCCTTGTGTTCACCTTCGCGAATGAATAGCTTGCGTATGCAAAGTTGATGTCGGTGTGGAGGGGGATCGGCGGATGCATTCCAGGCATTGGCGCCGTACGCGTACGGCACTTCTCACCACCGGAGCGCTGCTCGCCCTGGCGATCACAGTGCCGCCCGCCGCCGCGTTGTCGGGAGCACGCGCCGAAAGAGCCCCGGCGCCGGAGGCGGGCGGGGCCGGCGGACTTGTCATGGTTCTCGACTCGTCCGGCTCGATGGCCGATGACGACGGCACGGGGCGGACGCGGATGGAGGCCGCCCGGTCGGCGGTCGCCGGTGTTGTGGACGCACTCCCCGACGGGCATCCCACCGGTCTGCGGGTCTACGGTGCGGACCAGCCCCGGGGCTGCACCGACACCCGTCTCGTCCGGCCCGTGCGGGCGCTCGACCGGGCGGCCCTGAAGCAGGCGGTCGGGTCCGTGCGGCCCAAGGGGGACACTCCCATCGGCCTCTCGCTCCAGAAGGCCGCCCAGGACCTTCCCGAGCCCACGGGCGGGGAGATCGGCACCCGCACGATCCTGCTGGTCTCGGACGGCGAGGACACCTGCGGCACACCGGAGCCCTGCGAGGTCGCGAAGCAGCTCGCCGACGAGGGGGCCGGGCTGCGCATCGACACCGTGGGCTTCCAGGTGCGCGGCGCCGCCCGCAGGCAACTGGAGTGCATCGCCGAAGCCGGCAACGGGCGTTACTACGAGGCACCCGACGCCGAGGCTCTGGCCCGGCAGCTGCAACGCTCCGCGCGGCTGTCCGCGGACGGCTACCGGTTGCGCGGCAAACCGGTCGAGGGCACACCGGGGCGTGCCGCCGCACCCGTGCTCGCGCCGGGGCAGTACCTGGACTCCCTCGGGCCGGGCGAGAAGAGGCACTACGCGGTCGGCCTCGACGCGGTCTCCACGGCGGACTTCTCGGCGACGGCCGTGCCGCAACCCGGGTCGGCCATCGACCAGCTCGACGCCCTGGGCACCAGGATCGAGTACGACAGCGGGGGTTCGGGCAGTTCTTTCAGCTCCTGCGAGTCCAGCACCGAGCACTTCTTCCAGGTGGAGGGAGCCACCCCGCTCACCTCGGCGGTCGCACGAGTGCCCAGTGCGAGAGGTGGCAATACCTGTGACAGGGCGGGGCGTTACTGGCTTGTGGTCGAGCGGAAGAGCGCACCGGGCTCGGACTCCACCCGCTGGCCGCTCGAGCTGACATACGGAGTCGAGAAGCCGCTCGCGCGCGGCGTCACACCGGCCGAGTCGCGACCGGACTACGGCAAGGGCGACAAGGGCGCGGTCATGCCGCTGGGCGACCCGGAGGACGTGGCGGGGGGCACGGGATTCAACGACGCCAGGGAGATCGGTCAGGGCGTGTGGCGCGACCGGATACTTCCTTCGCAGACACGCTGGTACAAGGTCCACGTCGGCTGGGGGCAGCAGCTGCGCTACGACGTGGAGTTCGCGAACGAGCCAACTGTCGGGAGAACTTCGGGAACTTCGGGAACTTCGGGAACCTCGGGGAACTGGTCGTACGGTGCCACGGACGTGTTCACTCCGGCGCGGGCGCCGGTGGGCGGCGGCACCATCGAGTTCGGGCAGCGGACGGTCTACAACGGACGGCCGGCCGCGCTGAAGATGGGCACGGTCCCGGTCTCCTGGACCAACCGCTATGAGCACCACCCCAATGTCATTCCCGTGCACCAGGACGGCGACTACTACATCGCCGTCACACTCGGCTCCCGGGCCGCCGAGATCGCGGAGAACCCGCAGGTCGGTGTGGTGCTGCGAGTGGCAGTGCTCGGCGAGGCGAAGTCGGGGCCGCAGTACGGCGCGCCGGTGGCGGTGAAGAAGCCGGCCACCCGCGCGGACAGCGCCGGGACGGGCGGGGCAGGATGGACCGGCACCATGACCGCGATGGTCGCGGGTGGCGCGGTCGTCCTGATCGCCGGGATCGTTTTCGCTCTCGTACGCACACGGGCGTCGCGGGGCAGGAACGGCCGCACGGACACGACATGGGGGAGGGCGCGATGAGGCAGCGCGGCAAGGGCCGGGGCCACAGCCGGGGCAGGATGACGGCGGCGTGGTGCGCGGCGTTGTGCGCCGTGATGGCGCTGCCGGGCGGTACGGCGCAGGCGGCGGACGCGCCCGGCTCGTACTCCTTCGACAGCAAGGCCAAGCCGGTCCGTGGCGCCACCGTCAACAGCAACGCCCAGCGGCTCACGCCCGGTTCCGTCTACCGGGATCGCATCAAGAAGGACGGCAAGCTCTACTACCGCCTCGATCTCGACGCCAGGACGAACGCCTATGTCTCGGTGGTGGCCGTACCCAGGGCGGGCGGCAAGGTGGAGTACGGCGACGGCATCACCGTGAGCCTCAAGAGCGGCACGGACTCCCAGTGCAGCACGCAGGACGCGTCCTTCGAGGGGGGCACCTTCACCCGCCCGATCGCCGCCTACGCGCATCGGATGATCGAGCCGGACAGCACCAACTGCCAGGAGCGCGGCGCGTACTACGTGCTCGTCGAGCGGACCACGAAACCGACGTCCACACCGGACGACTGGGATCTGGAGATCCGCTACGACGAGGAGCCCCCACTCAAGGCCGCGGGGCCCACCGAAGCCCCCGAGGACTGGCCATCGGCCTCCCCCGCACCGCCCGCGGGCGGCCCGCAGAAGCGGGCGGGCGGTACCGGCTTCAACGACGCCATGAGCATCGGGCAGGGCGAGTGGCGCGACGACATCAAGCCCGGGCAGACACGCTACTTCCGGGTGCCGGTCGACTGGGGTCAGCAGCTCTTCGTCGCCGCCGACCTGGGCTCGAGCACGGCGAGCACCGACTACGTCAGCGACGCCCTGGTGGTGGCACTGCACAATCCCGCCCGCGGCTACGTGCTCCAGGCGGCGGGGCCGTACGACGGAAAGCCCTCGTCGCTGGGGCTGAAGTCACTGCCTCCGGTGGCCTACGAGAACCGTTTCGACAGCAATGAGAGCGCGAGCGGTATGCGTTTCGCCGGCTGGTACTACGTGTCGGCGGCGCTCAGTCCGGCACTCGCGGAGAAGTACGGCGACAAGGCCGTGCCACTGACGCTGCGGGTGAATGTGACGCGGCAGGCGAAGCAGGGTCCCGGCTACGACGGACAGCCCGGGATATTCGCCGTCACCGACGACGACCGGGACGCGGTGGCCAAGGGGGTCAGCGGCCCCGGGGCGGCCAGGAGCGACACGATGAAGCTCGTCGCGGTGGCCGGGATCGGGGCCGGGACCGTGCTGTTGCTGGTTCTCGGAGGCTGGAGGGTCCTGGCGCGGAGACACCGCCCGGCAGCCTGAGGACCGGACGGCGGGCGTCACACCTGGGTGAGTGCCCAGATGCCCACGGCGAAGCAGACCAGGGCCACCAGCAGCACCGGGATCGCCACCTTCGGGGGTGGTCCCGGGCGCACGTGCGGGGAGGGCTCGCGGCTGTCGACGCGCGGGGGCGGGGAGACGGGCATGGGCGCGGGCGGGCGCGGGGCCTCGGCGGTGTAGGGGCGCGTCGGAGTCTGTCCGTAGGTCACCGGCACGGTCTGCGCCGTCTGCTGCGCGGGCGGCGGCGCGAGATGGAAGGAACCCGTCTCGGAGGGTGCGGGCATGGGTGGCGCCGGCGGTGCGGGCGGCGGTGTGTGCGGGCCGTGGTCGACGGGTTGCTGCCGGCCGGTCGCGTTGTGCGGAGCGGGCGCAGCCGCGGAGCCGGTCGTCGCGGAACCGGTGTGCGACGGGCCGACCACGGGGGCCTGGCCCTCGGCGGGAGCCGCCGGCGGTGCCGACGGAGTCGTGGGCGCGGTCGTGGGCGCGGACCGCTCAGGGTGTGCGGGCCGCTCGGGGCCTTCGGGGCCGAAGCCGCTGGGCAGCGGCCCGATCTGGTCGAAGACCTCGACCGGTTCGTCGTCGGTTCCCGGCTCGGGCAGCAGCTCCACGGCGGAGGCCAGCGCCTTGCGCGCCCCCGTGGCCGTACGGAACCGCGTCTGCGGGTCCGGCTGGAGCAGACTGGCGAGTACCTGCCACAGCGGCTCGGGGATGCCCTGGGGAGCGCCCGGAGTCCCGTGTGCGGCGAAGTGCTCGACCAGAGCCCGGGCGTCGGGCTTCTGGCCGTGGAGCAGATAGAGGGCGACAAGGCCGACCGCGAAGAGGTCGGCGGGGAAGTCCGGCTCGGCACCCAGCATCTGCTCGGGGGCGAGATAGCCGGGCGTCCCCACGACATAGCTCGTCTCGGTCAGCCGGGGCTCGCCCTTGCGCATGGAGATACCGAAGTCGGACAGCCGCAGGTGCGGCCGTCCGGTCCCGGTGGCTTCCAGCAGGATGTTGGCCGGCTTGATGTCTCGGTGCACGACCCCCTCGGCGTGCACCGCCGCGAGCCCGGACAGCAGCTGGTCGAGCAGGGTGCACACGAAGCGCGGCGGCAGCGGGCCGTAGTCCCCGATCAGGTGGGCCAGCGAACCGCCGCTCACCAGATCCATGGTGAACAGCACCTTGTCGTCGTCCGCGGCCCAGCTCGCCGGGGCCAGGACATGGGGATGGTCGATGCGCAGCGCCTGCTCACGCACGAAGCGCAGCAGTGTGTGGGCGTCGCTCTGCTGGAGGACCTTCGCGGCTACGTAGCGCCGCCGCCGCTGATCCCAGGCGCGCCAGACCGCGCCGACCCCACCACGGCCGATCGGGTCGATCAGCTCGTACCGACCAGCGAAGACCTCACCCATTGTGCCGCGCCCGCCCCCGGTTCCCTGTTCCGATGCCGTGCCCTGCCCGGGGGCTTCGGCGCCCCCGGACCTCGTCCTCAGCTCTGGTGCGACTCGTAGTGGGCGACCGCGTCGGCCGTACGCCCCGCGCCGTACACCCTGAGGAACTCTGCCAGCTCGGGGTGCGTCGCTGCGAGGGTGTCCGCCGCGTCGATGATGTCCCCGGCCGCCGCCACCGAGCGCAGCAGCGACTGGATCTCCCGGACCACCCGGCGCACGGTCGGAGCTCCGGAGCTGGTCGTGGTCTGCCCGGTGCTGGTGAGTACGGACCCGCCCTGCGACTTCTTGATCTCGTCCATCCGGGCCGTGGCCTCGGCGGCACTGGCGCTGCCGTCGGCCACCTGCCCGGCCAGTTCCTGAAGGGCCTGGACGCGCTGGACCACCGCAGGGTTGCCGATCTTGGCCCGCTGCCCGCTCATCAGCTGGGAGAGCATTGGTGCCGACAGCCCGAGCACTGCCGCGAGCCGCGCCTGGTTGAGCCCCAGATCGTCTATCAGCCTGCGGAAGAGCGCCCCCAGAGGCTCTCCGTACCAGCTGCGCTGAAGCTCTCTCGCTCTCGCGGTCGTGTCCTGCTGTGCTGCGTCCATGTGCGTCTCCCCATCGCTTCCCCATGCGTCGGCTTCGCTGCCGCGAACCTGACGAGCATCCTACGGAGAGTGGTCGGATACCGGGAGTCCCAATCCTTTTGCAGGATCAGGGGGGTGACCCGGTACTCTGTTCCCTGTTCCGGGGCCTTAGCTCAGTTGGTAGAGCGCTGTCTTTGCATGGCAGATGTCAGGGGTTCGACTCCCCTAGGCTCCACCGGATGAAAGCCCCTCCGACTTGCGGAAACGTAAGCCGGAGGGGCTTTTTCGCGCCCTTGTGCGCCTCTGCGTCGCCTCTGCGTCGCCCGTGCCGCGTTCGGCGCAGCACGCCGTCTCCGTTCCGGGTTGCACCCGTGGTGCGGGGGTGTTAGGAGCCGTACTCGCCAATGAGGTCAAGGGGTTCACGGGGCCTGGGGAAGGGCTCGCGGGAATGCTCGACCCGTGCGGTGGTGGCGGGGGAGCGTAGGCCGGACGGGTGGTGTTCATCTGAAGATCGCTCGACTCGTGGCGTAGATCCCCGACTTCTCGAGATGCGTCCACATCATGAGGAAGGTATGTAAAACGCCCTATCCCGAAAGCGAGGGGTCATGGCCGCCGTCAAGGTCACAAGTCTGTGGACCGCTCTCATCTCCCTGCTTGCCGCGCTGTTCGCCTCACTGGGGCTGACCGGCTCCGCATCCGCCTCCCGCAAGCGGCCCGCGCTGCCGGTGCGGGTGGAGACGGGGGAGCGCGTCACTCCGCGAAAGACGCGACAGACGCGACAGACGCGAAGGACGCAACAGACATATGAGCCACAGACCCCCGGCGCGGGGCGCGTACCAAGGCAGGGGGCGACACCGCAACGGGCGCCACGGGACCGGTCGCTGCCGCCGACGATCAAGCAGCGCATCGGGGCAGAGGCCCATGGCACCTCACCGTCGGTGCGTTATCGCGCAGAGCCGCCGGACGGCCTGGCGCTGCTCCAGGGCCCACTGCCGGTGCCCGGCGCGGCGCTCGCCACCCCGGCGGCATGAGGCGCCGGGAAGCATTCCGCCTTCCCGGCGCCCATGACCTCGGCGTCAGCCGGAGTCAGCGACGGTCCTCGCCGCCCGACTCGGAGTCCGCCTCCTTGGCCTGGACCTCGGGATCCAGCGCCGCCTTGCCGCTCCTGTCGTCCGAGGTGAAGGACGCGCCGGAGTCGGCCGAGACCTCGGTGGGAGCCGGCGGCTCGACCAGCCAGTCCGGGTTGGCCTGCTTGTCCCACCACTTCCAGGCGGCAAAGAGCCCCAGGGCCACCACGCTGAGCAGACCCACGCCCTTGGCCACACGGCCCGCCTTCGCGCGCCGCTCGTGCTTCCTCACCAGCTTCCGGACCTCTTTCGCCGACACCTGGCCGCGCAGCGCGGCCAGGGCAGCTGTGGATCGGGCCGCGGCCTCCTGCCCCACGGGCTGGGCCACCGCGACGGCGTGCTCGAGCCGGGGCTTCGTGTAGTCCGCCGCCTGACGCGCGGCACTCCGGGTCATGACGGCGGCCCGGTGAGCGGCGATGTCGACCTTCGGCGGCACATGCGGGGCCACATGGGCCTTGTACTGGGTGCGGCACTGCTGACGGGCTTGCTGGGTGGCACGGGAGACCCTGGGGGCGAGATAGACGCGGGCCTCGTGCGCGTACTGCGCGGCCTGGTCCTTCGCCGTTTCGGCGTAGGGCGCCACCACTTCCGCGGCGTGCAGCACGCCTTCCTTGGCCGTATCGGTCGCGGCACGCACGCTTTCCATGCGGGTCACGGGATCCTCCTCCTCGGTGGCGGTCGTGGCAGGTTGAGGGGTTTGGTGTCCCTGGCGGGGCACAGTTCGCCTTTCCGCCCTTTTCGAAATCATGCCTGCCAGGCGCCCACTCGGCATGCGGGACAGGCATCTGGGTCACGGTTTCCATACCGACGGCACTTCCGTGCGAGGATCGGTTGACGTCAGAGAAGACTCAAGGAAGGCACATCGTGGCCGAGCAGCTTTACGCCACCCTGAAGACCAACCACGGCGACATCAACGTCCGGCTTCTGCCGAACCACGCGCCGAAGACGGTCAAGAACTTCACCGAGCTCGCCACGGGCCAGCGCGAGTGGACGAACCCGGCGACCGGCAAGAAGTCCACGGACAGGCTGTACGACGGCACGGTCTTCCACCGGGTGATCAGCGGCTTCATGATCCAGGGCGGCGACCCGCTGGGCAACGGCACCGGCGGCCCCGGCTACGAGTTCGCCGACGAGTTCCACCCCGACCTGGCCTTCGACAAGCCGTACCTGCTGGCCATGGCCAACGCAGGCCCGGGCACCAACGGCTCGCAGTTCTTCATCACCGTGTCGCCGACCGCCTGGCTGACCCGCAAGCACACCATCTTCGGCGAGGTCGCCGACGATGCGAGCAAGAAGGTCGTGGACGCCATCGCCACCGCCCAGACCAACCCGCGCACCGACCGCCCGGTCAACGACGTCGTGATCGAGTCCGTCGTGATCGAGACCCGCGAGGGCTGAACCGGCCAGGGCGCCCGTATGGAGCGCCCGGCTCCCGCACGGGAACCTTTCCGCCCCGCTCGTCCGTAAGACGAGCGGGGCGCGATGCGTTGCGCAGGCCCCGCAGGACGAGGGCCAGAAGATGAGGGGACCTCATGGATCAGGCGCCAGGAAGCCCGGACCAGCACCAGGCGGCCCAGGGGCTGCCGAGCTGCTACCGCCACCCGGACCGGGAGACGGGCATCCGCTGCACGCGCTGTGAGCGCCCGATCTGCCCGGAGTGCATGGTCAGCGCCTCGGTCGGCTTCCAGTGCCCGGAGTGCGTGCGCAGCGGATCCGGTACGGGACACGCGGCGACCGCCAGCCGGCCACGCACGATCACGGGAAGCGCCGTCATTTCAGGTGACCCCCGTCTCGTCACCAAGATCCTTCTGGGCGTCAACCTCGCGGTCTTCCTCGCGGTGCTCGCCGACAAGACCCTGGTCCTGCGGCTCGATCTCGTGGGTGCCGCGTTCAGTCCGCAGCTCGGGCAGGTGGTCGGTGTCGCCGACGGCGAGTGGTACCGCCTGGTGACCTCGATGTTCCTGCATCAGGAGATCTGGCACATCGCCTTCAACATGCTCGGCCTGTGGTGGCTCGGTGGGCCCCTGGAGGCAGCGCTCGGCAGGGTGCGCTTCCTCGCGCTCTATATGCTCTCCGGGCTCGCGGGCAGCGCCCTCACCTATCTGCTGGCCGCGCCGAACCAGGGCGCACTCGGGGCGTCCGGTGCGATCTTCGGACTGCTCGGCGCCACCATCGTGCTGATGCGCCGGATGAATTACGACCTGCGCCCGGTGATCGCGCTGCTCGCGCTGAATCTGCTGTTCACCTTCACCTGGAGCGGGATCGCCTGGGAGGCCCATATCGGCGGGCTGGTCGCAGGCGGAGTCATCGCCTTCGGCATGGTGCACGCCCCGGCCCGGCGCCGATCCCTGGTGCAGTTCGGGACCTGTGCGCTGGTGCTGATGGCGATCATCGTCACCGTGGTCCTGAGGACCCAGTCGCTCACCTGAGCGAGATTTCCCCATGGTTGTCCACAGCGTGTGGCGGATCTTGTGCGGGCTGTCGGGAACAGCTGTGCCCCTTGTCCCTGATCTGGGATTTCCCAGGAGGGGCAAGGGGCACGCGGGCGGAGAGCCGTTCCCCGGAATGGCCGCCGCAGTCACATTGGAGTCACCGTCCGATGAGAGTTATCCACAGATCGTCTGACCTTTCCCACTGCTGTGGATAACTCTGTGGACAAGGTCGGGGCAGAGCTTGACATCTGCCCTCTGCGGCTCCCCCCGGCGGTTCCCCGACGGCTAGGTCGCGGCTACTTCCACTGCGTGGAGACGGCGAAGCCACCGGCGATGAAGCCGAAGCCGACCACGATGTTCCAGTTGCCGAAGGACTGAATGGGAAGCCGGCCGTCGGTCACGTAGAAGACGACGATCCAGGCGAGCCCGATCAGGAACAGCGCCAGCATCACCGGCGCCACCCAGCTGCGGTTCGTCAGCTTGATGCTCGTCGCCTGCTTCGCCGCCGGCGGCGGTGTGAAGTCGGCCTTCTTGCGGATACGTGACTTCGGCACGAGGGACTCTCCTGTCGATGCGCTGCGTGACCGCGCAGGGGAAATGTGGCTGGCGCCGGGGCGGGGGCGAGGGGGCTCACGGCCTCCCCCGGGCGTCCGTTAGCGTAGTGCTTCCGCGGTCACCGTAGGAGTAAGGGTACGTTGAGCAATTCCGCCGACACTCCCCCAGGGCCGGTCCGCCGTTTCGCGCCGCGGCCGGTCCGGCTGCTGACCGCTGCCGTTTTCGCGCTCGCCGGGCTGATTTTCGTCACCAGCTTCAACACCGCCAAGGGCACCAACCTCCGCACCGACGACTCGCTGCTGAAGCTCTCCGACCTGATCCAGCAGCGCAGCGAGAAGAACGCCGAGCTGGACCGGTCCACCGCGGCGGTCCGCGGTGATGTCGACGCACTCGCCCGTCGCGACGACGGGTCCACCAAGGCCCAGGACGAGCGGTTCCAGGCCCTTGAGAAGGACGCGGGGACCGAGAAGGTCCGGGGCCGGGCCGTCACCGTCACCCTCAATGATGCTCCCGCGAACGCCCAGGCAGCCCCTGGCTATCCGGAGCCCCAGGCCAATGACCTGGTCATCCACCAGCAGGACCTCCAGGCCGTGGTGAACGCGCTGTGGCAGGGCGGGGCCGAGGGTATCCAGGTCATGGACCAGCGGTTGATCTCCACCAGCGCCGTACGGTGTGTAGGCAACACGCTCATCCTCCAGGGCCGCGTCTACTCACCCCCGTACAAGATCACCGCTGTAGGCGACCCGGATCGGCTCAAGCGGTCGCTGACGGCGTCGCCCGCGATCCAGAACTACCAGCTCTATGTGCAGGCGTACGGCCTCGGCTGGAAAGTGGACGAGCGCGATGCGGTGACTCTTCCCGGCTATTCGGGCACAGTGGATCTGCATTACGCGGAGCCGGTCCCCTAGGGCGGGACAGGACCTTGCTCCCGGGGAGCGGGGAGGGGCGGCCGGTGCGAGCGGGATCGCTGCGACTGATCGTCAGGACCCTCAGCGAGATCTGCGTCACGGCCGGCGCCGTGATCGTGCTCTTCGTGGCGTATCTGCTGCTCTGGACCGGAGTGAAGGCCGCCGACGCCTCGGACGACGAGATCGTCCGGCTCCAGGAGGAATGGACCCGGCTTCCCCTCGAACCGTCGCCTTCACCGCCACCGTCGACCACCCCGGCGCCCTCGGCTCCGTCCCGCGGGTACGAACCGGGCAAGCCTTTCGCCGTGCTGTACATACCCCGCTTCGGGGCGGAATGGGACTGGCCCGTGCTGGAGGGCACCTCCGCCGGCACCCTGAAGAAGGGCCTGGGTCACTATCCGGGCAGTGCTCGTCCGGGTGAGACCGGGAACTTCGCGGTGGCAGGCCACCGCCGCACTTATGGGGACCCGTTCAAGGACTTTCCCAGGCTGCGGCCGGGGGACGCGGTGATCCTCACGGACGGGACGACCTGGTTCACCTATCGAGTGAAACGGGAGCCGTTTCGCACCGTACCCAGTGATGTCGCGGTCATCGACCCCGTACCGAAGCGGTCGGGGTTCGACGGTCCGGGGCGCTACCTGACGTTGACCACCTGTGATCCGGAGTGGGGAAGCAGCCACCGGCTGATCGTATGGGCATACCTCGACGGCACCCGGCCTGTGACGGATGGCAAGCCGGAAGCTTTCCACAGCTGACCCACGGGCCCCTTACGCCCTTTAGTCTGGTTCCGTACGAGGAAAAGAAAGGGACAGCATGTACGGCTGGATCTGGCGGCATCTGCCGGGCAACGCATGGGCGCGGGCGTTCATCTCGCTCGTGCTGGCCCTCGCGGTCGTCTATGTGCTGTTCCAGTACGTGTTCCCCTGGGCGGAGCCGCTGCTTCCGTTCAACGATGTGACGGTGGACGGCCAGTGAGCGCGCGCATTCTCGTCGTCGACAACTACGACAGCTTTGTCTTCAACCTCGTCCAGTACCTCTACCAGCTGGGTGGGGAGTGCGAGGTCGTGCGCAACGACGAGGTGTCGACCGCACACGCGCAGGACGGTTTCGACGGGGTGCTCCTGTCCCCTGGGCCGGGTGCTCCCGAACAGGCCGGGGTCTGCATCGACATGGTCCGCCACTGCGCGGCGACCGGAGTGCCCGTCTTCGGCGTCTGCCTCGGTATGCAGTCGATGGCGGTGGCCTACGGCGGGGTCGTCGACCGGGCGCCGGAGCTGCTGCACGGCAAGACGTCCTTCGTACTGCACCAGGGCAAGGGCGTCTTCGCGGGGCTGCCCTCGCCGTTCACGGCGACGCGCTACCACTCGCTCGCGGCGGAGCCGACGACGGTCCCGGACGAGCTGGAGGTCACGGCGCGTACCGAGGACGGCATCATCATGGGGCTGCGCCATCGTGAACTGGCACTGGAGGGCGTGCAGTTCCATCCGGAGTCCGTCCTCACGGAGCACGGTCATCTCATGCTCGCCAACTGGCTTGAGCAATGTGGCGACACGGGCGCGGTCGGCCGCTCGGCAGGGCTCGCGCCGGTGGTGGGCGGCAAGGCCCTGGCATGAACGGCGAGGGGGGTGCGCCGTGGCTCCGGGACGGGAGCGTTCCCGGGCATTCCCCGGCCCCGGAGCAGTGGGACTGGACCGGATACGGCCGGTACGCCACGGAGGACTCCCCGGGTTACGAACAGGACTGGTACGGGCAGCAGTACGCCCCCGCCGACGAGGCGGCGGCGCACCGGACCACCGGGGGACACGGCAGGCACGCCGCGCACCGGGCCGGTCCCGGTTCCAGTCCCTGGACGTCAGAGGTGCCCGCGTCCGTACCCGAGTCCCCAGCCGGGTCGCCCGAGCGGCCTCCGGGCGGCCGGGCCGAGCGCCGGCGTGCCGCGAAGGGTCGGCGCAGGGCCGGCGGCGCGCCGGCGTCCACTGCGACCGGCCAGGTGCCGAGCGAGGAGGGCGCCCCGCTCACCCGGGTCGAGGCGCGCCGGCGCGCCCGGGCCCTGAAGGACAGCCCCGCGGTCGTCGCCAGCCGGGTCTTCGGTGAACTCTTCATCACCGTCGGCGTGCTGATGCTGCTGTTCGTCACCTACCAGTTGTGGTGGACGAACATCCTCGCCGGACAGCAGGCCAATGCCGCCGCCAACCAGATCCAGGATGACTGGGCCAAGGGCCGTGCGCCGGGTGCTTTCGAGCCGGGGCAGGGCTTCGCGATCATGCATATCCCCAAGCTCGATGTCGTCGTCCCGATCGCCGAAGGCATCGACAAGCACTCGGTGCTGGACAGGGGCATGGTCGGTCACTACGCGGACGGGGCCCTCAAGACGGCCATGCCGTCCGACAAGCAGGGCAACTTCGCAGTCGCCGGTCACCGCAACACCCACGGTGAGCCGTTCCGCTACATCAACCGTCTCGCGCCCGGGGATCCGATCGTCGTCGAGACCCAAGACGCGTATTACACCTACAAGATGGCGAGCATTCTCCCGCAGACCGCCCCCTCGAACACCAGCGTGATCGCTCCGGTGCCGGATGGCTCCGGATTCACCGACCCCGGCCGCTACATCACCCTCACGACATGCACGCCCGAATTCACGAGTACGTACCGAATGATCGTGTGGGGCAAGATGGTCGACGAACGCCCGCGGAGCAAGGGCAAGCCCGATGCGCTCGTCGGCTGAGGCGTGACCGGACCGGATTTCCAGAACGACAGGAAACAGGGGCAGGTGCAGTGGCACGTGCGCGCAGCCGGATCGCCGGCGTCATCAGTGTCTTCGGCGAACTGCTGATCACCGCGGGAGTGCTGCTCGCGCTCTTCGTCGTCTACTCGCTCTGGTGGACCAACGTCCTCGCGGACCGCGCGGCCACCAAGGAGAGCGACCGGGTGCGCCACAACTGGGCCGTCCCCCAGGGGCCGGGCGAGCTGGACACCAAGGACGGCATCGGCTTCCTCCACGTCCCTGCCATGGGCGGCGGTGAGGTGCTGGTGAAGAAGGGCACCGACCCCGAGACCCTCAACGACGGTGTCGCGGGCTACTACACCGACCCCATCAAGTCGGCGCTGCCCACCGACAAGCGGGGGAACTTCACCCTTGCCGCCCACCGCGACGGCCACGGCGCCAAGTTCCACAACATCCACCAGATCAGGACCGGGGACCCGATCGTCTTCGAGACCAGGGACACCTGGTACGTCTACCGGGTCTTCAAGGACCTGAAGCAGACCTCGAAGTTCAACGTCGACGTGCTCCAGCCGGTGCCTAAGGAGTCGGGCAGGACCGCTCCCGGCCGCTACATCACCCTGACGACCTGCACGCCTCTGTACACCTCCGATTACCGGTATGTGGTCTGGGGCGAGCTGGAGCGCACGGAGAAGGTCGACAGCGCCCGTACGAGGCCCCGGGAACTGCGCTGACGGGCCTACCCTCGTCAGAACGCCGCAGTAGCGCGGCAGCACAGCACAGAGCCCCGGCATCCGGTAGGGATTGCCGGGGCTCTGTGCTGTGCTGCGGCCGGGGCGGACGGCCCCTACGGCCGAACACTCCGCTGCTGCTAACCGCCGAAGCCGAAGCCTCCGCCGTTGTTGTTGCCGCCCTGCTGGTTGCCGCCTCCGCCGAGCGTCTGGAGAGTGATCGACGTCGCCGCGGGGTCGGCCTGGGTGCCGGGCTGCGGGTCCATCTGGACGACGAGCGCGTTGTCGTCCTGGGAGCTGCCGTTGGCGAGCGTGATGTTCGTGAAGCCGAACCCCGCCAGGATCTGCTTGGCCTCACCCAGACGCTTGCCCCGTACCTCGGGGACCTGCGTCTGAGGTTGCTGCTGCGGACCCTTGGAGACCTGGAGCGTGATCGTGGCGCCCTTGGCCTGCTTGGAGCCGCCCGCCGGGTCCTGCGACACGACCTCGCCCGCGGGCTTGTCGGAGTCGACATCGGTGCGTGCCACGGTGAAGCCGAGGGTTTCCAGCTGGCTCTTCGCGGCGTCGAACTGCTGACCCACCACAGGCGGCACTGTCTCCTTGGCCTGCTTGGCGACCTTCAGGGTGACCTGGGTGCCCTTCTCGGCCTTGGTGCCACCTTCGGGGTCCTGGCTGATGACCGTGCCGGGGGTCTCCTCCGACTCGACTTCCTCGACCTTGACGTCGAAGCCGTCCTTCTCCAGGCGCGTGGTGGCGGTCTCCTCCTGGGAGGCCGTGACATCGGGCACCTCCACCAGCGGCGCGCCCTCCGAGAGGAGGACCTTGATGGTCTCGCCCTCATTCATCTTGGCGCCGTCGGTGGCAGCCGGGTCCTGGCTGCACACGCTGCCCTTCGGCTCGTCGCAGCGGGCGGTGCCCCCCCGTACGGCCTTGACGTTCGAGTTGGTCGCGAGCCGCTGGGCCTCGGTGAAGGGCTTGCCGACCAGGTTCGGGACGCTGACCTTGCCGTCGCCGCCGTCCTGGCTGAAGATCTCCTTGCCGATGAGGATCGCACCGATGAGCACCAGGATGCCCGCCACCACGAGCAGGGCCGTCGAGGTGTTCGACTTCTTCTGACGGCGGCGGTCCGGGCGGTCGTCGTAGCCGTATCCGCCGTCGTCCGGGTTCACCGGCGGCAGCATCGACGTCTGCCCGCCCGGGTCGGTGGCACGCAGCGCCGTGGTCGGCTGGTCCTCGGGGCGCTGACCGCCGTAGCCGCCATAGCCCACCGCGCCCATCGCCGTCGTCGCGGCGACCGGCTGGCCATCGAGGCAGGCCTCGATGTCGGCGCGCATCTCGTCGGCCGACTGGTAGCGGTAGTCGGGGTCCTTGACCAGCGCCTTCAGCACGATCGCGTCCATCTCGGGCGTGATCTCGGGGTCGAAGTTGCTCGGCGGCTGGGGCTCTTCCCGGACATGCTGATAGGCGACGGCCACCGGGGAGTCGCCGACGAACGGCGGACGTACGGTGAGCAGCTCGTACAGCAGGCACCCGGTCGAGTAGAGGTCGGACCTGGCGTCGACCTGCTCGCCCTTGGCCTGCTCCGGGGAGAGGTACTGGGCGGTGCCGATGACGGCCGCGGTCTGGGTCATGGTCATGCCCGCGTCGCCCATGGCGCGCGCGATGCCGAAGTCCATCACCTTGACCTGGCCGGTGCGCGTCAGCATGACGTTCGCCGGCTTGATGTCCCGGTGGACGATGCCATTGCGGTGCGAGTACTCGAGGGCCTGGAGGATGCCGGTGGTCATCTCCAGGGTGCGCTCGGGCAGCAGCTTGCGGCCGGAGTGCAGCAGCTCTCTGAGCGTGGAGCCGTCCACGTACTCCATCACGATGTACGGGATGGAGACCCCGTCCACGTAGTCCTCGCCGGTGTCGTACACCGCGACGATCGCCGGGTGGTTCAGCGAGGCGGCCGACTGGGCCTCACGGCGGAACCGGGCCTGGAAGGACGGGTCACGGGCGAGGTCGGCCCGCAGCGTCTTCACGGCGACGGTGCGGCCGAGCCGGGTGTCGTGCGCGAGGTACACCTCGGCCATGCCACCGCGGCCGAGCACCGAGCCCAGCTCGTACCGGCCGCCGAGGCGACGCGGCTCTTCCATAACAGTTCCAGCCCTCTCCGTCAGTCCCGACCGCACCCGTGTGTGTGGTCCGGCGGTGTGCTGTTCGCGCATACGCTACCGGCCACGCCGCATGGAATAGGCCCAAGCCCGGGACCTGATATGCGACCGGTACCGCATTGTGCGCCCATGAGGCGGGGTGACAGGTCGATCAGTGACATGCGTCACTGCTTCCCGTTGAGCACCGCCTCCATCACCTTCTTGGCGATGGGGGCGGCGAGTCCGCCGCCGCTGATGTCGTCACGTGACGTGCCCGAGCTGTCCTCGACCACCACGGCCACGGCGACCGGGGAGCCCTGGTCGGTCTTGGCGTAGGAGATGAACCAGGCGTAGGGACGTTCCTTGTTGTTCTCTCCGTGCTGGGCGGTGCCGGTCTTGCCGCCGACCGTGACACCGTCGATCTTGGCGTTCGAACCGGTGCCCTTCTCGACGACGTTCTCCATCATCTGCTGGAGGAGCTGCGCGTTCTCCTCCGAGAGCGGCTGGCTCATCTCCTCCGGATCGGTCCGCTCGAGCACGTCCAGGTTGGGCGCCTCCAGCTGGTCGATCATGTACGGCTTCATCAGCTTGCCGTCGTTGGCGATCGCCGCGGTGACCATGGCCATCTGGAGGGGGGTGGCCCTGGTGTCGAACTGGCCGATCGCCGACTGGGCGTTGCCACCGCGGTCCATGTTCGTGTTGTAGACGGAGGCCGATGCACGCACCGGGGTAAAGATCTTCGGGTCGTTGAAGCCGAACTTCTGTGCCGTCTCGACCATGTTGTCCCGGCCGACCTTGTCGCCGAGATTGGCGAAGACGGAGTTGCAGGAGACCTTCAAAGCGTCGTTCAGGCTGGCCTTCTCGCAGCCGCCGTGCTGGTTCTTCATCGGCGTGCGCGAGAGCGGAATCAGGTACGGCTCGGGAGTGTCGGTCGGATCGTCGATGTTCTTGACGACGCCGTGCTCCAGTGCCGCGGCGGCTGTGACGACCTTGAAGGTGGAGCCGGGCGGGTAGGTCTCGCGCAGCGCGCGGTTCAGCATCGGCTTGGCCTTGTCGGCGTTCAGCTTCTGCCAGGCTTTGCCGTCCGCGTTCTGACGGCCGGCGAAGGAGGAGGGGTCGTACGAGGGCGTCGACGCGAGTGCCAGGATCTTGCCGGTACGGGGGTCGATGGCCGCGACCGCGCCTGTCTTGTCCCCCAGGCCCTCGAATGCCGCCTTCTGGGCCTTGCCGTTCAGCGTGGTGACGACATTGCCGCCCTGCTTCTTGTCGCCCGTGAACATCGCCATGGTGCGGTCGAAGAAGAGCCGGTCGTCGTTGCCGCTGAGGATCTCGTCCTCGAGGTTCTCGAGCTGGGAGGAGCCGAAGGCCTGCGAGGCATAGCCGGTGACGGGAGCCCACATCGGACCGTCGAGGTAGGTGCGCTTGTACTTGAAGTAGGTGTCATCGGTCAGCTTGGAGCCGGTGATCGGCTTGCCGTCGACAATGATGTTGCCGCTCTCGGAGCCATAGCGCTCGATCTGGACACGCGTGTTGCTCTTGTGACTACTGAGCTCTTCGGACCGGACGTACTGGAGCCAGTTGTCCCGGATCAGCAGCGCGAGGACGAGGAGGCCGCAGAAGATCGCGATCCGGCGCAGGGGCTTGTTCACGGTCGGACCACCTGGGTCATCTCGGCGTCGGGGTTCGGGGCGGGAGCGGGCGCGGGACGCCGCGCTGTGTCGCTGATCCGGATCAGGATGCCGATCAGTGCCCAGTTGGCGATCACGGACGAGCCGCCCGCCGCGAGGAACGGCATGGTCATACCGGTCAGCGGGATGAGGCCCATCACACCGCCGGCGACCACGAAGACCTGGAGCGCGAAGGCTCCGGTCAGGCCGATCGCGAACAGCTTGCCGAAGGGGTCCCGGGCGGCGAGGGCGGTGCGCACGCCGCGCTCGATGATCAGACCGTAGAGCAGCAGGAAGGCCATCACCCCGGCCAGTCCGAGCTCCTCGCCGACTGTGGCGAAGATGAAGTCGGAGTTGGCGGCGAACAGGATGAGGTCGGAGTCGCCCTGCCCGAGACCGGTGCCGAGAGTGCCGCCCGAGCCGAAGGACATCAGCACCTCGGTCATCTGGTCACAGGCGTAGGCCATGTTGCTGTTCGGCGGTGCCGTCTTCAGGCACTCGAAGGGGTCGAGCCACGCGGCGACCCGGGACTGGACGTGAGTGGCGAACTGGGAGACCAGGACCGCGCCGCCGGCCGACATCAGCAGACCCATGACGATCCAGCTGGTGCGCTCGGTGGCCACGTACAGCATGATCACGAACATGCCGAAGAACAGCAGCGAGGTGCCGAGGTCGTTCTCGAAGACCAGGACGAGCAGGCTCATCGCCCAGATGGTGAGGATGGGCCCGAGGTCCCGGCCGCGCGGCAGGTAGAGCCCCATGAAGCGGCGACTCGCTAGCGCGAGTGCGTCCCGCTTCACCATGAGGTAGCCGGAGAAGAAGACCGCGATGACGATCTTCGCGAACTCACCGGGCTGGATGGAGAAGCCACCGACCCGGATCCAGATCTTGGCGCCGAACACATCCGTGCCGAGGCCCGGGACGAGCGGCAGCAGCAGCAGGACGAGCGACGCCGCCATCGAGATGTAGGTGTAGCGCTGGAGGACGCGGTGGTCCTTCAGCAGCACCAGTACGCCGACGAAGAGCGCGACGCCCAGCGCCGAGTACATCAGCTGGTTGGTGGCCTGCGGGGAGAAGCTGGGCAGCGCGTTCAGCCGGGGTGACTGGTCGAGGCGCCAGATCAGCACCAGGCCGAGGCCGTTGAGCAGTGTCGCCAGCGGCAGCATCAGCGGGTCGGCGTACTTGGCGAACTTGCGCACCACGAGATGCGCGACGCCGGCGAGCAGCGCGAGGCCGATCCCGTATCCGAGCATGCCCGCGGGGAGCTTGCCGGTGAGCGCGAGGCCCACATTGGCGTATGCGAACACCGGGATCGCGACGGCGAAGCCGAGCAGCATCAGCTCGGTGTTGCGGCGGCTCGGCAGTTCGATCGCGCCGATGGTGGTCGTGTTGGTGACAACGCTCATGGTGGAGAAGGGCCCCCTACGGGTCTACCGCTGTACCGCTCACTGCTTGCCGCAGTTCGTGGCGAGCTTCTGCTCCTCCTCCGAGAGGGTGGGGCCCGGAGAGGGAGCGGCTGCGTTCGGCTTGGTCTGGGCGGACTGGTTGGAGGGCTGGGTGCCGGTGGTGCCACCGGCCTGCCCCTCGCCGGGAGGTGTACTGGGCGTACGGTCCGCCGCGGATTGGCGCTGCTCGTCCTTCTTGCAGGCGGTCGCCTGGGTGGAGAGCTCGACGATCTTGTTGCGCGCGGATCCGAGGCTGCTCTCGGCGATGGTCTCCTTGACCTGCTTCTGCTGGTAGGGCGGCAGGTACTTGAGTTCGATCTCGGGGTGGTCCTTCTCCACATCGGAGAGCGAGACCCAGCCGAGGTCCTGGCTGATGCCGCGGTACAGCGCGATGTGCTGGCCGTTGCTGCCGACGTAGTACTGGGTCTGGGTCCAGCGCCAGGCGCCGTACAGACCGCCGCCGAGCACGGCGAGCGCCAGCGTGCCGTACAGGGATCTCTTGAGCCACTTGCGGCCGGAGCGCGGCTTGGCGAAGTCGTCGTCGGCGTAGGAACCGAAGCTGCCCTCCGGCGGCATTCCGCCGTAGCCCGCGTCGTCGCCGCTGCCGGGGGGGCCGAAGCCGCCGGCGGGCGGCGGGACGGGGCGGCCGAGGCCGGAGGCGCGTCCCGCGGGGGTCTGCATGGCGCCGTTGTCGCCGAGCGGCATCTGGTTCTCGGCGACCGCGCCGACGATGACGGGGGTGTCGGTGAGCTGGCCCGCGAGGGTGTCACCGCCGTCGACGTCGAGGACGTCCGCGATGATCACGGTGATGTTGTCGGGGCCGCCGCCGCGCAGCGCCAGCTGGATCAGGTCCTGGACGGTCTCCTGCGGGCCCTGGTAGCTGGCGAGGGTGTCCTCCATCGTCTGGTGGGAGACGACGCCGGACAGTCCGTCCGAGCAGATGAGGTAGCGGTCGCCGGCCCTGACCTCGCGGATGGAGAGATCGGGCTCCACATGGTCGCCGCTGCCCAGAGCGCGCATCAGCAGGGAGCGCTGCGGGTGGGTGGTGGCCTCTTCCTCGGTGATACGGCCCTCGTCCACGAGGCGCTGCACCCAGGTGTGGTCCTGGGTGATCTGGGTCAGCACCCCGTCGCGGAGCAGATACGCGCGGGAGTCGCCGACGTGTACGAGCCCGAGGCGCTGGCCGGTCCACAGGAGCGCGGTGAGGGTGGTCCCCATGCCTTCGAGCTGGGGGTCCTCCTCGACCATGGCACGCAGCTGGTCGTTGGCCCGCTGCACGGCGGTGCCGAGCGAGGTGAGGATGTCGGAGCCCGGGACGTCGTCGTCGAGCTGCACCAGCGTCGAGATCACCTCGGACGAGGCGACCTCACCGGCGGCCTGGCCGCCCATGCCGTCGGCGATGGCGAGCAGGCGCGGGCCGGCGTAACCGGAGTCCTCGTTGCCCTCACGGATCATGCCCTTGTGCGATCCGGCGGCGAAGCGCAGTGACAGACTCATGCGCACCTGCCCTGTCGACGCTGCTTCGGGGTACAGCCGGTCTCGAGCCACACTGCCCACCCTCCGGTCGGGAGCCGCCGGGCCCGGCCCAGTGCCGGTACCGCTGCGGTCCCGGTGGGGACCGCAGCGGTTCGCTCGCTCCGCTCGCTCATTGTCGTACTACTTCCGCAGCTCGATGACGGTCTTGCCGATACGGATCGGCGCGCCCAGCGGAATCGGGGTCGGGGTGGTGAGGCGGGCCCGGTCGAGGTAGGTGCCGTTGGTCGACCCCAGGTCCTCGACGATCCACTGTCCGTCACGGTCGGGATAGATCCTGGCATGCCGGCTCGACGCGTAGTCGTCGTCCAGCACGATGGTCGAGTCGTGGGCCCGGCCCAGGCTGATGGTCTGCCCCTGGAGCGCGACGGTGGTGCCCGTGAGGCTGCCCTCGGAGACCACCAGCTTGGTCGGCGCCCCGCGGCGCTGGCGGGTGGCCTGCTGCTGGCGCTGCTGTGGGGGCGCGGCGGGCTGCTGGCGCCCGGTCTGCTGCGGGCGCGCTTCAGCGCCCCGGCGCGCGCCGCGCTGGGTGACGCGCGTACCGAACAGGTCGCTGCGGATGACCTGGACGGCCACGATCACGAACAGCCACAGAACGGCCAGGAAACCCAGCCGCATGACCGTCAGGGTCAGCTCTGACATTGCCCCCGCTTCACCCTTCGGCTTGCCGGTAAACGATGGTGGTGTTGCCCACGACGATCCGCGAGCCGTCGCGGAGCGTAGCGCGGGTGGTGTGCTGCCCGTCCACCACGATGCCGTTGGTGGACCCGAGATCCTGGATCGTCGAGGGCGTGCCGGTCCGGATCTCACAGTGGCGGCGGGAAACGCCGGGGTCGTCGATCCGCACGTCCGCGTCGGTGCTGCGGCCCAGCACCAGCGTCGGGCGGGAGATCTGGTGGCGATTGCCGTTGATCTCGATCCAGCGGCGCACCTGGGCACCCGGCACTGATCCCACCGGGCGTCCGGGCGCTGGGCCCGGCCGGTTTGCCCCGGCCGGCGGTGCCGACGGCATGGGAGGTGCCGCAGAAGGAGGGTAACCGTAACCCCCGCCCTGCGGGGCGCCTGTGGAAAAGCCCTGGGGGCTGCCGACGGGCCCACCAGCGGGGCTGCGGTCGGGCGACTGTGACGTACTCGACGCGAGCGTACGGCTGCGGACCCGGTACAGACCGGTGTCGAGGTCGTCGGCCTTCTCCAGATGGACCTTGATCGGCCCCATGAAGGTGTACCGCTGCTGCTTGGCGTAGTCCCGGACCATGCTGGAGAGCTCGTCGCCGAGCTGGCCCGAGTACGGGCTGAGGCGCTCGAAGTCGGGCGCGCTCAGCTCCACGATGAAGTCATTGGGGACGACAGTCCGCTCGCGGTTCCAGATCGTGGCGTTGTTGTCGCACTCACGCTGGAGGGCGCCCGCGATCTCGACGGGCTGTACCTCTGACTTGAAGACCTTGGCGAAGGTGCCGTTGACCAGGCCTTCGAGTCGCTGCTCGAAACGCTTCAGGACTCCCATGGGGCACCTCCTCCGTCGTTGCCGTCCTGGTACTGCTTACTGATCGTATCCACGCGTGGGGGAATCGGCTGGTTCCCCTTGTCTGCCCCGTCGATGAGTGTCACCTCTCACACGGACCGTCACACGGATCGTAGAGGCGGCCTCCTCACAGTGTCCCGCACCCGCGAAGCTCCCCGGGTGTGAGGTGGCAAACCCTCCCGTGCGGCCCGCGCACCGGCTGCCCCCGCCCGACCACTCTCCGTCTGCCTGTCTCTCCCTGCTCTCTCGTGTCTCACCGCTCTTCCTTCCTTCGTCTCCTCGACCGGTGGGGGCCGAAACAAACGCATGTGAGGGGACCCTGGGCAGCGTGCTAATGTTCTGCATGTCGCAAGGCGCTCGCACCGGACAGGTGAGGGTGAGGCGGCAACACCCAATGCGCGGGTGGCGGAATAGGCAGACGCGCTGGATTCAGGTTCCAGTGCCCGAAAGGGCGTGGGGGTTCAACTCCCCCCTCGCGCACAGATGAAGCGGTCGGCATCGTGATCACGATGCCGACCGTTTTGCTTTGCCCTCTCGGTCGGCTCCCCTCCCTGGGTCGGACCATGGCGTGCCGATCGCGGATGAGGACGAAGTCGATCGCCCCCGGCCGTGCGTCCGGGGAGATACCTCACACCCACCTGCTGCGCCGCCCACCCGACCTGTCTGTTCGCGCCCTCGACCCCCTCATGAACGCGCCGCGGCGGCGGGTTCCCTGGCAGCCGCTTCGGCGAGGCGGGATCGATGTCGCGTTCTCGTTCTTTGACACGCGTCGAAGGTGCGGCGGGTGCTGTCAGCCCAGGCTCGGCGGTGTCCAGTCGGCGAACCGCAGGACGGCCCGGATCGTCGCGCCGGACGGTGCCAGCCGGACGGCCGTGTTGCGCAGTGCCATGGCGAGGGGGTGGGTCAGCAGCGGTCCCAACCGGCCGGCCTGGCGCGCGGCCCGGGCAACCGACTGGCTGCGTGGGCGGCGCTCGGCGTCGTAACGGGCCAGTGCCGACTCGACCGTGGGCTCGGTGGCGAGTGCGGCGGCCAGGGTGACCGCGTCCTCCAGGGCCTGGCTGGCGCCCTGGCCGAGGTTCGGGGTCATGGCGTGTGCCGCGTCACCGAGAAGCACGACCCGGCCTGCGGTGAACGCGGGCAAGGGGGTTGCCAGTTCATGGATGTCGTGGTGCAGGACGGCGTCCGGCAGGGTCGCGTCCAGCAGTGCGGGGATCGGGTCGTGCCAGTGGCCGAACCGGCTGCGCATCGCGGCAAGGGTGTCGGCATGGCGTATGCCGGGCGGTGCCTTGATCACCGCGTGCCACTCGGCACGGCCGTCGGCGAAGGTGATGTGTCCGAACTCGGCGCCTTTGCCCCAGGTCAGTTCGAGGTCGGAGGCCAGCGGCACCGGATGTTCGGTGAGGCCTCGCAGCACCGTCGATCCGCTGTAGACCGGGCCGGGGTGGTCGGGGAAGAGTCGCCCGCGAAGTCGGCTGTGCACTCCGTCGGCCACCACCACCAGGTCCGCCTCCAGGGCGCTGTCCCCGACCGGCACCCGCACCCGGCCCGGGATCGAGGAGTCGAGGGCGGCCACTTCGGTGCCGATGACCAGGCACTCGGAAGGCAGCGCCTCGCGCAGCAGGCGGTGCAGCGCGGCCCAGCGGATGCCGACGACCGGCGCACCGAGAGCCCGCTCGAGTGCGGCCCCGTCCAACCGGGTCAGCCAGCTGCCGCCGGGAGTGCGGGTGCCCCCGGTGTACTGGGGCCGGGCGGCCGTGCGGGCCGCTGCGCCGACGCCGAGGGCTTCCAGGGCCCGGATTCCGTTGGCGTGGAGGGAGATGCCTCCGCCCACGTCGGCCAGGACGGGAGCGCGTTCGAGGACCGTCACCTCCCAGCCGATCCGGCGCAGGCCCACGGCTGTGGCCAGCCCGCCGATGCCTCCCCCGACCACGACGGCACTTCCGCTCATGCCTGCACTCTCCTTCTACGGATGTAGAAGGAGAGTAACGCTGCTCTCTACAGGTGTAGAAAGGAGGGGTGCCTGACGATCGACGTACCCTCCTCGCCGACACCGCCATCGGCGTGCTCGCCGAAGCCGGGATACGAGGACTGACCCACCGTGCGGTGGACCGGGCGGCGAAACTGCCGCCCGGCACCACGTCCGCCTACTACCGCACCCGCCAGGCGCTGCTCACCGCACTGGTCCGGCGCCTGGTCGCGCTCGACCAGGCGGAACTCCAGGAAGCCGGCAGCCGGACCCCCGTCCCGCGGAGCGCCGACGAACTGGTGGCCGGGATCGCCGCCCTCGTCGAACAGCGGCTCACCGGGGAGGGGCGCCGGCGCTCCCTCGCGCGTTACGCGTGCGCCATCGAGAGCGTCCACCAACCCGAACTGCGGGAGATCCTCGTACCGCGCGAGAACGCGGGGAGGCAGGTCGTGCACGATTTCCTCGCGGCGCAAGGCCTCGCTGACGCGGCGGCACGCGCCGTCACTCTGCTGACGTGCGTGGACGGACTGGTCTTCGACCGCCTGGTGGGCGGTGGCGGGGTGTCCGAGCAGGAGATCCGCGGACTGGTGGCGGCGGCGCTGCGGTGATCCGCCGGCGCCGCGGTGATCCGGGTGCCTGTGATCCGCGGTCGCTGTGGTGGTCGGGGTGCCGAGTCTGCACTGCTGTGGTCGGGCGGTGCTGTGGTGGTCCGGGTGCTCTGGTGGTCCGGGTGCTCTGGTGGTCCGGCTTGCGGCTCGGCGGTGGTCCTGGGTCGTGCGGTGGTCCGGCGTGTCACGCGGACGGCCACGCCGGTGGGCCGCCGGGCGGCGGGGGTGGGGCAGCCAGGTGGCGGGGGTGGTCCGGACGGTCGCCGGATGGTTGTGTGCGGGGCCGGTCGGGGACCGTGAGGCGTATGGCGCAGCGGGAAGCGGAGGCCGTTTTGTCCCGGGAGGAGCCCGGGGCGGGGACGGAGCGCGCCACTTCCCGCGGGGTGTCCTCCACGGGGCGGCTGATCGGTCTCGACGTGGCCCGTGGGCTCGCGGTCCTCGGGATGTTCACGGCCCATCTGGGTCCCGATCCGGCCATGGGAGGTGTGCAGGGCTGGGCGCTGGAGATGGCGCGCGGCCGACCCGCCACCCTGTTCGCCGTGCTGGCCGGGTTCTCCCTGGTCATCCTCACCGGTCGGCCGGAGTCGAGGACCGGGCGTGCCGGGCGGCAGGCCGTGGTGCGGGTGCTCATCCGGTCCGCGGTGCTGATCGTGATGGGGTTCGCCCTGACCGCCCTGGACACACCGATCGATGTGATCCTCGCCGCCTACGGGATGCTCTTCGTCCTCGCCCTGCCGTTGTACCGACTCTCCGCGGGCGCCTTGGCCGTCATCGCCGCGTTGACCGCGCTCGTCATGCCGCCGGTCCGGTATCTGCTGGCGGCCGTGGTCGACGGCGGTAGCTGGGCGGACACCGTGATCGCCATCGATCCGCTGGCCCGGATCACCGGCTCCGACGGCTTCATCGAGCTGTTCGTCGACGGCGAGTACCCCGTACTGACCTGGCTTCCCTTCATTCTCGCGGGCATGGCCGTGGCGAAACTCGACCTCACCAGGCGTGGGGTGATCCCAAAGATCGCCGTTACCGGGTGCGCGCTGACCGTGCTCGGGTACGGGGGCTCCTGGCTGGCTCTGCACCTGGTCCCGGGTGCGCAGTCCGCCGTGGCAGCGGCGACCGACGGTGGTTCGGCCTCCTCGGCGTGGTGGTCCGACACCGTCGGCGATCCCGTCGCCCTCACTCCGTACTGGCTGCTGGTGGGGGCACCGCACAGCCAGACGACTTGGTCGATTCTGGGGAGCACCGGACTCGCTCTCGTGATCATGGCCGTCTGCTTCATAGGCGCGGACCGGTCCGCGTACTTCAGGCGCCTGTCCGCCCCCGTCGCGGCGGTCGGCTCCATCGCTCTGACCGCATATGTCGGTCATATCATCGCCATCTGGGCGCTGGGTATCGACGATCTCGACGAGTTCTCGAACTCCGCGGCCCTGCTGCTCCTGCTCTGCTTCAGCGTGGTGACCATGCTGTTCGCCATGGCCTGGACGCGCCGGTTCCGGCGCGGACCGCTGGAGTACCTGGTGCACGCCGCCACCCGGCCGGCTCGGCTGGTCACCTGACCAAGGAGGCAGTTCCATGACGGTTCGTCTGACGCTGTACGCCACGGCCGGGAGGGCCACCAGGAACACCGTCCTCGGCGACGGTCCCCTGGACCCAGGAGACATCGGCGGAGCAGTGCTGCCCCCGTACGAGGCGGTCATCCGCGGCCCTTCGACGCGCTGTGCGCAGGCCGCCGCCGCGCTCGGTCTGGAGGCGGAGTCGGTACCCGAACCCGCCTTGCGCGACCTCGACCACGGCACCTGGCGCGGGCGCACCATCGGCGATATCGCCGATGCCGATCCCTACGGGCTCAGCGCATGGTTCACGGACCCGGACGCCACGCCGCCAGGGGGCGAGTCCGTGCGGCAGCTGTGCCGGCGGACGCTGCCCTGGCTGCGCGGCCTGCCGTCCGCTCCTCGCTCCGGCGCCCCTGACGCGCACACCCTGGTCATCGCCGAACCGGCCGTCGTCCGCGCCCTGCTCGTCAACGCGATGTCCGTACCGGCGACCGCCTTCTGGCATCTGGACGTGCCCGCTCTGTCAGCGGTCTCCCTCACCTCGCGCGATGACGGCTGGGTCTGGGACGTCGAGTCCAGGGGCGCCCCCGTCGTACGGAGCCGGCGGCCAGTGGACACCTCAGGCTCCCGGGTGGGGATCTGATCGGTCGGAGTGCGACCAAGGTTGAACGGGGCAGCGACGAAAGTGGGCCGCGGGGCGCGAATACCGGCGACTAGGGTTCGGGCGTGGACGCGTCAACGAAATCCTGGGCGGCCCGGATACCTTCCGGGGTGCGGTCCCCGATAGCCGTGGGCTGGCGCTGGTTCGCCCAGCCCGGACAGTGGTCCCGGCGCAGGATCGCGGGGGAAGCCGTTCTCGCGTTCACCCTGGGGCTGCTCGTGGTGTGCCTCGGAGATCTGGTGGGGCAGTCCGCCGGCGAGGTGTACGGCGGAGGGGGCGCGGCTGTCGTCCTGTCGCTGCTGCGGCGCCGTCTGCCGGTGAGCGGGCTGGTCGTGGTGTCCGGGTTGACCCCGGTCATCGACGGCTTCCTCCCGCTGATGGCGATCGTGGGCTGGTCCGCCGGACGGCGGATCCCGGGGGCGGGCCGCGCACTCGCCGCGTTCACCGGTGCCTATCTGCTCTGTCTGGGCGTGACCCTCGCCGAGGGCGGCTGGACGAAGAGCTACCTGCTGACCATGGTGCTGCTGACGACCCTGCTCTTCCTGGCGACGACGGTCGTGCCGGGCCTGGCCAGCCGCTACTGGTTCCAGCGCAGGACCTTGCTGCAAACCCTCCAGGACCGCAATGTCCGACTGCTGCGCGAGCGGGAGATGGTGGCAGGGCAGGCGCGGCTGAAGGAGCGGCAGCGGATCGCCCAGGACATGCACGACAGCCTGGGGCACCAGCTCGCGCTCATCGCCGTGCACACCGGGGCGCTCGAGGTGGACCGTGAGCTCACCGACCGGCAGCGGGAGGCCGTCGGGGTGCTGCGGGACGCCTCGGTGACCGCCATGCACGAACTGCGCGAGGTCGTGGGAATTCTGCGGGACGGGATCGAGGCGTCCGCGCCCGCGACCGACGAGTCCGGACGGGCCGCGCGGGGGACGGCCGGTATCGCGGAGCTGGTCGAGTCGGCTCGGGCGGCGGGTCCCGGCTCCGCGGTGGGCTCCGGCTACGAGGTGGAGCTGCGGCAACTGGGCGAGACAAGACCGCTCGCTGCGGCGGCGGACCACGCCGCGTACCGCATCGTCCAGGAGGCGCTGACCAATGCCTTCAAGCACGCTCCCGGTGCGTCGATCGCCGTGGAACTGCGCTATGAGCCGGACTCGTTCGTGGTGGAGATCGCCAACGCCCCCGCTACGGATGCCGTGGACGCCGTGGGGGAGGTCGTCAGCGGCGGCCAGGGACTGACCGGGCTGCACGAACGGGCCCGGCTGGTCGGCGGAATGGTGCACGCGGGGCCGCTCGGCGGCGGCGGCTTCCGGGTGGCGGGGGTGCTGCCTTACGGCGTGGTGGAAGCCGCGCCGATCGTCGGTACGGTGGAAGGCTTTCGGGGGCAGCAGCCGCCGGTCCCTCTCAGCAACGGTGTCCCGGTCATGGACTGGACCGTCACGGAGAGGGAGTTGGCCATGGGTGGCAGGATCGGGGGCCGGGGCAGAACCAGCGGGGTGGCGATCGGGTGCGGGATCGCCGTGGCCGCCGTCGCGGTGCTGGTGGTGGCGAGCCTCTTCGGAGCCTTCTTCCTTATGGGGTCGCTGGACAAGGGGATGATCGACCCCGAGGAGTACGACGCCGTCGACGTGGGGATGTCGGAGGAGGCCGTACGCAACCAGCTCCCGGACGGCGACACCTTCGCGACGATGGGGCTCCAGGGCACCGGGCCGAAGCGGCCGTCCGGCTCGTCCTGTCTTGTGCTCATGTCCTCCCAGACGGGGGAGAGCATGGAGACCGAACCGGTTTTCCGGTTCTGCTTCAAGGACGGCAAGCTGGTGGAGAAGCGGGCGTACGAGGCCAAGCGCTAGCCGGCTGCCTGCACTGCTGTGAGCACGGGGGGAGACGCTGTGACCCGGTCCCAGGGGACGCCGATCAGAGTGGTGATCGTCGACGATGAGCCGCTGATCCGCGCCGGGATCCGGATGATCCTCACCTCCGACCCGGACATCGAAGTGGTGGCGGAGGGGGCGAACGGCCGTGAGGCCGTGGAGCTGGCACGGACGCACGCCGCGGATGTGATGCTGCTCGACATCCAGATGCCGGTCATGGACGGTCTGACCGCACTCTCCGAACTGCGCAGGGTGGCGCCGAACACCAGGGTCGTCGTGCTGACGACCTTCGGCGAGCGCGAGAACGTGCTGCGGGCGCTGGAGCAGGGGGGTGCCGGGTTCCTGCTCAAGGACACCGCACCCGCGGAGCTGATCCGGGCCGTGCGCGCGGCCGTCGCGGGCGACGCCTACCTCTCGCCCGGTGCGACACGGCATGTGGTGGACCAGCTCGCCTCCGGGCGGGCCGCGGCGCGGGGTGAGCGGGCCAGGGTGCGGGTGGCGGGGCTGAGTGCCCGTGAGCAGGAGGTGCTCGCGCTGCTCGGTGAGGGGCTCTCCAATGCGGAGGCGGGGCGCAGGCTGCATATGAGCGAGGCCACCGTGAAGACGTATGTGAGCCGGATCCTGGCGAAGCTGGAGTGCGAGAACCGCGTGCAGGCGGCCCTCCTGGCGCGGGACGCCGGGCTTTAGCCTTCGGCGCCCGCGCCCGGCCGGGTTCTGCGCGGTGGGGTTCTGCGCGGTGGGCTTCTGCGCGGTGCGGTTCTGCGCGGTGGGGTTCTGAGGGGTTGGCGTTCCGGGCTGGGGTGTTCGCGGCGCAGCCCGGTCCGGCCTAGACGGCTAGGCGCTGGGCCAGGTCCCTGGCCTTCTGGGAGGCCTGGTCGAGGGCCTGGGCCCGGGATGCCTCGGCGATCGGTATGAACTGGGCCATCTCCGGCTTGACCGGCGCCAGCGTCATCTCGGGGACGATGAAGTCGACTGTCGCGCCGAGCATCCCCGTGAACACCTTCTCCAGGTAGTTCTGAACGAACTCGAAGTCCTGGCGCGGGGTGCCGGGCGCGTAGGAGCCGCCCCGGCTGGCGACCACGGTGACCGGGGTGCCCGCCACAGGGCCGTCGGGCACTCCCGCGTTGTGGCCCACGATGATCACCTGGTCCAGCCAGGCCTTCAGCGTGGACGGGATCGTGAAGTTGTACATCGGGGCGCCGATCAGCACGGCGTCCGCCTCGGCGAGCTCGGCGGCGAGCTCGGCGCGCAGCGGGTGCTCGACCCCCGCGGACACGGCGCCGGCATCCAGATGGGGCAGCGGGTGCGCTGCCAGGTCGCGGTAGACGACCTTGCCCTCCGGGTGGGCCTCCAGCCAGGACTTCACGAACGCGGCGGTGACGTCGCGGGACGCGGAGCCCTGCGGGAAGAGGGCGGAATCAAGGTGCAGCAGCGTGGCCATGACGTTTCTCCAAAGACGGCAACGACAGACAAGGGGGTGGGGCAAGACTTCGAAGGGCACGGACGGTGCCGATAAGTTCCGTGCGTAACTATGAATAACATACTCGCTTACTTTTTTTCACCCCCGCACGAGTGGGCAGTACCCTGATGGCATGGCGGATCACAGCAGCGACGCGTGTGCGGCGGCGTGCGAGCAGGTCGACGGGTCGATCACGCGTGTCTTCGGACTGCTCGGCAAGCGCTGGACCGGCCCCATCGTGTCCGTGCTGATGCAGGGGCCCGTGTACTTCGTCGAGCTGCGCAGGGCGATCCCGGGCATCAGCGAGCGCATGCTGTCGGACCGGCTGACCGAGCTGGGCGCCGCGGGGCTGACCGTGCGCGAGGTGGACGAAGGGCCGCCGCTGAGGGTCTCGTACCGGCTCACGGAGGCAGGGGCCGCGCTTGGACCCGCTCTGAAGGAGCTGGGGCGGTGGGCGGACGCCCATCTGCCCGGTGGCGCCGGTGTCGACGGGGGCTGCTGAGCAGGCGTTCATGCCGCGGAGCCACCGTGACCCGGGTTGTCCACAGCCGGTTGTCCACAGGGGGAGACGGCCGTCTGGCGCGCCGGTACCTTCTAGGTCATCGACGCCGGTCATCGAGGCGGGGTCGACGTTCAGGTGCTGTTGAGTCGCTGGTGACTCGCTGGTGTACGACGACGGGGGAGGCGGTCCCGCCATGGGTGAGATCGAAGCGGTGGTACCGGTGCAGCGGCCGGCTCCCGGAGGGGTGCGGATCCCGGACGTGTCCGGTTTCGTGCGGTCAGGAGGCGGTGGGCGGGAGACCGCCAAGCAGGCGGGTAAGGCGCTGCGGGACAGGATCCCGCGCTCGTCGCACGACACCCTGATCATCACCGCGGGGCGGCCGGACGCGGTGCGGGCCGTCGAGGAGTCCAGCCGCGGGCGGGTGGCCCAGCTCGCCCCGATCCGGGTGGGGCGGATGGCCGCGACACCCTTCGCGTTTCTGCGCGGTGCGGCGGGACTGATGGCCCACGATCTGGCAGCGACCCCGGTCACCGGTATCGCGGCGCAGATCTGCGGCGATGCGCACGCGGCGAATTTCGGGCTGTACGGCGATGCGCGGGGACGCCTGGTCATCGATCTGAACGACTTCGACGAGACCGTCACAGGCCCCTGGGAATGGGACCTCAAGCGGCTCGCCGCCTCCATCGTCCTCGCCGGCCGTGAGGCCGGTGCCGACGAGGACACCTGCCGCAAGGCCGCGTTCGACGTGGCCGGGGCGTATCGGCGGACCATGCGACTGCTCGCCAGGCTGCCCGTGCTGGACGCGTGGAACGCGATCGCGGACGAGGAACTGGTCTCGCACACCGACGCCCGCGATCTGGTGGGCACCCTGGAGCGCGTCTCGGAGCGGGCCAGGAGCAACACCAGTGCGCGGTTCGCGGCGAAGGCGACGACCACAGGCCCTGACGGTGCCCGTCACTTCGTCGACGCACCGCCCGTGCTGCGCCGGGTGCCGGACGGGGAGGCGAGTGCCGTCGCGGCGTCGCTCGGGGAGTATCTGCGGACGCTCTCGGAGGACCGGCTGCCGCTGCTGGCCCGGTACGCGATCCACGATGTGGCGTTCCGGGTCGTGGGCACCGGCAGTGTGGGGACCCGGTCCTATGTGGTGCTGCTGATCGACCACCGGGGCGAGCCGCTGGTGCTCCAGGTCAAGGAGGCGCGTGCCTCGGCGCTGCTGCCGCATCTGGAGGCCGCGGGCTTCAAGCTGCCCGAGCCGGTGCACGAGGGGCAGCGGGTGGTGCAGGGCCAGAAGCGCATGCAGGTGGTCAGCGACATCCTGCTGGGCTGGACGACGGTCGACGGCAGGCCCTTCCAGGTGCGGCAGTTCAGGAACCGCAAGGGCAGCGTGGACCCGGCCGCCCTCGCGGCCGACCAGGTGGACGACTATGCCCGGATGACGGGCGCGTTGCTGGCCCGGGCCCACGCCCACAGTGCCGATCCGCGACTGCTCGCCGGGTACTGCGGGAAGAACGAGGAGCTGGACGAGGCGGTGGCCGCCTTCGCCGTGCTCTACGCGGACCGCACGGAGGCGGACCACGCCGATCTGACGGCCGCGGTGCGCAGCGGGCGGATAGCCGCGGAGCTGGGCGTGTGACCGGTCGCACGCTGGCCGTGCTGCGCCGCCATGCCCTGCCCGGGCGATCTTTGCGGGTCGGCCCACGGCGTCAGAGGCGGGGGTGCGAAACACGGCCTTGGGCCGGACGGGCTGAGGTCTGCCATACGCTGGGCGGGTGACCGAGGACCCTCCCGGGATGCCGACGATCCCGGCCGACGACGAGCAAGGCGACCATCGCGTGGACGAGCAGAGCAGCGTGGATGAGCACGGCGCCGATGGCGCGCGGACCGTGCCCGGTGACCCGTCGGCTGACCCGTCGGCCCAGACGGCGGCTGGTGGTGAGCGACCAGAGGCGCGGCTGGAGCGCGCGGTGCGTGCCGCCGAGCAGGCGCTGATCGAGTTCGAGATCGCGGTGGAGACCTTCCGGGTCGAGGTGGAGAACTTCTCCAGGCTGCACCACCAGAAGCTCGGGCCGATGTACACACGGCTCGACGAGCTCGACGCCCAGATCGCGGAGGCTCACGCGGCCCGTACCGGCGACCCGGGGGATCTGCGCAGGGCGCAGGAGGCGCGGGCCATGGTGCTTCCGATGCCCGGGGTCGACGAGCTCTTCCATGACTGGATCGACTCGGACGGGCTCTCGCCGGAGGCTGCCGCGATGCTGACCGACCACCAGTCGGTGCAGCCGCCGAAGCGGGTGCGGCCCAGTGACGAGGCGCGCAAGCTGTACCGGGAGCTCGCCCGCAAGGCCCACCCGGATCTGGCGCAGGAGGACAAGGAGCGGGCCCGCAGAGAGGCGTTCATCACTCGGGTGAACGCCGCCTATGGCCGTGGGGACGAGGCCGAGCTGGGTGAGCTGCTTCGGGAGTGGGACGCCGGACCGGTGCCGGAGGCCTCGCCGATCGCGGAGAGCGAGGAGCTTTACGCCCGCCTCGAATGGCTGTCGCAGCGCAAGGAGCTGCTGACGGTGATCGCGAAGGAGCTGGAGGACAGCGCGATCGGCGCGATGCTGAGGATGGCTCCGGACGACCCTGACCGGCTGCTCGACGAGATCGCCGAACAGCTGCTGGCACAGGTCTCGCAGCGGGAAGCCGAGCTGGCCGGCATGGTGCAGTAGGTTTCCCGGGGACGTCCCTGTAGGTACGAGAGAAGGCCCTTACCCATGAATTTCGCCCCGCTGCCCTCGATCGAAGCCGCGTCCGTGCCGGCCGACGGTCTGGTGGTCGATGTCCGGGAAGGCGACGAGTGGGTGGCCGGCCATGTCGAGGGGGCCCTGCACATCCCGATGAGCGACTTCGTGGCCCGCTTCGGTGAGGTCACCGAGGCCGTGGCCGATGGCCGCCGGGCCCATGTGATGTGCCGGGTGGGCGGACGCTCCGCTCAGGTCACCCAGTATCTGGTCCAGCAGGGCATCGATGCCGTGAACATCGACGGCGGAATGCTCGCCTGGCAGTCCGCCGGTCGTCCGATGGTCACCGAGGACGGCAGCCCGGCGTTCGTGCTGTAGCGCGGGCCCGATCTCTCAGCTCAGCCGAGCGGGTGGGCCGCCAGCAGATCGCCCAATGCCTCCTCATGGGCCGCGGCCGGGCCGAGGGTCAGCTCAAGCTGCTTGGCCCAGGCGTGGTAGCGGTGGAGCGGGTAGTCGGTGTCGGCGCCGAAACCGCCGTGGAGGTGCTGCGCGGTCTGGACGACGCGGCGGACGCCCTCGGAGGCCCAGATCTTCGCCACCGCGATATCACCGGAAGCGGGCAGTGCACCGCTCGCTTCGCTGCTGATCCGCCAGGCGGCCTGCCAGAGGGTCGCCTCCATCGCCCGCAGGTCGATGTACCGGTCGGCGGCTTGGACAGCCACGGCCTGGAAGGTCGCGACAGGGAACCCGAACTGCTCGCGCTTCCCGGTGTACTCGCTGGTCATCGACAGCACCCGCTCACCGAGCCCCAGGGCCAGTGCACACGTGCCGGTGGCGAGCAGCCCGCGCAGCCATTCCCAGGCACCTTCCGACCGGATCAGCGTCTCACCGCCGACCCGCGCATGGTCGAGGCAGACTTCGGCGAAGAGCTCTCCGCTGGTGGAGAACTGCTCGGTGAGTGACAGTCCCTCCTGCCCGCGGGGCACCAGGGCGAGGACCGCTCCCCCGTCGTCGGTGTGCGCCGGGATCGCGATCAGGTCGGCGCAGTAAGCCCAGGGCACCCCGGTCTGCACTCCGTCGAGGATCCAGGCGCCGCCGTCCTCGCGGGCCCGGACGCCGAGCTCGGCGGGATCGTGACCGGTGCGGCCGTTGGCCCCCACCGTCAGCACCAGCTCCCCGCGGCCGACCCGGGGCAGCAGCTCGGCACTCAGCGCCGGGCCGCCGAAACGCTCCACGGCCATGGCGACCGCGCTGGTCTCCAGCAGGGGCACCCGCGCCAGCACCTTCGCCGACTCGCGCAGCACCAGACAGAGCGCGAGTGGATCGAGGCCCGCTCCGCCGTACTGCGGAGCGAGCACCAGACTCAGCAGATCGGCTCCCGCCAGTCTGGCCCACAGCAGCCTGTCGAACTCCTCCGCCACCGCGCCCGGGGTGAGCGCCGGGCTCGGCGCCGCGTCAGGAGCCACGCTCGAGAAGACGGCCCTGGCCGCCTCGACGGCGGCTTGCTGCTCCTCGCTGAAGGTGAAGTCCACTGTCCCGTCCCTCCGCGCACCGGGCCGCTGTATCCGTCCGACCCATCAGATCTGACGGACCGTCAAGATAGAGCAGCCCGACGCGGAAGGGAATGCCGCGGGCGGGGCCGGCGACCGCCGCCAGCCCACCCGTTGGCTCAGCGGTCGAAGTCCAGCTCCACCTCGGAGGTCATGGGATGCGACTGGCAGGCCAGCACATAGCCCGCTTCCGTCTCGTCCTGCTCCAGCGCGAAGTTGCGGTCCATACGCACCTCACCGGACACCAGGAACGCCCTGCAGGTCCCACAGACGCCGCCCTTGCAGGCGTACGGAGCGTCGGAACGGGCTCGCAGCACCGTCTCCAGCAGCGACTCCCCTTCCTGCACAGGCCACTTGCCCGAGCGGCCGTCCAGCGTCGCGCTCAGTGTGGCGCCCGCAGGCGCCGCAGCGGGAACAGGTGCGGGGACCTCGTCCACATGGAATATCTCCTCGTGGATACGAGTCCGCTGCACATCAAGATCGCGCAGCGCCCGCTCGGCGCCCTGGACCAGCCCCAACGGGCCGCACAGGAACCAGCCGTCCACCTCCGCCACCGGAAGCAGCGAGGGCAGCAGACCGGTCAGCCGCTCCTGGTCGAGCCGACCGGACGGCAGCCCCGCCTGCTGCTCTTCCCGCGACAGCACGGTGACGAGCTGAAGCCGCTCGGGATAGCGGTCCTTGAGGTCGGCCACCTCCTCCAGGAACATGGTCGAGGCCGCCGTCCGGTCGCTGCGGATCAGGCAGAACCGGGCCTCCGGCTCCCGCTCCAGCAGCGTCGCCGCTATCGACAGCACGGGAGTGATCCCGCTGCCGCCGACGATGGCCGCGAAGTGCCCGGGGCGGGGTGCCAGCACGAACCGGCCCATCGGCTGCATGACCTCGACCGTGTGTCCCACGGCGAGTTCCTTGAGGGCGAAGGTGGAGAACTCCCCGCCGTCGACAAGGCGGATGCCCACTCGCAGCACCGGTGCGCCGCCGGTCGGGGCGGCCGGGGCGCAGATCGAGTACGTACGTCGGATCTCCTCGCCGTTCGCCCCCGTACGGCGGACGGTGATGTGCTGGCCGGGGGTGTGCCGGAAGGCGTCGTGGAGCTCGGCGGGGACCGCGAGGGTGACGGCCACCGAGTCGTCCGTGAGCCGCTCGACCTCGGTGACCCGGAGCGGATGGAACATCTACAACTCCTTGAAGTGGTCGAACGGTTCGCGACAGGCTGTGCAGCGGCGCAGCGCCTTGCAGGCTGTGGAGGAGAAGCGACTGAGGAGCTCCGTGTCCATGGACCCGCAATGCGGACAGCGCACGGTGAGCGTGACCGGCACCGGCCCCGCGGCCGCACCGTGGCGCGGCGGCGCTATCCCGAACTCCGCCAGCTTGCGCCGCCCCTCGGGGCTGATGTCATCCGTCGACCAGGCGGGGGAGAGCACCTTGACCACCGACACCTCGGCGACGCCGTGGTCGTGGAGCACCTGCTCGATGTCCGAGGACATCGCCTCGATGGCGGGGCAGCCCGTGTAGGTGGGGGTCAGCTCCACCTCGACCCGACCCGGCCCGAGGATCTGCAGGCCCCGGAGCACACCCAGCTCCTCCAGGGTGAGCACGGGCAGCTCCGGGTCGGGCACGGACCCCGCGAGCCTGCGCAGCTCGGTCTCCAGCGCGGTGTCGGTCACCATGACGCCCCCGGGTGACTGCGGTGCAGATGCTGCATCTCGGCCAGCATCCGCCCGAACGACTCGGTGTGCAGACCCTGCCGGCCGGCACCGGCCGACCAGGCTCCGGTGTCCGCCGTGTCCGGCACGGTCAGCGTGGCCCGCCCGAGCACGGCCGTGACCGACTCCAGCCACCGCGCACGCAGTGACTCCCAGTCCACCTCCAGGCCCTCGACCGGCTGGAACATCTCCCCGGTGAACCGCCACAGTGCATCGCACGCCCGCTGCATCCGCTCATGGCTCTCCTCGGTGCCGTCGCCAAGGCGCAGGGTCCACTGCTCGGCATGGTCCTGGTGGTACGCCACCTCCTTGACCGCCTTGGCCGCGAGCCCCTCGAATTCGCTCTGTCCCGCGGCCAGCTCGGTGAAGAGCAGCCGCTGGAAGGTGGAGAAGTACAGCTGGCGGGCGATGGTGTGCGCGAAGTCGCCGTTCGGCTGTTCGACCAGCTGGAGGTTGCGGAAGGCCCGCTCCTCGCGCAGATACGCCAGCTCGTCCTCGTCGCCCGCGAGGGACAGCAGTGTCCGGGCCTGTCCGAGCAGGTCGAGCGCGATGTTGGCCAGCGCGACCTCCTCCTCGAGGACCGGGGCGTGGCCTGCCCATTCCCCGAGCCGCTGGGAGAGCACGAGGGCGTCGTCGCCGAGTGCGAGTGCGGCCGTCACAGGTGCTTCACCCCTTCGGGGATCTCATAGAAGGTGGGATGCCGGTAGGGCTTGTCGGCGGCGGGCTCGAAGAAGGGGTCCTTCTCGTCCGGCGAGGAAGCGGTGATCGCCGCGGAAGGCACCACCCAGATGGAGACGCCCTCACTGCGCCGGGTGTAGAGATCGCGGGCATTGCGCAGCGCCATCTCCGCGTCCGGGGCGTGGAGGCTGCCGGCGTGGGTGTGCGAGAGCCCGCGGCGCGAGCGCACGAACACCTCCCACAGTGGCCAGTCGGTCGAGCTGCTCATGCCGTCGCCTCCTTCTTCGCGGCGTACGCCGCAGCTGCCTCACGGACCCAGGCACCTTCCTCATGGGCCCGGCGGCGCTGGGAGATGCGCTGTTCGTTGCACGGCCCGTCACCCTTCAGGACCTGCCAGAACTCGTCCCAGTCGATGGGGCCGAAGTCGTGCTGCCCCCGCGCCTCGTTCCACCGGAGCTGGGGATCGGGGAGGCTCAGGCCCAGTGCCTCGGCCTGTGGGACGCAGATGTCCACGAAGCGCTGCCGGAGCTCGTCGTTGGAGTGCCGCTTGATCTTCCACTCCATGGACTTCGCCGAGTGCGCCGACTCGTCGTCCGGGGGGCCGAACATCATCAGCGAAGGCCACCACCAGCGGTTCACCGCGTCCTGCGCCATCTCGTGCTGCGCCGGAGTGCCCTGCGAAAGGGCCAGCAGCAGCTCGTACCCCTGGCGCTGGTGGAACGACTCCTCCTTGCAGACACGGACCATCGCGCGTGCGTAGGGGCCGTAGGAGCAGCGGCAGAGCGGGACCTGGTTCGTGATCGCCGCGCCATCCACCAGCCAGCCGATCGCACCGACATCGGCCCAGGTCAGCGTGGGGTAGTTGAAGATCGACGAATACTTCTGGCGGCCGGAGTGGAGCTTGTCGAGTAGCTCGTCACGGCCCACCCCGAGGGTCTCCGTCGCGCTGTACAGATACAGGCCGTGGCCTGCTTCGTCCTGCACCTTGGCCATCAGGATCGCCTTGCGCCGCAGCGAAGGCGCACGGGTGATCCAGTTCGCCTCGGGCTGCATGCCGATGATCTCCGAGTGCGCGTGCTGCGCCATCTGGCGGATCAGCGAGGCCCGGTACTCATCGGGCATCCAGTCGCGCGGCTCGATGCGCTCGTCGGCGGCCACGGCAGCGTCGAACTGCTCCTGCTGCGTCGTTGCCGCGGTTGTGTCCGCAGTCACTGCCGTCATCGGGCTCCCTACCGACCGATCGTTCGGTTGAATCCCTTCAATGGTGAGTCTGAGGCCCGTAAGGTGTCAACCCTGTGGATAACCGCGGTGGACCGAAGAGACCCATGGGAGTCGGGGCGGGATGGACTCGTACGGCAACGACGGCGCGAGGCGCGAGTCCGACGCGCCTCCGGACGAGGGGGGCGCCCCGGGCGGCATAGCCGGCCTCTCCCTCCCCTACCAAGTGGTGGCAGCGGTGGCCCTTGCCGTCGTCGGCGCCCTCGCCTGCGTCCACCTGGGCATGGTGTTCCTCCATGTCGCACCCTCGAACACCCTGACGAAGCAGCACGGCGAGACGGTCGACGCCTGGGTCTACCCCGAGTTCGAGCAGAACTGGAAGCTCTTCGCCCCCAATCCGCTCCAGCAGAACATCGCGGTCCAGGTGCGTGCCGAGGTCGTGGACGCCCGGGGCGATCGCGAGACGACGGAATGGATCGACCTCTCCGCCGAGGACGGTGAGGCGATCCGCGGCAATCTCCTTCCGAGCCACGCCGACCAGAACGAGCTCCGCCGCGGCTGGGACTTCTACGTCAACTCCCACACCGACGACAACCGGCCGAACGGCTTGCGCGGTCAGCTCTCCGAGCGTTATGTCCGCCGCATAGTGATGCTGCGCCTCGAGCGGCGCGACCTCGACGGGCGGATCGAGCGCATCCAGGTCCGGTCCGCGACCAGCTCTGTGGAGGCCCCGCTGTGGAGCAAGGAGAAGGCCGACACCCGGGCGTACTACCGGGCGCTCCCCTGGTGGAAGGTCACCGAGGCGGACCTCGCCCTTGACGCGCGCAATGAGGCCAAGGGCGGCGCGGATGACACGGAGGCGGCCAAGTGACCCAGGCGCGTGGAGCTCATGAGGAGCCCGAAGTCCTTGGGGGGCAGGGGAACGGAATACCCGGGCGACGGCTGGCCGCCGCCATCCAGCGTGTGACGGCGACCGCACTCGGGCCGTACCAGACGGCGGTCGTCCGCATCGGCTTCTCCCTCACCTGGCTGGTGTTCCTGCTCTGGGAGTACCCGCAGCGCCACGAGCTGTACGGCCCCGAGGGCCCGTGGGGCTGGGACATGGCCCGGCAGCTGATCACGGACAACCACGCCTTCACCGTGCTGATGTGGTCCGACAGCGGGCTCTGGTTCGAGGCCGTCTACGCGGTCGCCGTGCTTTCCAGTGCGCTGATGCTGCTCGGCTGGCGTACCCGCGCCATGTCCGTGGTCTTCATGATCGGCGTGCTGTCGCTGCAGAACCGCTCCATCTTCATGGGGGACGGCGGGGACAACGTCATCCACCTCATGGCGATCTACCTCGTCCTCACCCGCTGCGCCCAGGTGTGGTCCCTCGATGCCCTGCGTGCCCGGAGGGCCGCCGCAGAGGACAGGCCGGGGCGGGCGGGCGCAGCGGTGGGCCCGGCGCTGTGGCTGCTGCTCGGTGCGGCGCTGGTCGTGGGAACGCTGATCGACCGGGTCGGCGGTGAGTGGTGGCTGCCTGCCCTCCTGTGGGTGCTGTGGCTCTCCCAGGGCGCATGGTGGGCGGTGAACCGGAAGGCGCCGGGAAGCGAGCTGCGCACCCTGCTGGACGTGCTCGCCAACCTCGCTCACAACGCCGCGCTCGGCGTGATCATGGCCGAAGTCTGTCTGATCTACGCCACCGCGGGCTGGTACAAGATCCAGGGGTCCCGCTGGCAGGACGGCAGCGCCCTGTACTACCCGCTCAAGCTGGACTACTTCACTCCGTGGCCCGCGCTCTCCGACATCCTCGCCGGCAGCGGGGTGATGGTGATGCTGCTGACCTACGCCACGGTCGTCGTCCAGGTGGCCTTCCCCTTCACGCTCTTCAACCGCACGGTCAAGAACGTCCTGCTGGTGGCGATGATGCTGGAGCACGCGGGGATCGCCGTACTGCTCGGGCTGCCGTTCTTCTCGCTCGCGATGATCGCGGCCGACGCGGTGTTCCTGCCGACGGCGTTCCTGCTCTGGCTCGGAGGCCGGGCCGCACTGGGCCGGGACCGGCTGCTGCGCCGCAGCGGAGCACGGGTGCCCGAGCAGCGTGGTGCGCCCGATGAGCAGCCCGCACGTACCCTCGTCGGGTGAGTAGCGAGACCCAGGAACCGGTTCAGTACGACGACGGCTACGGCATCGAGGTCGGTGTCGGCCCTCATCCGCGCCCCTGGCCGGAGGACGGGCCCTACGACCCGGAGCTGCTCGCCCACGGTGACCGCCGCAATGTCGTCGACCGCTACCGGTACTGGACGCGGGAGGCGATCGTCGCCGACCTGGACACCCGGCGCCATGACTTCCACGTGGCCGTGGAGAACTGGGGCCATGACTTCAACATCGGCTCTGTGGTGCGGACCGCCAACGCCTTCCTGGCGAAGGAGATCCATATCGTCGGCCGGCGCCGCTGGAACCGGCGCGGTGCGATGGTCACCGACCGCTACCAGCATGTGCGCCACCACAGCGACACGGAGTCGCTGACCGCCTGGGCGGCGGCGGAGGACCTGCCGATCATCGGGATCGACAATCTGCCGGGCGCGGTGCCACTGGAACGTACCGAGCTGCCCCGGCGCTGTGTGCTGCTCTTCGGCCAGGAGGGCCCCGGGCTGACCGAGGAGGCCCGCAGACACTCCGCGATGGTCTGTTCCATCGCCCAGTTCGGTTCGACCCGCTCGATCAACGCGGGAGCGGCTGCGGCGATCGCGATGCACGCCTGGATCCAGCGATACGCGCAGATCTCCGGGGACCTGGACGCCTGAGCCCGGCGCGTGCCGGTACCGGTCACGGGCACCCGGCCCGGCCCCGCGCACCAGCGCGGGACACGGACCGGGCGGGGTGGCCCGTCGTCAGGCCTGGCGGCGTACCTCCACCACCCGGAAGCGGTTGGAGACGAAAGCGCCGTCGCACAGCGCCGCGTTCGCCGCGGGGTTGCCACCCGAGCCGTGGAAGTCGGAGAACGCCGCGGTCTGGTTCACATACACGCCACCGGTGAGGTTCAGCGAGAGCTGAGCCGACTCCTCCAGGCAGACGTCCTCGATCGCGCGCTCGGCGTCGGCGGAGGTCGTGTACGCCCCGACCGTCATCGCGCCCTTCTCGCGCACCGTGCGGCGCAGCAGGTCCACCGCGTCCGCGGTCGAGTCCACCGCCACGGCGAACGCCACCGGGCCGAAGCACTCCGACATGTAGGCGGCCTCGTCGTCGGGCTTGGCGCCGTCCAGCTTCACGATCACCGGGGTACGCACCACGGCGTCCGGGAACTCGGGGTTGGTGACGGCGCGCGAGGCCAGAGCCACCTCGCCCAGACCGGCCGCCGCCTCCAGCCGGGTCTTCACATCGGGATTGACCAGAGCGCCCAGCAGCGCGTTCGCCCGGGCGTCGTCGCCGAGGAGACCGGACACGGCGGCGCCGAGGTCGGCGACCACCTCGTCATAGGTCTTGTCGCCCGCGTCCGTCGCGATGCCGTCACGCGGAATCAGCAGGTTCTGCGGGGTGGTGCACATCTGGCCGCTGTAGAGGGACAGCGAGAAGGCCAGGTTGGAGAGCATGCCCTTGTAGTCGTCGGTGGAGTGGATGACGACGGAGTTGACCCCGGCCTTCTCGGTGTAGACCTGGGCCTGGCGCGCGTGGGCCTCCAGCCAGTCACCGAACTCGGTGGAGCCCGTGTAGTCAATGATCTTGATCTCGGGCCGGACGGCCAGGGTCTTCGCGATGCCCTCGCCCGGACGCTCGGCGGCCAGCGCGACGAGGTTCGGATCGAATCCCGCCTCGCCGAGCACCTCGCGGGCGATCCGCACGGTGAGGGCCAGCGGGAGAACGGCACGGGGGTGCGGCTTCACCAGCACGGGGTTGCCCGTGGCCAGGGAGGCGAACAGGCCCGGGAAGCCGTTCCACGTCGGGAAGGTGTTGCAGCCGATCAGCAGCGAGATACCGCGCGGGGCCGCGGTGAACGACTTCCGAAGCTCCAGCGGGTCACGCTTGCCCTGCGGTTTGGACCAGTCCGCTGCGACGGGGGTGCGCAGCTGCTCCTCATAGGCATACGCCACCGCCTCGAGGCCGCGGTCCTGGGCGTGCGGGCCGCCCGCCTGGAACGCCATCATGAACGCCTGGCCGCTGGTGTGCATCACCGCGTGGGCGAACTCGTGGGTGCGGGCGCTGATCCTGGACAGGATCTCCAGGCAGACCAGGGCGCGGGTCTCGGGCCCGGCCTCGCGCCAGGCTGCCATGCCCGCGCGCATCGCCGGCAGCAGCACATCGATGTCGGCGTGCGGGTACTCGATGCCCAGCTCGGGGCCGTAGGGCGAGGTCTCGCCGCCCGTCCAGCCGTCGGTGCCGGGCTGGTCCAGCTCGAAGCGGTGGCCCAGCAGGGCCTGGTAGGCCGCGAGGCCATCGGCCGCACCGGTCTCGCCGTAGGCCTTGGGGTGCTCCGGGTGAGGCGACCAGTACGCCCGGGAGCGGATCACCTCGAGAGCCTGGTCGAGCGTCGGCCGGTGGGTCTCGGTCAGCTGCATGGAAAGACCAACTCCTCGTCGAGCTGGGCAGGGAAAGACGGACAGAGTTAGAGTAACCGAACGATCGGTCGGTACAAGAGGGTCCGCAGAACCTGTGGACAACTCGTAGGGGAGGATCACAGCCATGACCGCCACCGAGACCGCTGCCACCGGCGAAAACGCCGCCGTCGGGCCCGACCGCACCGTCGTCGTCGTGGGCACCGGGACCATGGGCCAGGGAATCGCCCAGGTCGCGCTGGTCGCGGGACACCCCGTCCGCCTCTACGACGTCCTGCCAGGGCGGGCGCAGGAGGCGTCGGACGCGATCGCCGCACGTCTTGACCGGCTGGTCGCCAAGGGCCGTCTGGATCCGGCGGCACGGGACGCGGCATGCGAGCGGCTGCACCCGGCCGCCAGCCTCGATGAACTCGCCGACGCCGCGCTCGTCGTCGAGGCGGTGCTCGAACGGCTCGACGCCAAGCAGGAGCTGTTCACCGCGCTGGAGAAGATCGTCGCCGACGACTGCCTCCTCGCCACCAACACCTCGTCCCTCTCCGTCACGGCGATCGCCGGCGCGCTCCGGGTGCCCGGCCGCTTCGTCGGACTGCACTTCTTCAACCCCGCCCCCCTGCTCCCCCTCGTCGAGGTCGTCAGCGGCTTCGCCACCGAGGAGCAGGCCGCCGTGCGCGCGTACGCGACGGCGAAGGCCTGGGGCAAGACCCCGGTCCGCTGCGCCGACACCCCCGGTTTCATCGTCAACCGCGTGGCGCGCCCCTTCTACGCGGAGGCGCTGCGGATACACGAGGAGCGCGGCGCGGACCCCGCGACGATCGACGCCGTTCTGAGGGAGTCGGGCGGTTTCCGGATGGGGCCCTTCGAACTCACCGATCTGATCGGCCAGGACGTGAACGAGGCCGTGACCCGCTCGGTCTGGGAGTCCTTCTACCAGGACCCGAAGTTCACTCCGTCGCTCGCCCAGCGGCGGTTGGTCGAGTCGGGCAGGCTCGGCCGCAAGACGGGCCAGGGCTGGTTCCCGTACGCGGAGGGCGCCGCCCTGCCGGAGCCGCACACGGCGCCTCCCGCCGAGGCGCCCGGGGAGGTCACCGCCGGGAATGACCTCGGGCCCGCGGAGCCGCTCGTCGGGCTTTTCGAGAACGCCGGGATCACCGTCCGGCGCGAACCGGGAGACGGGTGCATCACGCTGCCGGGCGGCGCGCTGCTGTGCCTCGCGGACGGCGAGACCTCGCTCGAGTACGACGAGCAGGAGGTCATCTACTTCGATCTGGCGCTCGACTACGCGCGGGCGACCCGTGTCGCACTGTCGGCCGCTGCGGAGACGGTCTCTGACGGCAGCCTCCAGGAAGCGATCGGCCTGTTCCAGGCGGCCGGCAAGAAGGTGTCCGTGATCGGTGACGTACCGGGCATGATCGTGGCCCGTACGGTCGCGATGCTGGCGGATGTCGCCGCGGACGCGGTCGCCAGGGGCGTCGCGTCGGCCGAAGACGTCGACATCGCGATGCGCCTCGGGGTGAACTACCCCGCAGGCCCCCTGGAGTGGGGCGCCGAGGTCGGATTCCGGCGGATCTGCGACCTTCTCGGCACACTGCACGCCCGGTATCCCACCGGCCGCTACGCTCCGTCCCCCGGGACGCTCCGCCGGCGGTTCGCGGACAGCGGCGAGAATGGGGAGCACGGGGAGAACGGGGAGAGCTGATGACCACCGCAAGACGGGACACCTACACCCCGGAGACCCTGCTGTCCGTCGCCGTCAGCGTCTTCAACGAGCGCGGCTACGACGGCACCTCCATGGAGCACCTCTCCAAGGCCGCCGGGATCTCCAAGTCCTCGATATACCACCACGTCGCGGGCAAGGAGGAGCTGCTGCGCCGTGCGGTGAGCCGGGCGCTCGACGGGCTCTTCGGGATCCTGGGCGAGCCGGGGGCGGTGAGCGGCCGGGCCATCGAGCGGGTCGAGTACGTGACCCGGCGCACCGTGGAAGTGCTGATGGCCGAGCTGCCCTACGTGACCCTGCTGCTGCGGGTGCGGGGCAACACCAAGACCGAGCGCTGGGCCATGGAGCGGCGCCGGGAGTTCGACCACAGGGTGGCCGATCTCCTCAAGGCCGCGGCGGCAGAGGGTGACCTGCGGGCCGACATGGACATGCGGCTGGCCACCCGGTTGCTCTTCGGCATGGTCAACTCCCTGGTGGAGTGGTACCGGCCGCAGGCCGGCACCGGCTACGACCGGGAGCAGGTGGCCGACGCCGTCGTACGGCTCGCTTTCGACGGGCTTCGGGCCGCAGACGCCGGGGACTAGGCCGTCGTCTACTGCCGTGAGCGGTCCGGGTCCAGGTCGGTCTCCTCGAAGACCAGCAGGGTGCGGGTGGAGAGCACCTCGGGGATCGACTGGAGCTTGGTGAGGACCAGCTCGCGCAGGGTGCGGTTATCCGGTGTGTGGACCAGCAAGAGCACGTCGAAATCTCCGCTGACCAGCGCTATGTGCGCGGCTCCCGGCAGCTCCTGGAGCTGTTCGCGGACCGTGCGCCAGGAGTTCTGCACGATCTTGAGCGTGATGTAGGCGGACGCGCCGTGTCCGGCGCGCTCGTGGTTCACGCGGGCGCTGAAGCCGCGGATCACCCCGTCCTCGATGAGCCGGTTGATGCGGGCGTACGCATTGGCCCGCGACACATGCACGCGCTCGGCCACGGAGCGGATGGACGCCCGGCCGTCCGTCTGGAGGATGCGGAGGATGTCCCGGTCGATCGCGTCGAGGGGGCGGGGCGGCGGGCCCTGCGCGGCTCCGGGCACTGCCTCGTAAACCGTGCGGTCCTCGTCGTCAGCCATTTGTTCAGCTGTCATGTCCCCCCGCCTCTCTGCCGTGGACGACCTGCTTCTATCCCAGGCTGTGGAGAACCGTTTGTCCACAGGCTGAAGGTGCCTGTAGCCAAAATGCGCCCACGACCGAACAATCGGTAGGTGAGGCGCCTCACACACTCCGCGCCTCTTCTCGGGTGCTTATGCCCGCTCCCACGAGGAGGTGCTCGCGTTGAAGAAAAGCAGCATGACGGTCCAGGAGCGGCCGGGTGCCGCCTACCGACCCACTCCGCCCCCGGAGTGGCGGCCGCGTACCGACCCCGCGCCGCTGCTCCCGGACACCGAGCCGTACCGGGTGCTCGGTACGGACGCGGTGGACGGAGCCGACCCGCAGCTGCTGCTGCGGCTGTACGCCGAGCTGGTGCGCGGTCGCAGGTACAACGTGCAGGCGACCGCGCTGACCAAGCAGGGCAGGCTCGCCGTCTACCCGTCGAGCACCGGCCAGGAGGCCTGCGAGGTCGCCGCGGCGCTGGCCCTCGAGGAGCGCGACTGGCTCTTCCCCAGCTACCGCGACACCCTCGCGGCCGTCGCCCGTGGGCTCGACCCCGTCGAAGCCCTGACGCTGCTGCGCGGCGACTGGCACACCGGCTACGACCCGCGGGAGCGCCGCATAGCGCCGCTGTGCACCCCGCTGGCCACCCAGCTGCCGCACGCCGTGGGCCTGGCCCATGCGGCGCGCCTCAAGGGCGACGACGTCGTGGCGCTCGCCATGGTCGGCGACGGCGGCACCAGCGAGGGCGACTTCCATGAGGCGCTGAACTTCGCCGCCGTGTGGCAGGCGCCGGTGGTCTTCCTCGTGCAGAACAACGGTTTCGCGATCTCCGTGCCGCTCGCCAAGCAGACCGCCGCGCCTTCGCTCGCGCACAAGGCCGTCGGCTACGGCATGCCGGGCCGGCTGGTCGACGGAAACGACGCGGTGGCCGTGCACGAGGTGCTGTCGGAGGCGGTGACACGAGCACGGCGCGGCGGTGGCCCGACCTTGGTCGAGGCGGTCACCTACCGCATCGACGCCCACACCAACGCCGATGACGCCACCCGGTACCGGGGCGACGGCGAGGTGGACGCCTGGCGCGAGCACGATCCGATCCTGCTGCTGGAGCGTGATCTGACCGCGCGGGGGCTGCTGGACGAGGACACCGCCAACGCGGCCCGGGACGCCGCGGAGACCATGGCCGCGCAGCTGAGGGAGCGGATGAACGCCGATCCGGTGCTGGACCCGATGGATCTGTTCACGCATGTCTTCGCGGAGCAGACGACCCAGCTGCGGGAGCAGGCGGCGCAGCTGCGCGCCGAGCTGGATGCGGAGAGCGGAGACGCGGCGCACGGTGCGGAGGGCGAAGCACGATGAGCACGGCAACGGCCAGGCAGTCCAAGCCCGCCACCATGGCGCAGGCGCTTCAGCGCGCGATGCGCGACGCGATGGCGGAGGACCCGACGGTCCACGTCATGGGCGAGGACGTCGGCACACTCGGCGGTGTCTTCCGGGTCACGGACGGTCTCACCAAGGAGTTCGGCGAGGACCGCTGCACGGACACACCACTCGCAGAGGCCGGAATTCTCGGCACGGCCGTCGGCATGGCGATGTACGGGCTGCGGCCTGTGGTGGAGATGCAGTTCGACGCCTTCGCCTACCCGGCGTTCGAGCAGCTCATCAGCCATGTCGCCCGGATGCGCAACCGCACCAGGGGCGCCATGCCGATGCCGATCACGGTGCGTGTCCCCTACGGGGGCGGCATCGGCGGCGTCGAGCACCACAGCGACTCGTCCGAGGCCTACTACATGGCGACGCCGGGGCTCCATGTCGTCACGCCCGCGACGGTCGAGGACGCCTACGGACTGCTGCGGGCGGCCATCGCCTCCGACGACCCCGTGGTCTTCCTGGAGCCCAAGCGGCTCTACTGGTCGAAGGCGGACTGGTCGCCCGAGGCACCAACCGCCGTGGAGCCCATCGGGCGCGCGGTGGTGCGACGCAGGGGAAGCAGCGCGACGCTGATCACCTACGGCCCCTCCACGCCGGTCTGCATGGAGGCCGCGGAGGCCGCCCAGGCCGAGGGCTGGGACCTCGAGGTCGTCGATCTGCGCTCGCTGGTGCCCTTCGACGACGAGACGGTGTGCGCATCCGTACGTCGCACCGGGCGTGCGATCGTCGTCCACGAGTCAAGTGGCTTCGCGGGGCCCGGCGCGGAGATAGCGGCCCGGGTCACCGAGCGTTGCTTCCACCACCTTGAAGCGCCCGTGCTGAGGGTGGCCGGTTTTGACATTCCCTATCCGCCGCCGATGCTGGAACGACACCATCTGCCGGGAGTGGACCGCATCCTGGACGCGGTAGCCAGGTTGCAGTGGGAGGCGGAGTGCTGATGGCCCAGGTGCTGGAATTCAAGCTGCCCGACCTCGGCGAGGGCCTGACCGAGGCGGAGATCGTGCGCTGGCTGGTCGCGGTGGGCGATGTCGTCGCCATCGACCAGCCGGTCGTGGAGGTCGAGACGGCCAAGGCGATGGTCGAGGTGCCGTGCCCCTATGCGGGCGTGGTCACCGCGCGCTTCGGTGAGGAGGGCGCCGAGCTGCCCGTCGGGGCGCCGCTGCTGACCGTCGCGGTCGGCGCGGACCGGACGGGCGCCTCCGGAGAGTCCGGCGCTCCGGGAGCGGCTGGTGAATCCGGTGCTGCCGCCTCCAACGGCTCCGGGAGCGAGACCTCCGGCAACGTCCTGGTGGGCTACGGCACAGGCGCCCCCGCGGCGCGCCGCAAGCGCATCCGGCCCACGGCGCTGTCGGCCGGGGCGGGGACACACGGCGGTGAGCCCGGCGGTGGACACACGCTTCCGGAGCCGGTCTGGGACAGCGCGGTGGAGAGCCCGGCGCCCGACGAGTTCGTCGGTGAGGAGCGTTCCACCACCCCCGCTGCGCCCCCCAGGCTCGGCGGTGCGGCGGCTCGGCCGGGAGCCGCCCGGGCCGTGCCCCAGGACGAAGGACCCGTGGCGGTGATATCGCCGCTGGTGCGGAAGCTGGCCAGGGAGCATGGGGTCGATCTTCGGCGGCTGCACGGTTCCGGCCCCGACGGGCTGATCCTCCGGGCCGATGTGGAGCACGCGGTACGCGCACTCGCCGAGCCCGCCGCCCCGGCGGCGCAGCCCCGGCAGGCCCCCGTGCCGGAGGCGGCACCCGCCCAGGCGCCCCGCACCACCGGGCGCGGTGAGCGGATACCGCTGCGCGGGGTACGGGGAGCCGTGGCGGAGAAGCTGTCCCGCAGCCGCCGGGAGATCCCGGACGCGACCTGCTGGGTCGACGCGGACGCGACAGAGCTGATGGCGGCCCGCAGGGCGATGAACGCCGCGGGTGGACCGAAGATCTCGCTGCTTGCGCTGTTCGCCAGGATCTGCACGGCCTCGCTCGCCCGCTACCCCGAGCTGAACGCGACGGTGGACCTGGACGCGCGGGAGATCGTGCGGCTGCCCGAGGTGCATCTGGGCTTCGCCGCCCAGACGGAGCGCGGACTTGTCGTGCCCGTCGTCCGGGACGCCCACGGTCGCACGGCCGAGTCGCTCACCGAGGAGTTCGCCCGGCTGACGGAGACGGCCCGCCGCGGTGCCCTCACACCGGGCGACCTCACGGGCGGGACTTTCACGCTGAACAACTACGGGGTGTTCGGGGTCGACGGTTCCACGCCGATCATCAACCACCCGGAAGCGGCGATGCTCGGCGTCGGCCGCATCATGCCCAAGCCCTGGGTGCATGAGGGCGAGCTCGCGGTCCGTCAGGTCGTCCAGCTCTCGTTCACCTTCGACCACCGGGTGTGTGACGGTGGGACGGCCGGTGGATTCCTCCGGTACGTGGCGGACTGCGTGGAGAGTCCGGCGGTGCTGCTGCGCACCTTGTAGCGGTCCCCTCGGGGTGCGGCGGCCCCCGGGCGGGCCCCGCCTTCGCCGGCCGGGGTGGTCGCGGCTCATACTGCTGGGGTGACTGGCCATGAGGCGGGTACCACGGGGCCCGGCTATGACGCGATCGTGCTCGCCGGAGGCGCCGCCGAGCGGCTCGGCGGCGCGGACAAGCCCGGGCTGAGCATCGGCGGTCGGGCACTGCTCGACCGTGTGCTCACCGCCTGCCGTGGCGCCGGGCGGACCGTGGTCGTCGGCGGTCGCCGGGCCACGGTCCGGCCGGTGCGATGGGTCCGGGAGACCCCACCGGGCGGGGGTCCGCTCGCCGCGCTGGACGCCGGGGTACGACAGACCAGCGCGGGCACCGTGATGGTGCTGGCCGCCGATCTGCCGTTCATCGGTGATGCGACCGTACGCCGGCTCGTCGAAGCCCTGGACCGCAGCGGGCGGGAGGCGGCGCTGCTCACCGATGGCGAGGGCCGTGACCAGCCGCTGGTCGCGGCCTACCGGACCGAGCCGCTGCGCCGCGAACTCGCGCTCATCGCCACGGAGCACGGTCGACTCGCCGGGTTGCCGCTGCGGCTGCTCACTCACGAGCTGGACCTGGTGCGGATCTCCGCGGGGCCCCTGGACTCCTTCGACTGCGACACCTGGGGAGACATCGCGACGGCCCGGGCTCGTATCAGAGAGCATGGGCACGTGCTTGATGAATGGATCACCGCGGTCAAGGCCGAACTAGGCATCGAACTCGATGTCGACACCGGCGTCCTGCTCGATCTCGCACGGGACGCCGCGCACGGCGTGGCCCGGCCCGCTGCCCCGCTCACCACGTTCCTGGTTGGTTACGCGGCAGCGAAGTCCGGTGGTGCGGGCCCCGAGGCCGTGGCAGAGGCGGCCAGAAAGGCCGCGGCCCTCGCGGAGCGATGGGCTGCCGAAGCCAGCGGTGCCGGTGAGAAGGGCGAGGCTGGTAGCTGATGACCGCACGGGATCACGCACTCGACGCTCCGGGCGCCGCACGGCAGGGGGCAACCGTGTCCGGTAGGGGCGCCCTCGTGGGACTCCTGCTCGCGGCTCATGAGGCCGGTAGCGCTGGTGAGGCCACTGAGGCTCGCGAGACCATTGAGACGCGCAAAGCGGGTGTGGTTGCTGAGTCGGACGCGACTGCGGAAGACGTCTCGTCCGGCACTACCGCCCGCGCCGAGGCCGACGAGGCCGATGACAGCGACGAGCGGAACGAGCGGAACGAGCGGAACGAGGTCGGCGGGGTCGACGCGGATGACGCGGATGACGACGGCGTCGAGGACGCACTCGCACTGGTGCGGGGGCACGGCACCGGGCAAGGACGTTCGTCCGGCTCGCGGCACCTGGCGGTGACCTGGCACGAGGCCCGCTCCCGCGCCGCGCGGGCGGGGCGGCGCGCCCGCCTCGGAGCCCGTCAGGTGCCCCTTGCCCAGGCTCTGGGCCAGGTGCTCGCCGAACCGCTCACAGCTCTCAGCGATCTGCCGTCCTTCGACACCTCCGCCATGGACGGCTGGGCCGTCTCCGGGCCCGGTCCCTGGAAGACGGGTTCCCTGGACACGGATGCCCGCGCGGGCGAGGAACCCGGCATCCTCGCCGGACACGGCGGGCCCGGGGCACTCGGCGACGGCAGGGCGGTGCGGATCGCCACCGGAGCCCGGGTCCCCGACGGGGCCACCGCGGTGATCCGCAGTGAGCACGCCCGAACCGACACCGGCGGGAATCTGCACGCCCGTAGCCAGGTGACCCATGGTCAGGACATCAGACCGCGGGGCCAGGAGTGCCGCTCCGGTGATGAACTCCTGCCTGAAGGCGTGACGGTGACCCCCGCCGTGCTCGGGCTCGCGGCGGCTGCCGGTTACGACCGGCTGCTCACCGTGCGCCCGCCCCGGGTCCAGGTGCTGGTCCTCGGGGATGAGCTGCTGTCCGAGGGGCTGCCCCATGACGGTCTGATCCGCGATGCCCTGGGACCGATGATCGGCCCCTGGCTGCGGGCGCTGGGCGCGGAGACCCTCGGCACGCTCCGGGTCCGTGACGATGCCGATGCCCTGTACCAGGCCGTGATGGCATCGGAGGCCGACCTCCTGGTCACCACGGGCGGGACGGCCGGGGGACCCGTGGACCATGTCCACCCTGTGCTGCGCAGGGCGCGGGCGGAGCTGCTGGTCGACGGTGTCGCCGTGCGCCCCGGTCATCCGATGCTGCTGGCGCGGCTCGCGGCAGGTCGGTATCTGGTGGGCCTGCCCGGGAACCCGCTGGCCGCCGTGTCCGGTCTGGTCACGCTCGCCGAACCGCTGCTGCGTGAGATGTCGGGGCAGGAGGTATCCCTGGGAGGCGCCACTCCGGGACGCTCGTTCGCGACTCTGGGGGCCGAGGCACAGGGACATCCGGAGGACACACGGCTGGCGCCGGTGGTGCGGCGGGGCGGCCGGCTCGTACCGCTGCGCTACAACGGTCCGGCCATGCTGCGGGGGATCGCCGCCGCGCACGGACTCGCTGTCGTACCGCCCGGTGGGGCGAAAGCCGGCGACGAGCTGGAGCTCCTGGAAATTCCCTGGTCGCCTGTCTATGCGCCGTCCACGCCGTCCACGACAACCACCCAGTCGACGACAACCACGCCGCCGCCGACTGAGGGGCGTTTCACGTGAAACTTCCCGGCCAGGACCAGATGGCCCGGCACGCGGATGAACAGCTGGTCACGACGCGGGTCAGGATGCCCCACAGAGTGGTCGAGCACCCGTTGCGGCAGGTGGGCAGGCGTCTGCTGCTCGCGTTGATAGTGCTGGGGCTGACGGTGCTGGTCGTCTGGCTCGACCGGGGCGGCTATCACGACAACGCCGATGAGCAGGTCACCTTCCTCGACTGCGTCTACTACGCCACCGTCACCCTCTCCACCACCGGTTACGGCGACATCGTCCCGTACAGCAACAGCGCACGGCTGGTGAACGTGCTGGTGGTGACGCCACTGCGCGTGCTTTTTCTGATCATCCTGGTCGGCACCACGCTTGAGGTCCTCACCGAGCGGACCCGGGACGAATGGCGGCTGAATCGCTGGAGGCGTACCTTGCGTGACCACACCGTCGTCATCGGCTTCGGAACGAAGGGGCGTTCGGCCATTCAGACCCTGTGCGCGACGGGTCTGAAGAAGGAGCAGGTGGTCGTGATCGACCCGAGTTCCAAGGTCATCGAGGCCGCCAACCTGGACGGATTCGTCGGGGTCGTGGGTGATGCCACCCGCAGTGATGTGCTCCAGCGAGGTGAGGTCCACAAGGCGCGCCAAGTCGTCATCTCCACCCAACGGGACGACACCGCTGTGCTGGTCGCCCTGACCGCGCGGCAGCTGAACCGCGGGGCGAGGATCGTCGCGACGGTCCGCGAGGAGGAGAACGCACCCCTGCTGCGTCAGTCCGGGGCGGATGTGGTGATCACCAGTGCCAGTGCGGCGGGTCGGCTGCTCGGGCTCTCCGTGCTGAGCCCCAGTGCGGGCAGGGTGATGGAGGATCTGATCCAGCAGGGCAGCGGACTCGATGTCGGTGAGCGGCCGGTGACCAAGAGCGAGGTGGGCAAGGGGGTCCGGGAGACGGACGATCTGGTGATCAGCGTGCTGCGCGGGCATCGATTGCTCGGCTACGACGATCCCCAGGCCAGCCCCTTGCAGTTGACGGACCGTCTGATCACGATCGCCCGGGTATCGGATGCTCGCGCGCTGGGCGCCAAGGAGTAGGGGGCGGGGTTCCCCGGAGTAGCCTCGCGATCATGCATGCGATCACGATTCCCGAACCAGGTGGTCCCGAGGCTCTGGTCTGGGCAGAGGTGCCCGATCCCGAGCCGGGCGAGGGCGAGGTCCTCGTCGACGTTGCCGCGAGCGCAGTCAACCGCGCGGACCTGCTGCAGCGGCAGGGCTTCTACGACCCGCCTCCGGGGGTGTCCCCGTATCCCGGACTGGAGTGCTCGGGGCGGATCGCCGCACTCGGACCCGGTGTCTCCGGCTGGACCGTCGGCGACGAGGTGTGCGCGCTGCTGTCCGGTGGCGGCTACGCGGAGAAGGTGACCGTACCGATCGGCCAACTGCTGCCGGTGCCCGAAGGCGTGGACCTGATCACGGCGGCGGCGCTGCCCGAAGTGGCCTGCACAGTGTGGTCGAACGTCTTCATGATGGCCCATCTGCGGCCGGGTGAGACCCTGCTGGTGCACGGCGGGGCCAGCGGAATCGGCACCATGGCGATCCAGCTCGCGAAGGCGGTGGGCGCGAAGGTGGCCGTGACCGCGGGGGGCAAGGAGAAGCTGCGCCGCTGCGCGGAGCTGGGCGCGGACATCCTGATCGACTACCGCGAGCAGGACTTCGTGGAGGAGATCAGGGCCGCGACCGCGGGCGCCGGTGCGGATGTCATCCTCGACATCATCGGCGCCAAGTACCTGGACCGGAATGTGCGGGCGCTGGCCGTGAACGGGCGGCTCGCGGTGATCGGTCTCCAGGGCGGCGTGAAGGGTGAGTTGAACCTCGGGGCCCTGCTGGGCAAGCGTGCCGCCGTGATGGCGACCTCGCTGCGTGGGCGTCCGATGCACGAGAAGACGACGATCGTGGCGGCGGTACGGGAGCATGTCTGGCCGCTGCTGGCGGGCGGCACCGTACGCGCCGTGGTGGACCGCACCCTGCCGATGCCCGAGGCCTCCGAGGCGCACCGCGCGCTGGAGGAGAGCACCCATGTGGGCAAGGTGGTGCTGTTGGCGCCGAGCGCCCAAAAGAGCTGACCAGGCCTGACCAGGGCCGAACAAGGCCGGCCAACGCTCACCGGCCTGACCCTGCCGGATCAGGTCTGACCATGCCGGAACAGGGCTGAACGGGACGGCCCGGGACGGAAATGACCGACGGCCGGGCTCTGCTGCGAAACAGAGCCCGGCCGTCAGTCACATCCGATGCAGTACGCCGCAGCCGCAGACGCGAACACGGTCAGGGAGTCAGGGAGTCAGAGATACGGGCCGGAGCGGATCGCGCCGTGCGACGAGTCGTCATCGTCCGTGGGAGCACCGGGCGGAAGCGCGCGGCGCATCTGTTCGAGCTGGGCACGGGCCGCCATCTGCTGGGCGAACAGCGCCGTCTGGATACCGTGGAAGAGCCCCTCCAGCCAGCCGACCAACTGAGCCTGCGCGATGCGCAGTTCCGCTTCCGACGGCACCGCGTCATCGGTGAACGGCAGGGAGAGACGCTCGAGTTCTGCGACCAGTTCAGGAGCCAGCCCGTCTTCGAGCTCCTTGACGGAGCCCCGGTGGATCTCCTTGAGCCTGACGCGGCTTGCCTCGTCGAGAGGAGCCGCCCTTACCTCTTCCAGTAGTTGCTTGATCATGCTGCCGATGCGCATGACCTTCGCCGGCTGTTCGACCATGTCCGTCACGGGGACCTCGCGCGACTCGTCGTCAGCTTGACCGCCACCGAGCGACATCCCGTCCTGCCCCACGATGAGGACATGAGGTGTCTCCGGCGACCGTTCATTCCTCGGCATCTCCATGCCGCCCATTCTCTCGCACAACTGCCTCATCAGACGGTGTGCCCCCGTAGGAGGGTGATCCACCCTCCTACGGGGGCACACGTGCCTACCGCAGGTTGTCCGTCAGGTCGCCTCCCGCCTGGCCACAGCTCCCCGGGAGCGTGTGACCAGGGCGGCGAGAACGGCCGCGCCGACCGGCACCGCGATCAGCAGCGCCGCGAGGGTGGCCCACGGCACGACGATCGGCACGTCCGGCAGGTCCTGGACCCGGCCCCAGCCCTCGTCCAGTGCCTGCTGGTACCAGCGTTCCGCCTCGCGGCGTTCGCTCAGCCGCAGTCCGACGGCGGGCAGCACACCCGCCGCAGTGCCCAGCACCACGCCCATCGCCGCGACCACACCGCACTGGAAACCGCTGAGGGTGCGACGCACCCTGGGCGGAGCGCCCACGGCGGCGAGGGTCTTCAGATCCGCTTCCGCGTCCGCCTGTGCGAGCCCGGTGGCGATACCCGCGGCGCCGATGGTGATCAGCCCGGCGAAGACGGTCAGCGCCAGCAGCACGATGCTCTGCTCGCTGACAAAGCCTTCCTCGATATGCAGGCTGACCTCGGCTCCCGTCTTGTCGAGCTCGGCGTCGAGCTTCTGCCTCTGCTCGGTGCTCGGCGCACGGTCGGTCGTGTAGTACGCGCCGTACGGCACGGTCATCAGCCCGGCGGACTTGGCCGCGGACGGCGGGATGAGTACCGAGACGCCGTAGGACTTGGTGCCCGCGGGCATCTGGTAGGCGGGGAACGGCGTGATCGTGCCCTCGGCTTCCTTGCTCGCAGCCTGGGCCTTGTCGTCCTCGGCCTCGGTGACCAGCCGGATGCCGACCTTGTTGCCCTTGGCGGTGTCGATATTGCGCTTGTCGAACGAGACGGCCTTGCCTTCCGCGAGGGCCTTCGCGGCTGCCGGATCGTTGATACCGAGGACCTTGAGCAGCTTCTCGTCGCCGATGTACGCCTCGTAGCCGCTGTCGTCCTTGCAGCGCCAGTCCTTGGCGAGCTCCCTGCGCTGGGCCTTGCTGAACCGCGCTGCGGGGTCGTCGACGCCTGGCACGTTGGCCCACAGGGGGCACTCGTTCGCCTTGGGTATGACGATCTCGTGGCGTCCGCAGCCGGAGGCGTCGGAGTACCTCGTGCACTGCTTCTTGCCCACGGTGATCCGGTCCACATCGGCCCGCTCCTCGACCGGCAGGTACTTCTGGGCGGCCTCGCGTGCCTGGGCGACGTCCCGGCCACCCGGCTCGTCCACGAGGAGGCTGACCGCCCCTGCGGGCAGCTGGGCCACATAGGCGGCCTCGTTCTGGGCCTCCCTGCTCGCCTGGTACGTGGTGACGGCGACCGTCCCCGCGACGGCAGCCAGCACCGCGGCCACGGCGGGCGCCGTGCGCCCCCGGTTGCGCACCGCGTCACGCAGCGCGAGCCGCGGGGACAGGGGCAGCCAGCGGCCGGTCCGACCGAAGAGGCCGACCAGTGCGGGGGTCATGGCCACGACGCCCAGCTCGGCGATGGCGCTTCCGCCCGCGACGATGATCGGCTGATCGCTGAGGAGCGAGCCGTACAGGGCGAGCCCGGCGCCCAGGAGCACGGCCGCCAGACCGATCAGCGGGAGGACCCGGCTGCTGCGGCGGATGCCGCGCCGTCCGGTGAGCGAGGCGAGTACGGTCTGCCGGGACGCGGTGACGGCAGGGACGATCGCGGCGAGCAGACCGGTGAGCACGGCGAGCAGGGCGATGCCGAGGAGCTCCAGCGGCCGGATGTCGAAGCTGCCGAAGCGGGCGCCGATGTAGCCCTCGAGCAGCGGGCGCAGGGCGTAGGTGAGCGCCAGGCCCAGCAGAGTGCCCACGACGGCGGCGGCGACGCCGATCACCAGACCGCCCGAGAGGACGATGGCCCGGATATGGCGGCGATCACCGCCGTTGGCACCGACCAGTCCGAGCTGCCGGCGCGAGCGCCGGGCGCCCACGGCGAAGGCGGGACCGGCCAGCAGGCAGATCTCCAGAATCGCGAGACCGACGACGGTGGCGGCCGCGGCCAGGGCGGCGGCCTTGGCCGCGGGGCTTGCCTCGTAGTTGTTCCACTTGCCCGTCTGGTACAGCGGGACATCCGAGGAGGCGGGCGGGTCGAGCTGTACGGAGCGCGAGATGACCACGACGCCCTTGGCATTGGCCTGCTTGACCATGTTCCACGTGAAACCACCCGAAACGCCCACCAGATAGCTGGTGTCCTTGTTGACCCCGGGCAGGTCGTCCGCGAGCAGCGCCTTGTCGAGCGGGTCGAGCAGTGCCCCGGGCAGCGCGATGACCTGGTCGCTCTCCAGCGCTCCGGGCAGCTCGTACGAGCCGGTGATCGTGTACTCGCGGTCGAAACCGCGCGCCGTGATCTTGGAGCCGACGCTCAGACCGCTCGACTCCAGGAAATGCGTGGTCGCGGCGACTTCCCCGGCTCCCTGCGGGAAGCGGCCGCTCAGCAGGGTCATCAGCCCGGCGGCCAGCGGATCAGCGGCCTTCAGCTCACGGACCTCGGTGTGCAGCAGACCGTGCGTGGTGCGCAGCTTGGCGGAACCGGTCGAGTCCTTCAGGGACCGCACCCCTGCGGGGATGGCCTTCTTCAGGTCGGTGGCGCCCTCGGGATAGGGCTTGTCGCCGTAGTCCTCGACGGGTTCGTGGTTGGTGCCGTCGGGGGACTGGTAGATGGGCGCGCCGGCCATGCCGGTGCCGGAGAGCCGGGCGTCGGCGGCACCGATCGAGCGTTCGAGGCTCTGCTCCGTGGAGAGCTCGGCGCTGCGCAGGGTCAGATCGGCGGCACTGACCCCGATGATGGGCAGCGCGATCATGGCGAGGACGAGGAAGCTGCGTCCCTTGGAACGCAGGGCGTCGCGCCGTGCGATGCGTATCGCCGCACGCCAGGAGTGGTACAAGTGCTTCACCGCTCGGCCGCCTGCTCGCTCAGCAGGGAGGCCGCGTCGCTGCGCACGGTCTGGTCGACCACGGCACCGTCGCGCAGGAAGACCACCCGGTCCGCCCACGCCGCGAAGCGCGGCTCATGGGTGACGAGGATGCCCGCCGCGCCCGCGTCGCAGCGGGTGCGGAGCAGCGCGAGCACGGACTCACCCGTCTCGGAGTCCAGGGCGCCGGTGGGCTCGTCGGCGAGCACGAGCCGGCGCTCGCCGACGAGGGCGCGGGCGATCGCGACCCGCTGCTGCTGGCCGCCGGACATCTCGTCGGGGAAGCGGTCGGCCAGGTGGGCCAGCCCCATCTCCTCGAGCGCGGCGAGTGCCTCGGTGCGGGCCTTGCGGGCGGAGACGCCGTCGAGCTCGCGGGGCAGGGAGATGTTCTCGGCGGCGGTCAGCGCCGGGATGAGGTTGTAGTCCTGGAAGACGTAGCCGATGCTACGGCGGCGCAGGGCCGCCAGGGTCTTGCGGTCGGCGGTGGTGATGTCCGTGTTCTCCACGATCACATGGCCGGATGTCGGGGAGTCCAGACCACCGGCGATGGTGAGCAGGGTGGACTTGCCCGAGCCTGACGGGCCCATGACGGCGACGAGTTCACCCGGGTAGACGTCGAGGTCGATACCGCGCAGGGCGTGTACCTCGGTGGCGCCGCTGCCGTGGACGCGGGTGAGCTGGCGGAGCTGGAGCACAGGGTGCCGGGACCCCTGTTGCTGTGGCTGCTGTTGCTGGTGTGACTGACTGGACATCGGTGGTCCCCCTTTTGGGCGTACGCAGGGGCATACGCGGGTGAGCGGATGTGCTGAGCGAATGTGCTGCGCGGGACGTGCCGGGGATGACAGGTGCCGCATGGGACGTACGGGATGCAGTGGGCTGGGACGGCGCCCGAGGTCAGCCGCGCCGCCGCCCCAGGCGGCCCTGGGCGCGTGCGGCTACGGGAGCGGGAGTGGGAGCAGAGGCGGGTGGGGGTGCCTGCTCCGGGGGTGGCGACGCCGTCGAGAGCCGGATGAGCCGGGCCTCGCAGTGATCGAGCCAGCGTGCCTCGGCCTCGGTCTGGAAGATGAGCTGTTCCAGCACGAGCAGCCAGGCGATGTCGGCCCGGTCGGTGGGTTCGGTCTCCAGTGCCTGCGCCTTGAGGCGCGTGTAGTCCTGCATGGCCTTCACGGTGTGGCGGCGCTGGGACTGGATGACCTCACGGATGTCGACCGTCGAGGTGCCGACGGCCATGGCGAGCTTGATGGACAGCTCGTCCCTGGCCGGACTGCTGCGGTCGACGGGACGTTCGTACCAGGACCGCAGCTCGGCCCGTCCGGTGTCGGAGATGGCGTAGAGCACATGCCCCGCCTCGTCCTCCCCGTCCTGTACGACCATCCCGTCGCGCTCCAGCCGCCCCAGGGTCGTATAGACCTGGCCCACGTTGAGCGGCCAGGTGGCACCCGTACGGGACTCGAACTCGGTGCGGAGCTGGGAGCCGTAGCGGGGGCCCCGGTCGAGGAGGGCCAGCAGCCCGTGGCGGATCGACATACTCAGTATGTATACCGAGTATGTCGTCGCCGACAACCGACCTGAGGGGGATACGACGGGTAGGTCCTACGGGGGACGGTGGTCCCTGCGAAGGGCTCCCCTGCCCCGCCGTCCGCTCCGCGGCGCCTGGCTCAGTGCCGCCGCAGGCGCAGCGCTATGTAGCCCAGACCCAGTCCCATCAGTGCGAACCCGGTGCCGAGTGACAGCGAGGGGATACGTCGCTCTCGCGCCGGAGGGCCGGCGTGGGGCTCGGCCTCACCGACGGCCGCGGCAGGTGTGGATGTGACGGGAGTCACGGGCGCGGCAGGCAGGCGGGAAGCAGCAGAAGGGATGGGCGTGGCAGGAGTGGCCGGTGTGAGGGGAGCGAAGGGGGCGGGGCGCTTCACGGATGGCGATATCGGTGGTGCCACCGGGGCGAAGGGTGCCGAAGGGGGCTGTGGCGATGGCGGTATGGACGCCGTGTGCGCCGGTGGCGAGGCGCGCCGCCCGGGCCGCTGCCGCCCCTCGCCCGCCTCACGGCCCGCCAGTGAGGGCGGGGGTGTGGGCTTGGGTGCGAGTGTGGGCAGATGGAAGAGCGGGGCGCGGTGAGCCGTGTGCGTGTCGCGTTCACCGGCATACGCCGTGGCCGGCAGGGCCAGCACCAGGGCGGCGAGGGCAGCGGCGGCCGGAGCGCGGTGCGTGCGGAGCCGGGGCTCTGGAGCCATCGCATGGCCCCCTCTCGTGCCGTGTCGCTATATCGGACTCAGCGTCACATAAGAGAGCAATGCGGGCATCTCAGGCGTCCTGAGTGGGTGAAATCGCACGAAATGAGGTGGAGGAGGGAATCAGGTAGAGGCAAACGAAAGAGCCCGCAGCGGTGTCCGGTCACACGCGACGGGCTCCAAACGCTCGAAGGCCGGGAGCTACTCCGGGTTGCCCGTCGAGACTTCCAGGGTGAACTTGGCATCGCTCTCGGAGATCTCCGTGCCGGCCGGAGGGTACTGCGTCAGGATCGTGCCCTCGCCGTACACGTTCTCGTCCGTCGGCGACTCCTTGGTGATCTCCCAGCCGGCGGCCTGGATGCAGTCCTTGACCGAGGTGATGTTCTTCCACTTGAAGTCGGGGGTCTGGAACTTCTCGGGATCATTGCCCTCTTGCGGAGAGGTGCACTTCTCCTTGTCGATGGTCCTGCTCAGGTCGGGACCCTTGTGATCGGCCACCGTCGAGCTCGTCGGCTTGCCGTCCGTGCCGCCCGAGCCCTGGTCGTCGTCGCCCCCCATGTTGATGACGGCGAGCAGGCCGCCGATCGCCAGCAGGGCGACCGCGATCGAGCCCACGATCACCGGGGTGTTCCGACGGCCGCCGCCACTGCTCCGGCCACCCGTGCCGGTGGTGGTGTTGTACGGGGACGGGGGCGGGGTCTGCGGTGCGTACGCCGGTGCGGGTGCCGCAGTCTGCTGCGGGTAGCCGTACGACTGCGCGGGCGCCGGTGTGTGCCCGTGCGACGGCGACGCCACCGGATGCGTGTAGGGCCCGGGCGCCGGAACGGTCCCCGGGGCCTGCTGCGGATGATGGGGCCCGAGCGGGGTCGGCGGCATGTAAGGCTGCTGCACATGCTGCATGCCCGGCGCGGCCGGGCCCGCGTGCGACTGGTCCAGCGGCGGGAAGACCGCCGAGCCGACGCCCGACCCGCTGTTGGCCGGACCGCCCGCGATGATCACCGGCGCGCCGGTCTGCCCCGCGGACGCCACCCGCATGCACTCGTCCCGCATCGCGGCGGCGCTGGGAAAGCGCTCGTTGGGGTTCTTCTTCAGCGCGCGGGCCACCAGCGCGTCCATCGCCTGGGTCAGCGACCGGTTGATGGAGGACGGGGCGACCGGCTCCTCCTGGACGTGCGCGTAGGCGATCGCCAGCGGGGAGTCGGCGTCGAACGGCAGCCGACCCGTCAGCAGCTGGAAGAGCATGATGCCGACGGAGTACAGATCGCTGCGGGCGTCCACTCCGCGCCCGAGTGCCTGCTCCGGCGACAGATACTGCGGGGTGCCGACGACCATGCCGGTCTGTGTCATCGACGTGACACCCGACTGCATGGCCCGGGCGATGCCGAAGTCCATGACCTTGACCACACCGCGCTTGGTCAGCATCACGTTGCCGGGCTTGATGTCCCGGTGCACCAGACCGACCTCGTGGCTGGTCTCCAGCGCCGCCAGCACATCGGAGGTCACCTTGAGCGCCCTGTCCGCGGGCATCGCCCCGTGCTGCCGGATGTCCGCCTGGAGGGCCGAGCCGAGCGGCTGCCCCTCGACGTACTCCATCACCATGTACGGCATCACTCCGCCGTCGCCCTGGGCGGGGTCGGCGAACACCACGGCGTCCTCGCCGGTGTCGAAGACCGACACGATGTTGGTGTGCGACAACTTGGCGACGGCCTGGGCCTCCCGGCGGAAGCGCTCACGGAAGGACTGCTCACGGCCGAGTTCGGTGTGCAGGGTCTTGATGGCGACCTGACGGTCGAGCGCGCTGTCGTACGCGAGATAGACGGACGCCATTCCGCCTTCGCCGAGCAGATCGCGAAGCTGGTACCTGCCGCCGGCCAGCGAACCGCCCGCGTAGCGGCCTCGCGTCCCGTCCGCCCCGTCGTGGCTGCTCATCCTGTGCTTCCCCCTAAGCGCCCCGGGCGGCGGTGGTCCGTTTGCGGCGGTGATCCGTATGACGGGCCAAGTCTGCCGCAGGGGACGTACACGTCAAGCCGGGTGCCCGTTCCGTGACCGTACGCACAAGAAGCGCCGGGCGAGTGTTACAGGAAACTCACGAAATCCCATGAATGGATGCCCGGGGATTCTCGTATCCGCACAGCGGGAGGGTCGATGCCGGGGTTCCGGACGACCTGACGACCAGCCGATCCCGGACCGGGGCGGCTCCCGGAACCTGTAGCGTGACGGGGCAGAGTACTGAGCACTATAAGGAAGACCATCGCGCGCGCCGACGCGCGAGGCGGCACGGAAACGACGGCGAGGACTGATGGCACCCGAACCCGAAGCAAGCAGCGGCGGAGTCTCGGATGCCGCTGTAGGCGGGCTCGTCGGCGATGGCCGCTACCGGCTCACCGGCCGTCTCGGCAGAGGCGGCATGGCCGAGGTGTTCTCGGCCGAGGACGTACGGCTCGGGCGCACCGTCGCCGTCAAGCTGCTCCGCGCCGACCTTGCCGAGGACCCGGTCTCCAAGGCCCGCTTCACACGCGAGGCGCAGTCCGTCGCCGGGCTCAACCACCATGCCATCGTGGCCGTGTACGACTCCGGCGAGGATGTCGTGGGCGGCCAGTCCGTGCCGTACATCGTCATGGAGCTGGTCGAGGGCCGCACGATCCGGGACCTGCTCGTCAACGCGGAGGCGCCGCCGCCCGAGCAGGCGCTGATCATCGTGTCCGGGGTCCTCGAGGCGCTGGCGTACTCGCACCAGCACGGCATCGTGCACCGGGACATCAAGCCCGCCAACGTGATCATCACCCACAGCGGTGCGGTCAAGGTGATGGACTTCGGCATCGCCCGCGCGCTGCACGGCGCGTCGACCACGATGACCCAGACCGGCATGGTCATGGGCACCCCGCAGTACCTCTCCCCCGAGCAGGCGCTCGGCAAGGCCGTCGACCACCGTTCCGACCTGTACGCCACCGGCTGCCTGCTCTACGAACTGCTCGCGCTGCGCCCGCCGTTCACCGGTGAGACCCCGCTCTCCGTGGTCTACCAGCATGTCCAGGACATGCCGGTGCCGCCGTCCGAGGTCTCGGACGTGGCACCGCCCGAGCTGGACGGGCTGGCCATGCGGGCGCTCGCCAAGGATCCGGACGACCGGTTCCAGAGCGCCGAGGAGATGCGCGGTCTGGTGCAGTACGGGCTCCAGATGCTCCAGCAGTCGGGCAGCCACACCGGTACGTGGGACACCGGCCCGGTCGGGATGCACGAGGTCGGCTACACCCCGGCGATGGGGATGGCCGCGACGACCGTGATGGGGCACCCGAACTCCGGCGACACCCCGCAGGGTTCGCTCCTCCCGCCTCGCAATCCGGACGACGGCGGTTACAACGGCGGCTACGGAAGCGGCGGTTACGGCGGCGGCAAGGGCAAGTCCGGTGGCGGCGGGCGCGGCAAGGTGCTGATGTTCGTCGCGCTCGCGCTGGTCGCCATCACGGCGGGCGTGGCCTTCGCGCTGAACCGGGCGAACGACACCGCCAACGACCAGAAGCAGCCGACGCCTGTCACCAAGACCCCTGAGAAGAAGCAGGAGTCGAGCCCCGAGCCGGTGGATCCCGAGGAGGAAGAGCAGCAGCCCGAGGAGTCCAGCTCCGACAACGGCGGCAGCCAGGGCGGCGACTGGACGCCCGAGGACCCGAAGGAGCAGCACAGCCCGTCCACCGAGCAGTCCCCGAGCACGTCGACGGGTACCGACGCCGGTACGGACGCGGGCACGGACGCGGGTACGTCGACGGGCACCGACGCGGGCACGGACGCCGGTACCGACGCCGGTACCGATGCGGGCACGGACGCCGGTACGGACGCGGGCACGGACGCGGGTACGTCGACGGGTACGGACGCGGGCACGGATGCCGGTACGTCGACGGGTACCGATGCGGGCACGGATGCCGGTACGTCGACGGGTACCGATGCGGGCACGGACGCCGGTACGGACGCGGGCGCGGGCTGAGCGGGGGCCCGCAGGGGCAGCGCGGACCGGCGCGGGAGACCGACGCGGGCCCGCGGGAGCCCCTCCCGCCCGGACCCTCGGCTCACCCCGCGAAGGCCTCGCACACCGCCTCGTACTCCCTCGTCCACCACACCGCCAGGGCCGACACCGCCGGAAACTGCGGGTCGGCCCTGCGGTCGTGCAGCTGGTAGCGCCAGCGCAGTATCCAGAAGTCGTTGAGCCGCTCCCACCACACGCGGTGCACGGCCGCCGCCAGCTCCGCGCTGTCCGCGCCCGCCGCGCGCCGGTACGCCCGCGCATAGGCCCTCACCTTCGGCAGCTCCAGCACCCCTGACGGCCGTACGAAGAAGATCGCCGCTGCCCGTACGGCCTCTTCGGCCCGTGGCTGTACGCCCAGCCGGTCCCAGTCCACGATCGCCGCCGGCTCCCCGCCCCGGTAGAGCAGGTTCAGCGGATGGAAGTCCCCGTGCACCCAGCCGCTCGCCGAGCCGGCTGGTGGCCGGCGGTGTGCGTGGCGCTCCAGCAGGGCCCTTCGCTCCCGCAGCCGGTGCTCGGCGAGCAGGTCGAAGGTGTCCCGGGGGCTGTGGCTGCGGCTCAGCTCCAGCAGCTCGTCGATCAGCGCGAAGGTCTCGTCCGGGTCCGCGCTGTCATGCTCCCCGGGCTGTCCGTCGGCCTCCATGACCTGGTCGAGCCCGGTGTGCACCCGGCCGAGCAGGGCGCCGAGCCGCCGTGACTCGGCCGTGGTGAGCTGGGCGCCCACTCGGTGCCGCCCGTCCACCCAGGGGTGCAGGGCGTAGCAGCGCCCGCCGATCACGGCGACGGTGTCGCCCGCGGTGTCCTGGACGGGTGGGGCGACGGGGACGCCGAGGGACTGGAGCCGCTGGGTGGCGCGGTGCTGGCGCACGATGGTGGCCCGGTCGGCGGTGGGCGCGTCCAGGTGGTGCTTGAGGAAGTAGGCACCGCGGGTGGTGGCGAGCCGGTAGCCGCGGTTGAGGAGGCCCTGGGTGACGGGCTCGCAGGAGAGGGGCTCGCCGGGATTCTCGTACCGCCGCAGCAGTTCACCCAGCGGAGGTGGAGCAGTAGCAAATGAGCGCGGCACCCGCCAAATGATAGATCACTCAGCGTGTCGCGCGTGTCGCTCTTCGGGGATGCTCCGGACGGCTCGGGCCCGGGACAGGGCCGCCGCGTACGTGGTCCGGCTGCGGCCCGGGACGCGGCCCCTCTCAGTGTCGTTCCGCCTGCATCCGGGCCACGTACGCGGCGGCCTGCGAACGTCGCTCCATGCCCAGCTTGGCGAGCAGTCCCGAGACATAGTTCTTGATCGTCTTCTCGGCGAGGTGCAGCCGCTCGCCGATCGCCCGGTTGGTCAGACCCTCGCCGATCAGGTCCAGGATCCTGCGTTCCTGGTCGGTGAGATGGGTGAGTTTGTCGTCGGTGTGCGGACTGCCGCCGTCCCGCAGCCGCTCCAGCACACGTGCGGTGGCCACCGGGTCGAGCAACGACCTGCCCGCGGCCACGTCCTTCACGGCCGCCAGCAGCTCGCTGCCGCGGATCGCCTTGAGGACGTAACCGGAGGCCCCGGCCATGATCGCGTCGAAAAGTGCCTCGTCATCGGCGTACGAGGTGAGCATCAGGCACTTGATGTCCTCGTTCTGGGAGCGCACCTCGCGGCAGACCTCGACCCCGCTGCCATCCGGAAGGCGTACGTCCAGAACGGCCACATCCGGCCGTACGGCGGGAATTCTCACCAGGGCGTCAGCCGCCGTACCGGCCTCCCCGACGATCTCGATGCCGTCGTCCATCGAGAGCAATTCGTGCACGCCGCGACGGACGATCTCATGGTCGTCCAGCAGGAATACCGTGATTTTTCGCGATTCGGGCACAAAGTAAGTCTCACATATTGGCTCTTCCCGTGCCCGGGGTGCCCGGGATACCGTGCCCGTGTTCCGGCGGCCTGCATGGCCGTGACCAGTGCTCTGACCTGCTGCTGTTCCCTCGTTTCCCGATTTACTTGGATATCCAAGCAAAATCGCAGGTCAAATGGGGTTTCGCAGGAATGCGGTCCACTGGGTAACGTGCCTGTGACAGGGAGCACGCCGGGGCACCTGTCACGCCTGTTTCCCGACGGATACCCAACGGTGCACCCACCCCGTGCCCGGGTACGGGCACAGGTGAGCCGCACTGGTACCCGGCGGATCCCGGGGGCCGGACCGACGGAGGAGCACGCACGTGACCGTGGAGAGCACTGCCGCGAGCAAACCGCGCCGCAGCAGTAAGCGCGTCAGCGCCGGAGCCGAGAAGAGCGCCGATACGAGCGCGACCGCGGCCAAGGCCGCGACCAAGCGCACCGTGGCGAAGAAGAGCGCCGCCAAGCCGCAGCAGGCAGGGCAGCAGAGCGAGCAGGCCGGGCGCACCGAGCCCGAGCTCGTGCAGCTGCTGACGCCTGAGGGCGAGCGGGTGGCGCATCCGGACTACGACGTCGACCTGAGCCCCGAGGAATTCCGCGGGCTCTACCGCGACATGGTGCTCACCCGCCGCTTCGACTCTGAGGCGACGGCCCTTCAGCGCCAGGGCGAGCTGGGCCTGTGGGCCTCGCTGCTCGGCCAGGAGGCCGCGCAGATCGGCTCCGGCCGGGCCCTGCGCGACGACGACTACGTCTTCCCGACCTACCGCGAGCACGGCGTCGCCTGGTGCCGCGGGGTGGACCCGACGAACCTGCTCGGCATGTTCCGCGGCGTGAACCACGGTGGCTGGGACCCGAACAGCAACAACTTCCACCTGTACACGATCGTGATCGGCTCGCAGACGCTGCACGCGACCGGATACGCGATGGGTGTCGCCAAGGACGGCGCGGACTCCGCGGTCATCGCCTACTTCGGCGACGGCGCCTCCAGCCAGGGCGACGTGGCCGAGGCCTTCACCTTCTCGGCGGTCTACAACGCCCCGGTGGTGTTCTTCTGCCAGAACAACCAGTGGGCCATCTCCGAGCCCACCGAGCGCCAGACCCGCGTCCCCCTCTACCAGCGCGCCCGCGGCTTCGGCTTCCCCGGCGTCCGTGTGGACGGCAACGACGTGCTCGCCTGCCTGGCCGTGACCCGCTCCGCCCTGGAGCGCGCCCGGCGCGGGGAGGGCCCGACCCTGGTCGAGGCGTTCACGTACCGGATGGGTGCCCACACCACGTCCGACGACCCGACCCGCTACCGCCACGACGACGAGCGGGCGGCCTGGGAGGCCAAGGACCCGATCCTGCGGCTGCGCCGGTACCTGGAGGCCCAGGGTCACGCCGACGAGGCCTTCTTCACCGCGCTCGACGAGGAGAGCGACGTGCTGGCCAAGCGGGTGCGCGAGGCCGTGCGAGCGATGCCCGACCCGGACGACATGTCGATGTTCGACCATGTCTACGCGGACGGCCATGCGCTGGTCGACGAGGAGCGCGCCGGGTTCGCCGCGTACCAGGCGTCCTTCGCGGACGCCTCCCAGGAGGGCAAGTAAGCCATGACCGCAGAGAAGATGTCCCTCGCGAAGGCGCTCAACGAATCGCTGCGCAAGGCCCTCGACACCGACCCCAAGGTCCTCATCATGGGTGAGGACGTCGGCAAGCTCGGCGGGGTCTTCCGGATCACCGACGGGCTCCAGAAGGACTTCGGCGAGGAGCGGGTCATCGACACCCCGCTCGCCGAGTCCGGAATCGTCGGCACCGCGATCGGCCTCGCGCTGCGCGGCTACCGCCCGGTGGTCGAGATCCAGTTCGACGGCTTCGTCTTCCCGGCGTACGACCAGATCGTCACCCAGCTCGCCAAGATGCACGCCCGTGCGCTCGGCAAGATCAAGCTTCCGGTCGTCGTCCGCATCCCTTACGGCGGCGGCATCGGCGCGGTGGAGCACCACTCCGAATCCCCCGAGGCGCTGTTCGCGCACGTGCCGGGGCTCAAGGTGGTCTCCCCTTCGAATGCGTCCGACGGCTACTGGATGCTTCAGCAGGCCATCCAGAGCGATGACCCGGTGATCTTCTTCGAGCCCAAGCGGCGCTACTGGGACAAGGCCGAGGTCGACATCGAGGCCATCCCGGACCCGCTGCACGCGGCCCGGGTCGCCCGTACCGGCACCGGCGTCACCCTCGCGGCCTACGGCCCGATGGTGAAGGTCTGCCTGGAGGCCGCTGCGGCGGCCCAGGACGAGGGCAAGTCGGTGGAGGTCCTCGACCTGCGCTCGATGTCCCCGATCGACTTCGACGCCATCCAGCGGTCCGTCGAGAAGACGGGCAGGCTCGTGGTGGTCCACGAGGCCCCGGTGTTCTACGGCGCCGGTGCGGAGATCGCCGCCCGTATCACCGAGCGGTGCTTCTACCACCTGGAGGCGCCGGTGCTGCGCGTGGGCGGCTTCCACGCCCCGTATCCGCCGGCCCGGGTGGAGGAGGAGTACCTGCCGGGGCTCGACCGGGTGCTCGACGCCGTCGACCGCTCGCTGGCGTACTGAGGAGAAGGTCGTGACGACGATGACGGAAAACCCCGCGACTTCCGCACGCTTCCGTGAGTTCAAGATGCCCGACGTGGGCGAGGGACTCACCGAGGCCGAGATCCTCAAGTGGTACGTCCAGCCCGGCGACACCGTCACCGACGGCCAGGTCGTGTGCGAGGTCGAGACGGCGAAGGCGGCCGTGGAGCTGCCGATCCCGTACGACGGCGTGGTGCACGAGCTGCGCTTCGGCGAGGGCACCACGGTGGATGTGGGTACCGCGATCATCACGGTGGACGTGGCGCCGGGCTCCGGCCCGGTCGAGGAGCCGCCCCCGGCGGCGACCGAGCCGACGCTCGCCGCCGCCGAGCCCGCGGCCAAGGACGCGGACGACAAGCCGGCCGGCCGCCAGCCGGTGCTCGTCGGTTACGGCGTGGCCGAGTCCTCCACCAAGCGTCGCCCGCGCAAGGGCACGTCGGTGCCGGAGCAGAACCCGGCCGCGGCTGCCGTACAGGCCGAGCTCAACGGCCACGGTTCCGCTGCGTCCTCGGTGCCGACCGCGGCCCGCCCGCTGGCCAAGCCGCCGGTCCGCAAGCTGGCCAAGGACCTGGGCGTCGACCTCGCGACGGTTGTGCCCACCGGTCCTGACGGCATCATCACCCGCGAGGACGTCCACGCCGCGGTCGCGCCGGCGGCCCCGGCCGACATCCCCGTGCAGACCCCGGAGCCCGGGGTGGCGGTGGCCGCCGCGGCCCCGGTGGCGGCCGGTGCCCGGGAGACCCGTGTCCCCGTCAAGGGAGTACGGAAGGCCACCGCACAGGCGATGGTGGGCAGCGCTTTCACGGCACCGCATGTCACCGAGTTCGTGACGGTCGACGTCACGCGCACGATGCGGCTGGTCGAGGAGCTCAAGGCCGACAAGGACATGGCCGGGCTGCGGGTGAACCCGCTGCTGCTGGTGGCCAAGGCCCTGCTGGTCGCGATCAAGCGCAATCCGGAGGTCAACGCCTCGTGGGACGAGGTGAACCAGGAGATCGTGCTCAAGCACTATGTGAACCTGGGCATCGCCGCCGCCACCCCGCGCGGTCTGATCGTGCCGAACATCAAGGACGCGCACGACAAGACCCTGCCGCAACTTGCCGAGTCCCTCGGCGAGTTGGTCGGCACGGCCCGTGAGGGCAAGACCACGCCCGCCGCCATGCAGGGCGGCACGGTGACCATCACCAACGTCGGCGTGTTCGGCGTCGACACCGGTACGCCGATCCTCAACCCGGGTGAGTCCGCGATCCTCGCGGTGGGCGCCATCAAGCTCCAGCCCTGGGTCCACAAGGGCAAGGTCAAGCCGCGCCATGTCACCACGCTGGCGCTGTCGTTCGACCACCGGCTGGTGGACGGCGAGCTCGGCTCGAAGGTGCTGGCGGACATCGCCGCGGTCCTGGAGCAGCCGAAGCGGCTGATCACCTGGGCGTGACGAACGCCTGATGAACCCTGAAGGGCCCGTCCGGGAGGACGGGCCCTTCAGCGTTGTGCGAGTGGCCGAATCAGTCGCGCTGTGCGTCGGCCGGCAGCGAGCGCAGCTTCATCGTGCGCGCCGTCGACGAGCCGAAGCCGAAGTCCAGCAGCTTGGCCGCGTCGTTGAAGCGGTCGGTGCCGTTGAGCACCACACCGGTGTAGGTCTTGCCGTTGCGGGTGGCGGCGAACACCAGGCAGGGGCCGGCGGCCGTACCGGTGCCGGTCTTCACACCGATCGCGCCGCTGTAGGAGCCCAGCAGCTTGTTGGTGTTGTACCAGGTGTAGGTGCGGGTGCCGCCGGTGCTGGTGGGCGCGGTGGTCTTGTACGAGGTCGCCTTGACGACATCGCGGAAGACGGAGCTGCTCATCGCGTGACGGGCGAGCTTCGCCAGGTCCCACGGGGTCGTGTAGTTGTTGCCCGTGGGGGAGATGCCGTCGAACGAGTCGAACTTCGTGTTCGTCAGGCCGAGCTGCGTGGCCTTCTTGTTCATCTTCCCGATGAACGACTGTGTGCGGGCGGTACGGGTCGATCCGGTGCCGAAGGTGTCGGCGAGCGCGTACGCGGCGTCGCAGCCGGACGGCAGCATCAGCGCGGACAGCAGCTGGCGGACGGTCAGCTTGTCGCCCGTGCGCAGGTCGGCGGTGCTCGCGCCCTCGCGGGTCACGTAGTCACGGTAGGCCTGCTTGACGGTGACCTTCTTGTTGAGGTCCACGCCGGTCTGAGTGAGCACCGTGATGGCCGTCACGAGCTTGGTGGTGCTGGCCATCTGGCGCCGGGTGTTGTTCGCCTTGCCGTAGATGGCCTTGCCATCCGCCTGGTCGAGCAGGAATCCGCCCTTGGCGCTGATGGACGGGATGGGCTGGGTCGCCGCCTGGGCCGGAGCCGCGAGGGGCGAGACCGTCAGCAGCAGGCCGCCAGCGAGAACCGCTGTCGCGGCTCTGCGCACGCCGGTGAGGCTGGTTATCAAGGGAACGCTCCGTTTTGGCGTATACGTCATCTGTCGACATGTGAGACGACGGAAGGCGCCCTACGGATGTACGGAAGTTGTGCAGATCTCACTCCGTCTTCTATAGGGGCCCGTTTCCTCCCTTGCTGTCCCTCGCTGTCCGCTGTCCTTCGCTCTCCCTGTCGTCCTCGGGGGCCCTGTCTGAATGCTGGACGGGGCCTCCTGATGTACCTCTGTTGTATCTATGCTGTGCGCATGCCAGCCGCCGCCCCTGCCGCCGACCGTGTCTACGCCCACATCAAGCAGGCCGTACTGGACCGCCGTTATGAGGGCGGCACGCTCCTCACCGAAGGCGAGCTCGCCGAGGCGGTCGGGGTCTCCAGGACCCCGGTGCGCGAAGCCCTGCTCAAGCTGGAGATGGAGGGGCTGCTCAAGCTCTATCCCAAGAAGGGCGCCCTGGTGCTCGCCGTCTCCGCGCAGGAGATCGCGGATGTGATCGAGACCCGGCTGCTGGTGGAGGAGTTCGCCGTCCGCAGGTCGGTCCCGGCGTCCGCCGCGCTCGTCGAACGGCTGGCGGCGCTGGTGGACGAGCAGCGGCGGCGGGCCGAGGAAGGCGACCTCGCCGCGGTCGCCGCCACCGACCGCCGCTTCCACGCCGAGATCGTCCAGCATGCCGGAAACCAGATCCTCGCCCGCCTCTACGACCAGCTGCGCGACCGGCAACTACGGATGGGCGTCGCCCTGATGCACGCCCAGCCCGAGCGGGTCACCAAGAACATCACCGAACACGCCGAGTTGCTGGAGGCCATCAAGGCCGGTGACACCGAGGGCGCGGCGGAGTGCGTGCGCAGACACCTGGGCTGGGTGAAGGTACTGGTGCGGGGCGAAGACCGGTGAGCGACACCGGGTCCCCCGGCTCCTCCGGCGCCGGTTCCCTCCCCGCTGATCCGCCCGGTGGGCGCCGAGCCATGGCGGTCTGGGGCATCGGCGTCGCCGTCTACTTCGTTGCCGTGATCTTCCGAACGTCCCTGGGGGTCGCCGGACTCGACGCCGCCGACCGTTTCCACGTCAACGCCTCGGCGCTGTCCACCTTCTCCATACTCCAGCTGCTCGTCTACGCGGGCATGCAGATACCCGTCGGCCTGATGGTCGACCGGCTCGGCACCAAGAAGGTCCTCACCCTCGGGGTCGTCCTCTTCACGGCCGGACAGCTCGGCTTCGCGCTCTCCCCCTCCTACGGAACGGCCCTCGCCTCCCGCGCGCTGCTCGGCTGCGGCGACGCGATGACGTTCATCAGCGTGCTGCGGCTCGGCGCCCGCTGGTTCCCGGCCCGGCGCGGCCCGATGATCGCCCAGTTCGCCGCGCTGTTCGGGATGGCGGGCAATCTCGTCTCGACCATCGCCGTCTCACGGCTGCTGCACGGGCTCGGCTGGACCGCGACCTTCGCGGGCAGCGCCCTGGCCGGGGCGGTCGTGCTCGTGCTGGTGTCGCTCTTCCTGAGGGACCACCCCGAGGGTCACGCCCCCGCACCGGTCCCGCACAGCGGCGCCGCCTTCGTCCGCCGGCAGATAGCCGCGGCCTGGCGCGAGCCCGGCACCCGGCTCGGGATGTGGGTGCACTTCACCACGCAGTTCCCCGCGATGGTGTTCCTGCTGCTGTGGGGCATGCCCTTCCTGGTCGAGGCCCAGGGGCGGTCACGGGAGGCCGCGGGCGAGCTGCTCACGCTGGTGGTGGTCACCAACATGGTCGTGGGGCTCGTGTACGGGCAGGTCGTCGCCCGGCACCATGCCGCCCGGGCTCCACTCGCGCTCGGCACGGTCGCGGCCACCGCCCTGCTGTGGGCGGCGACCCTCGCGTATCCGGGTGATCAGGCCCCTTCCTGGTTGCTGATCACGCTGTGCGTGGTGCTCGGTGCCTGCGGTCCCGCCTCGATGATCGGTTTTGACTTCGCACGCCCCGCGAATCCGCCCCAGCGTCAGGGCACGGCCTCCGGAATCGTCAACATGGGCGGTTTCGTGGCCTCGATGACGACCCTGTTCGCGGTGGGTGTGCTGCTGGACATGACCGGAGACAACTACCGGATCGCCTTCGCCTCCGTCTTCGTCCTTCAGACCCTGGGCGTCGCCCAGATCCTGCGGCTGCGCGCCCGCACGGCGCGCCGCGAGCGCGAACGGCTGGTGGCCAGCCGGGTGGAGGCCGTGCACGTTCCGGTGTGAGCGGGCGTACGCCCGAGCCGCGGCGCTATGGAGTGACCGCGAAGCGGTCCAGGATCGCCGCGGCCAGGTCCGCGTCACCCTCGACCTTGATCCGGTCGGCCACGGCCGCGGGCTTCACCCGGCCCGCCGCCAGCCGTACGTAGGTCTCCCAGTCCAGGGCGAAGGACACGGCCGGACCCAGGGCCGGAGCCCCGTCGATCGTGCCCCGCCCCTCCGCGTCGATCCGTACCGTACGCAGGAACTCCAGCGGCCCGCTGACGTCGAAGACCACCGTGGAGCGCGGCGGGGCGCCCGCGTCCCGGGCGACGACCTTGGGCAGAACCGTCAGGAAGTTGTCGCGGACGATGTGGGCGCCGGGGGCGTCGAGGTTGCCCGGCCTGCCGAGCACCGTGCGGAGATCCTGCTCGTGCAGCCAGACATCGGCCGCCCGCATCCGGTAGGCCAGTTCCAGTGTCTGCTCGGCGCCCAGCGGGGCACGCATCAAGGTGTCGGGGGTGCGGTTCTCGTTCCGTATCTGACGGTTGCGCCGGATGATCGTGTACTCGAGCTCGGCGGTCATCTCGGGCCCGGTGTGGTGGCGCCGCACATCGACCTGCATCTCCATGTAGCGCGCGAACTCGCTGCGCACATGGTAAAGATCACGGGGCAGGCTGTGGATCGGCCGGGGATCGCCGAGCATCTCGCACTCCATGCCGATGATGTGCGACACGATGTCGCGCACCGACCAACCGGGGCACGGAGTCGGGCGGTTCCACTCGCCCTCGACAAGCGGCTGCACCAGCTCGGATATTGCTTCGACGGAGTGGTTCCAGGCGTCGGCGTAGGTCTGGAGGCTGGGATGGACGGTCACGGAACCCCTCGACGGTTGTGCGCGGGCTGGTTGCTGGGCAGCGGCCGGGGGTCCTGGGGGTGGCCCCCGGAACAGAACAGTACGCTGCCGGAAGGCACCCCGGCAGTGCTTTCGGACGACGATCGTAGGGCTGGCTGACAGCTCGAATGCCAGGACGGTGGTAGTGTGCGCGCTTCGCTCATCCAGATCGCTGTAGACCCGGAGGAATCCGTCGATTCCCGGCGGCAGCGTGCCGCCGCCCTCGTGCGGGAGCAGTCCGAGGCGGACCTGGTGGTGCTACCGGAGCTGTGGCCCACCGGGGCGTTCGCGTACGACCTGTTCACGGCCGAGGCGGAGCCCCTCGACGGTCCGACCCACGAAGTGATGGCCAAGGCCGCGGCGGACGCGAGGGTTTGGCTGCACGCGGGCTCGATCGTGGAACGGGGCCCGGCGGCCGAAGGGTCTGAAGGGGCTCTCTTCAACACCTCGCTGGTGTTCTCCCCCGCGGGTGAACTCGCGTGTGTCTACCGGAAGATCCACCGTTTCGGCTTCGACAAGGGCGAGGCGGTGATGATGGCCGCGGGCACGGAACTGGTCACGGTCCCGCTGCCCGGCTCTCCCGGCGCCACACTCGGGCTCGCCACCTGCTACGACCTGCGCTTCCCGGAGCTGTTCCGCGGACTCGTCGACGCGGGCGCCGACATCCTCGTGATCGCGGCCGGCTGGCCCGAGCGCCGCCGCGCCCACTGGACCCTCCTCGCCCAGGCGCGTGCGGTGGAGAACCAGTCCTATGTCCTCGCCGTCGGCAGCGCGGGCACCCATGCGGGGGTCCAGCAGGCCGGCCACAGCATCGTCGTGGACCCCTGGGGCGAGGTGCTGGCTGAGGCCGGTCCGGACGAGCAGATCCTCACGGTGGACCTGGACCTGACGAAGCCGGCGGCGACCCGGGAGCAGTTCCCGGCCCTCAAGGACCGCATGCTGGGGCTGCCGTCGCCGCGTCGTTGAGCTTCCTGAGTGTCAGTACTCGGCGCCGAAGTTCTGGACCCACCAGGGCCCGTTGCCGCTGAGGTTCACGCCGATGCCGAAGTCCTCGAAGTCGCAGTCGGTGATGTTGTCGCGATGGGTGGGGCTGTTCATCCAGCCGGTCATCGCCGTCACGGGGTCCTCCGGGCCCCGGTGGAGGTTCTCGCCCCACATCCCGACCGGGTAGCCCGCGGCGCGCAACCGCTCGTCGGCGTGCCGTCCCTCGCTGTCGACGTGCTCGTAGTAGTCGCGGGCCGCCATGTCGTCGGCGTGCGCCTGGGCCACGGCCTGCATGCGCGCGTTCACCCGCAGCGGCTCGCAACCGGCCTTCGCCCGCTCGATGTTCACCAGCGTGACGATCTCCTCGGCGAACCGCGCAGCCTTGTTCTTCGCCTTGCCGGTGCCCGTCGCCTTCTGCTTCGACGGCTCCCCGGAGGGTTGGGTCGTGCGGTTCTTGTTACGGGAGGTGCTGGGGGACTCCGCCTCGTGCGGGGACCGGCTCTGCGAACCGGTGGGCGCCCCGTCACCGGAAGACGCGGAAGGCTTCCCCGACGGGGCGGCCGTCGGGGAAGCCGGGGGTATGAACCCGGAGAGCTCGCCGCCCGGCGCCACCGCGATGCCCGAGTCCGCCGGCACCTCCTGCACCGAAGCCGAAGCCGATGCCCTGTCGTTGCCGCTGTCGCCGTCCGACCCGCTCAGCGCGAAGATCCCACCCGCGAGCACGGCCGCCGCGGCCACCCCCACGACGGCGGACGTCGGCGCGTCCGCCCGGAACCCGGCCTGCGGACGCCGGCTGTGCCGCCCCTTCCCAGCCGCCCGCCGCCGCCCGCCGCGAGAGTCGTGCCCGTCGTGCTCAGCGTGTCCGCCGTCCGCGTTCCGGAGTGCCTGGGGCGCCACGGTCTCGGGGAACCAGGTGGGCTTCTTCATGTGCTGCATCGGGCCCCGCTCTCTCACCGGAAGGCCGGTCCGTCCGGCAGAAAGGAGAATGGTACGGGGCACGCGGGATAACACTTTTTGGCCCGGGGGCTGAAAAAGTCCTCGGCGGACGGCTGGCGCCGGACCGACGGGCGGGAAGATGGGCGGGAAGGTGGTCCCTGCGCAGACCGCCGGCGGCGATCGCCGGCGCAGTGCTTGTGGACGCGGTGATCGCCAAACCGCCGGCCCCCCTTCTCCACCACGACCGCGCAGCCGGTCACCTGTGGCGGGGAGATGTGGTCGCCACCGCCGGGCTGATCCGGCTCGACGTCGGCCCGGCCCGCGCCGGCCGCGCGCACCTCGCACCGGTCGCGGTCGCCTCCTGCACCGGGCGGGCGGCGTACTGGTCCACCTCGGCATGTGTGCCCCTCGGGGCTGTGCAGGCCCCCCTCACCAGGCGGTCGACGCGGTCTTCTCCGCCGGCAGCAGCAGCCACAGCGCCAGGTACAGCAGGACCTGCGGGCCCGGCAGGAGGCACGACGCCAGGAAGATCACCCGCATGGTGGTCGCGGAGGTGCCGAAGCGCCGCGCGAGCGCCGCGCACACTCCGCCGATCATCTTTCCGTCACGGGGGCGGGCAAGTGCGGCCATGGTGGGCTCCTTAGCGAGTCCTTCGTGGGAGTCACTCCTGTGTGCTCCCGATGACTCGATACTCGCCCGGAACCAGGGGGCGAAGCGTCGCTCTGCGGTCCGATCCGGACCCTGGGAATCGTCGGGGTCGCCCCCTGAGGAGCCTCCTCCCGGAGCAGGGGTCCGCCCTCATTCCCGAGACGGGGAGACGGATTCCCGAGACGGGGAGACGGCCGGGTCCCACTGCGCCGCAGCCTCGCACGGCCTGCCGGACCACCTGGCATCGCCACCTGGCTCCCGTGTTTGAGGGAACCCGGCTGCCGGAGTTCGCCGTGGTGGAGCGCGCCCGGTGAAATGTCAGGCCGGCGGCGCCGTACGGCCGTGATCTGGTGTTCATGGGCCAATGGCAAGCTTGAAGGATGAACGATGCTGCCCCCGCGTCCGAGCCCCGCCGCCGTGCCCGTGTCCGTGCCCCCGAGCTGATCGGCAAGGGCGGATGGATCAACACCGGCGGGAAGGACCTGAAGCTCGCCGATTTCCGAGGCCGCACATTGATCTTGGATTTCTGGACGTTCTGCTGCATCAACTGCCTGCACGTCCTGGACGAGCTCCGTGAGCTCGAGGAGAAGCACCGGGACACCGTCGTGATCGTCGGTGTGCACTCGCCGAAGTTCGTGCACGAGGCCGAGCACCAGGCCGTCGTCGACGCCGTCGAGCGCTACGAGGTGCACCACCCCGTGCTCGACGACCCCGAGCTCGCGACGTGGAAGCAGTACGCCGTGCGGGCCTGGCCGACGCTTGTGGTGATCGATCCGGAGGGGTATGTCGTCGCCCAGCACGCCGGGGAGGGGCATGCTCATGCCATCGAGCGGCTGGTGGAGGAGCTGGAGGCCGAGCATGAGGCGAAGGGGACGCTGCGGCGCGGGGACGGGCCGTATGTGGCGCCGGAGCCGGTGCCGACGGATCTGCGGTTTCCCGGGAAGGCGGTCGTGCTGCCGTCCGGGCACTTCCTGGTCTCCGACTCGACCCGGCACCAGCTCGTCGAGCTGGCGGCTGACGGCGAGACCGTCGTACGCAGGATCGGCGGGGACGGGGGCGGGGACTTCCGGGAGCCGCAGGGGCTCGCGCTGCTGCCGTCGGGGAAGGTGATCGTCGCCGACACCGTGAACCATGCGCTGTGCACGTACGACCCGGAGACCGGGACGATCGAGCGGGTCGCCGGGACCGGGCGCCAGTGGTGGCAGGGCTCTCCGGCCTCGGGGCCCGCGCTCGAGGTGGATCTGTCGTCGCCGTGGGATGTGGCCTGGTGGCAGGGCAGGGTGTGGATCGCGATGGCCGGGGTCCACCAGCTGTGGACGTACGACCCGGAGGCCGGGACGGTCCAGGTGGCGGCGGGCACGACCAACGAAGGGCTCGTGGACGGACCGGCCGCCGAGGCCTGGTTCGCGCAGCCGTCCGGTCTCGCCGCCACCGCCGACCGGTTGTGGATCGCCGACTCGGAGACTTCGGCGCTGCGCTGGATCGACCCCGAAGGTGTCGTGCACACCGCCGTCGGCACCGGCCTGTTCGACTTCGGGCACCGGGACGGCCCCGCCGAGCAGGCACTGCTCCAACACCCACTCGGGGTGACCGCGCTGCCGGACGGCTCGGTGGCCGTGTCGGACACGTACAACCACGCGCTGCGCCGCTACGACCCGGCGACCGGCGAGGTGACCACCCTCGCCACCGATCTGCGCGAGCCGTCCGCCGCCGTGCTGGTGGACGAGGACATCGTGGTCGTCGAGTCGGCCAGGCACCGGCTTACCCGGCTGCGGCTGCCCGAGGAGGCCGTAAGGGTCGAGGCCGTCGCCCATCGCACCCAGCGCGCCGCCACCGACGTGGCCCCGGGCATGCTGCGGCTGGACGTGGTGTTCCAGGCACCTGCCGGGCAGAAGCTCGACACCCGCTACGGGCCGTCGACCCGGTTGCTGGTCTCCTCGACCCCTCCCGGGCTGCTGTCCGCGGGCGAGGGCGCGGGTACGGACCTGTTCCGGGAGCTGGAGCTGAACCCCGGGGTCACCGAGGGCGTTCTGCATGTCTCGGCGATGGCCGCCTCGTGCGACGACGATCCGGAGAACGAGTACCCGGCCTGCCATGTGCACCAGCAGGACTGGGGTGTTCCGGTACGTGTCGCCCCGGACGGCGCCACCCGGCTGCCGCTGGTGCTCGCGGGCATGGACGCCTGATCCGCCGTACCGGACGGGACCTAGCCGTGTGTGAGAACTGCGGCGCGCCCCGCCCTTCGGGCGGACGACGCCTGTTCTCACACACGGCCTAGCGCACCAGGCCCTGGTGCGTTGAGGGGCGGCCCGCTGCGCCGTCGAGGCAACCGGTCACCCACAGCGGAGAGTTGTGGGTGGCCCGGCGGCCTCCCAAGCCCTCCGCGAGCAGTCGGGCGCAACCGCCGCTGAGCAGCTCCTTCGTCCGCTCGCCCGTCACATCGGCCTGGCGGATACGGGTGCCCATGATGTACCCGCCCTCGTAGGCGACATCATCGCCCCACGGCGGACGGTCGTTGAACCGCCAGATCAGGAACGCGGCGCCCGCCGCACCCAGCAACGCGCATGCCACGAGCGCGGTGAGCACCCTGCCGCGCCGCCCTGGGACCCGGTGGTGCACCGGATCCGTCTGCCCCATCAGAACCATGGTCGACACCGTGGCAGGGGCGGTGTTTCCCGGATGTTAGCGCCGGTTCTCGTCCACGTACGTGGGTGTCACCGGCGGTACGATCGCGCGGCGGCGCCGGGCGATGCTGGTGAAGACGGCGACCCCGATGATGCCGACCGCCATCATGATCAGACCGACCAGGTCGAGATTGACGCTCTCCGTCTGCCAGTCGGTTGCGAAGGTGAGAATCGCGCCTGCCCCGATGAGCAGGATGCAGCCTCCTAGACCCATGATTTCCGCCTCCTGAAAGCAACGTGGCCGTTCGGGTACCCCCAACCCGAACGGCCATGCCGCAAGAAGCGGTTTTCCTGCCGGTTCAGCTCTCCAGGAACGCCACCAGCGCGTTGGCCAGCAGATACGGGTCGTCCGCGGCGCACAGTTCGCGGGCGCTGTGCATCGACAGGATGGCGACGCCGATGTCGACGGTCCGGATCCCGTGGCGTGCCGCGGTGATCGGGCCGATCGTCGTGCCGCAGGGCATCGAGTTGCTGGAGACGAACGTCTGCCATGGCACCCCGGCGCGCTCGCACGCCGCCGCGAACACGGCACGGCCGCTGCCGTCGGTGGCGTACCGCTGGTTGGCGTTGACCTTCAGGATCGGGCCGCCGCCCGCGCGCGGGTGGTGCGTGGGGTCGTGGCGCTCCGCGTAGTTGGGGTGCACCGCGTGGCCGGTGTCGGAGGACAGGCACACCGTCCCGGCGAAGGCGCGGGCCCGGTCCTCGTACGAGCCGCCGCGGGCGAACACCGAGCGCTCCAGCACCGAACCGAGCAGCGGGCCGTCCGCGCCGGTGTCCGCCTGGGAGCCGTTCTCCTCGTGGTCGAAGGCGGCGAGCACGGGGATGTAGGGCAGGCCGTCCCGTGCGGAAACCGAGGCCAGCGCGGCCGTACCGGCGTGCACGGACAGCAGGTTGTCCATCCGGGGTCCGGCGAGGAGCTCATGGTCGCGGCCGAGGTACGCGGGAGCCTCCAGCGCGTGCGTCATCAGGTCCCAGCCGGTGACCTCCCCGGCGGACAGCCCGGACTCCTCTTCCAGGAAGGCGATGAGGTCGCCCTCGCCCACGGAGTCGCCGAGCCCCCAGATGGGCTGCATGTGCTTCTGCTTGTCGAGCTGGAGGCCCTTCTCGTAGATCGCGCGGTCCATGTGGATGGCGAGTTGGGGCACACGCAGCAGGGGGCGGTCGATGTTGACGAGCCGGGTGCCGCCGTCGCGCAACGAGAGCCGGCCCGCGAGGCCGAGGTCGCGGTCCAGCCAGGAGTTGAGCAGCGGCCCGCCGTAGATCTCGACGGCCACCTGCCGCCAGCCGTGCGCCCCCATGTCCGGCTGCGGCTTGACCCGTAGGTTCGGGGAGTCGGTGTGGGCCCCGACGATCCGGAACGGGGTGTGCGGCGCCGCACCTTCGGGCACGTACCAGGCGATGATCGCGCCGCCCCGCAGCACGTACTTCCCGCCGCTCGTGCCGTCCCAGGCGTCGGTCTCCTCGACCTGCCGGAAACCGGCCTTCTCCAGTCGTGCGGCGGCGTTCGCCACGGCGTGGTAGGGCGAGGGGGACGCCGCGAGGAAGGACATCAGGTCGTCGGTGTGGCCGCGGTCGAAGGCGGTGGGGGCGCTGCTCGTCATGAGGCCAGCCTAAGTGGGCCGCCTGTAGCCGGTCGATCTCGGTGGGATCGGTGTGCGGCGGGACGGCGTCGAGCGGGAGGAGGTCGTCCATGGTGCAGCCGCCCGGCGGTTCCTCCCATGGACGGGATTCCGGGCCGTGCCGCCGGTCGCGGGTACGACGATGCCGCCACCCGAACGAGTCGAGTGGCGGCACCGGAGTGACGGCGGAGGCGCTTTAGAACGCGGCCTCGTCCAGCTCCATCAGCTCGTTGTCGATGCCCTCGGCGATCTCGCGCGCGGTCGTGACGCCCGGCAGGACGTTGGCGGCGAAGAACTTCGCGGCCGCGATCTTGCCCTGGTAGAAGGCCTTGTCCTTGGGGGACGCGGTCTCCAGCTTCTCGGCGGCTACGGCCGCGCCGCGCAGCAGCAGGTAGCCGACGACGACATCGCCGGAGGCCAGCAGCAGGCGGGTGGTGTTGAGGCCGACCTTGTAGATGTTCTTGACGTCCTCGCCGGTGGCGGTGAGGTCGGTCAGCATCCGGCCGACGATGCCCTCCAGGTCCACGGCGGCCTTGGCGAGCGCGTCACGGGCGCCGGCCAGCTCGTCGCCGCCGGTGCCGACCGCGAGGAACTTCTTGATCTCCTCGGCCAGCAGGTTCAGGGACGCGCCCTGGTCGCGGACGATCTTCCGGAAGAAGTAGTCCTGGCCCTGGATCGCCGTGGTGCCCTCGTAGAGGGTGTCGATCTTGGCGTCCCGGATGTACTGCTCGATCGGGTACTCCTGGAGGTACCCGGAGCCACCGAAGATCTGGAGCGACTGGGCGAGCTGCTCGTACGCCTTCTCGGAGCCGTAGCCCTTCACGATCGGCAGCAGCAGGTCGTTCAGGCCGTGCAGCGTCTTGGCGTCCTCGCCCGCCGCCTCCTTGACCGCGATCTCGTCCTGGACGGACGCGGTGTAGAGGACGAGGGTGCGCATGCCTTCCGCGTACGCCTTCTGCGTCATCAGCGAGCGGCGCACGTCGGGGTGGTTGGTGATGGTGACCTTGGGGGCGGTCTTGTCCATGAACTGCGACAGGTCGGAGCCCTGGACGCGCTCCTTGGCGTACTCCAGCGCGTTCAGGTAGCCCGTCGAGAGCGTGGAGATCGCCTTCGTGCCGACCATCATCCGGGCGAACTCGATGATCATGAACATCTGGCGGATGCCGTCGTGCTTGTCGCCGATCAGCCAGCCCTTGGCGGGGTGCTTGTCGCCGAACGTCATCTCGCAGGTGTTGGAGGCCTTGAGGCCCATCTTGTGCTCGACGTTCGTGGCGTAGACGCCGTTGCGCTCGCCCAGCTCGCCGGTCTCCCAGTCGAAGTGGAACTTCGGCACGAGGAAGAGGGACAGGCCCTTGGTGCCGGGGCCGTGGCCCTCGGGGCGGGCGAGGACGTAGTGGAGGATGTTCTCCTCCATGTCGTGCTCACCGGAGGTGATGAAGCGCTTCACGCCCTCGATGTGCCAGGAGCCGTCCTCCTGCTCGATCGCCTTGGTGCGGCCGGCGCCGACGTCCGAGCCGGCGTCCGGCTCGGTGAGGACCATGGTGGAGCCCCACTGCTTCTCGACCGCGATCTGCGCGACCTTCTTCTGGGCCTCGTTGCCCTCGTCGTGGAGGATGCCGGCGAAGGCCGGGCCAGAGGAGTACATCCAGATCGCCGGGTTCGAGCCCAGCAGCAGCTCGGCGTACGACCAGACGAGAGAGCGGGGCGCGGTGGTGCCGCCGATCTCCTCCGGCAGGCCGAGACGCCAGTACTCGGACTCCATGAAGGCCTTGTAGCTCTTCTTGAAGCTGGCGGGCACGGGAGCGGTGTTGGTCTCCGGGTCGAAGACCGGCGGGTTGCGGTCGGCGTCCGTGAAGGACTCGGCGAGGTCGTTCTCCGCGAGGCGGGCGATCTCGTCCAGGATGCTCTTGGCGGTCTCGACGTCCATCTCCGCGAACGGGCCGGTGCCGTACAGCTTGTCGCGGCCGAGCACCTCGAAGAGGTTGAACTCGATGTCGCGGAGATTCGACTTGTAGTGGCCCATGGCGACGGCTCCGTCTGGATTGGGAGGGGGTCCTCGTACGTCAGTACACACATCTACCCGTTGGTAGTCGAGATGATGCTACCCGTCGGTAATAAGAGGCAACCCCTCGCGGGCATCTGTGACGCGTCCCGCACGCTCCCGTACCCACCTCGCCCCGCCGTGGCGGCTCGGTAGGCTTGCGCTCATGTACGGCTACGACCAGAACCCGGGTGCCCAGCATCACTACGGTGCCCCGCCGCAGCAGCCCATGCACGGCGCCGGAATGCCGGGTGCCGGTTACGGCGGGCAGGCCCCCGGTTACGGGGAGCAGCCGCTGTATCCGGAGCCGTCGCCGCCGTCGCTCGCCGACGCCGTGCGGGCGTTCACGACCGGGTCGATGTCCGCCGAGGACTTCCAGCAGATCTTCGCCACGTCGAAGGTGTACTGCCCGCGGGGCGACAACCCGGGGTTCCTGGCGCTGCACAACACCCAGCAGCCGGTGATCCCGATGTTCACCTCGCTGAAGGAGCTGCGCCGGTACGCGGGCAAGGACTCCAAGCACTTCGTGATCACGGGAGCCGAGGTGATCGACCTGCTGCCGACCGGGTACGGCTTCGTCCTGGACATGGAGGGTGACCACCGGATGGTGTTCGACGCCAAGGCAGTGGAGCAGATGGTCGATTTCGCGATGCGGCGCATGTACGGCTGACCGTCGCGAGCGATGTCGTGGACGCCCGGGAGGAATTCCTCCCGGGCGTCTCGCGTTGGGGCTGGCAAGAAGTTCAGTGTTCAACTAAACTGAGCGCACAAGGAGGTCACCCCATGCCCGCAGTGACTGTCGAGAACCCGCTCACCCTGCCGCGCGTCACCGCTCCCGCGGACGCCGTGCAGCGTCCGGTACGCGCCGTGACCACGGCGCCCAGCGGTTTCGAGGGAGAGGGCTTCCCGGTGCGACGCGCGTTCGCCGGGATCAACTACCAGCACCTCGACCCGTTCATCATGATGGACCAGATGGGCGAGGTGGAGTACCGGCCCGGAGAGCCCAAGGGGACGCCCTGGCACCCCCACCGGGGCTTCGAGACCGTCACCTACATCATCGACGGCGTCTTCGACCACCAGGACTCCCAGGGCGGCGGCGGCACCATCACCAACGGCGACACCCAGTGGATGACAGCCGGTTCCGGGCTGCTCCACATCGAGGCGCCGCCGGAGCACCTCGTCGTGTCGGGCGGGCTCTTCCACGGTCTCCAGCTCTGGGTGAACCTCCCGGCGAAGGACAAGATGATGGCCCCCCGCTACCAGGACATCCGCGGTGGCCAGGTGCAGCTGCTGACCTCGCCGGACGGCGGCGCGCTGCTCCGGGTGATCGCCGGTGAGCTGGACGGCCACCAGGGCCCCGGCATCACGCACACGCCGATCACCATGGTGCACGCGACGCTGGCGCCGGGCGCGGAGGTCACCCTGCCCTGGCGGGAGGACTTCAACGGCCTGGCGTACGTGCTGGCGGGCCGTGGCACGGTCGGCGCCGAGCGGCGCCCGGTCGACCTGGGTCAGACCGCCGTCTTCGGTGCGGGCTCCGCGCTCACCGTCCGCGCGGACGAGAAGCAGGACGCGCACACACCGGACCTGGAGGTCGTGGTGCTCGGAGGGCAGCCGATACGGGAGCCGATGGCGCACTACGGGCCCTTCGTGATGAACACCCGCGAGGAGCTCCAGCAGGCCTTCGACGACTTCCAGAAGGGACGGCTGGGCACCATCCCCGCGGTGCACGGCATGTGACGCCGGCCCCCGGCCCCTCGGCGTGCGGGGCCGGGGGACCCGCCCCGCATCTGATGAGACGTCACCCGGCCGGCCCGGGTCGGCGGGACGGTTCGCCCCCGCCGTGATCCGCTGGAGGGATGCAGCCACAGCCCGGGGCGCCGTGGCCCCTCCTCCCCCGGCCGGTCTGGCGCCTCGCCGCCTGGTGCGCCGTCGTACTCCTGGCGGCCGGGGTGGTCGCCGTCGGCATCAAACTGATCGTGGCCTTCAAGACCGCCGTCACCCCCGTGCTGCTCGCGCTGCTCGGCACCGCGCTGCTCGGGCCGCTGTACCGGCGGCTGGTCGGCATGAAGGTCAGGCGGTCACTCGCCGCGGGACTCACCTGCGCCGCCGTCGTCATCGTGGTGGGCGGGGCGATCTACATCGTGGTCAACGCCCTCGTCGAGTCCGGGGACCAGATCATCACCTCGCTGCGGCAGGCGGCCCGGGACCTCGCGAAGCACTTCGGGGCCGCGGGCACGTCCCTGGACGATCTGGCCGCCAATTCCAAGGACCTGATGACCAAGTTCGGCGGGACCGCCGCCACCGGGGTGATCTCCGGGCTGAGCGCGGTCGGCGAGATGATCGCGATCGCCGTACTGGCCCTGCTGCTGATCTTCTTCTTCCTCCGCGACTCCGACCGTGCCGTCCGCGTCCTGCGTTCCTTCGCCCCGCGCTCCGGCGCCGACACCGCGGAGGCGATGGGCCGCAGGGCCTTCGAGGCGGTCGAGGGCTTCATGCGCGGAACGACCCTCATCGCGCTGATCGACGCCGTCTGCATCACCGTCGGCCTGCTGATCCTGCGGGTGCCGGGCGCGGTCGGGCTCGGTGCGCTGGTCTTCGTGTTCGCCTACATCCCCTATCTGGGCGCGTTCATCTCAGGCTCGGTCGCCGTGCTCGTGGCGCTCGCCGACCGGGGCTTCGTGATCGCGCTCTGGGCGCTCGGCGTGGTGCTCGCCGTGCAGGTCCTGGAGGGCCACATCCTCCAGCCGGTGATCCAGAGCCGTACGGTCCAGATGCACCCGGCCGTGGTGATGCTGGCGATCACGGCGGGTGCGGGGCTGGCCGGGATCCTCGGCATGCTGCTGGCCGTGCCGCTGACCGCCGCCGCCTTCGGGGTGTTCAGCGAGCTGCGGAAGCGCTACGCGCCGGTCGGCGAGCCCACCGAGGGCCCGGACGGCTCGACCGGGCCACCCGGCAGCCCGCCCGGCGGCCCCGGCTCGTAGAGCTCGAACCAGATCGACTTGCCCTCGCCGCGCGGCTCCACGCCCCAGACATCCGCGAGCACCTCCATCAGCACCAGCCCTCGACCCGATGACGCCAGCTCGCCCGGGTGCCGCTTGTGCGGCAGCTCGTCGCTGGAGTCCGAGACCTCGACCCGCAGCCGCCTGCTGCCGCGGTCGCCCATCGCCTCCGCCACCAGCAGCGCGTCGCAGTCGGTGTGCACCAGCACGTTGGTCATCATCTCGGAGAGCATCAGCACCGCCGAGTCGATCTGTTCGCCGTCCGTCCAGTCGTGCAGCAGCTCGCGCAGTTGCCGGCGCGCCACCGAGATCCGCGCCGGATCGGCCTGGGCCACGGTGAACACCGTGCGCCGGGCGCTCAGCCGGGGCGGCCCGCCGTGCCGGGACAGCAGCAGCACCGCGATGTCGTCCTCACGGCGGTCGGCGAGCGGTCCCCTGGTGAAGTGGGACGCGGGCCCGTGCACGGCCTGGACCAGTGCGTCGGCGAGCTTCTCCAGGGCCTGCCCGCCGCTGAGAGGCGCCTCCAGCACGGACCGGATGCGCGCCCAGCCCGAGTCGAAGTCATGGCCGCCGGTCGCCAGGAGGCCGTCCGTGCAGACCATGATCGTCTCGCCCGGCTCCAGGGTGAGCCGGGTGGTCGGGTAGTCCGAGTCGGGGTCGATACCGAGCGGCAGCCCGCCCTCCGTCGGCCGCAGGATGACCGTGCCGTCGGCCATCCGGATCGCCGGGTCGGGATGTCCCGCGCGGGCGATCTCCAGTGTGCCGGTCGCCGGATCGCACTCGATGTACAGACAGGTCGCGAAGCGCGGACCGCTGTACGCCCCGGCCCGCTCGACCAGGTCGCCGTCGTCGTACGCCTCGGTCTCCGCGTACTCGTGCAGTCCCGCCAGGAACCGGGACGCCCGGGCGAGCACGGCGTCCGGGCGGTGCCCCTCGGAGGCGTAGGCCCGCAGCGCGATCCGCAGTTGCCCCATCAGCACCGCGGCCCGTACGTCATGCCCCTGCACATCCCCGATGACCAGGGCGATCCTGCCCCCGCCACCGCCCGCGGCGCGGGTGCCACCGGGCAGCGGGATGAGGTCGTACCAGTCCCCGCCCACATGAGGTCCGCCACCGGTGGGCACATAGCGCGCGGCCACCGACATCCCCGGGATCCCGGAGCCCAGTTCGGGCGCCAGCGCCCAGGGGCCACGCACGGGGTCGCCCGGGTCGTCCGTGACACCGGCCCGGGAGAGGGCCTGTGCCAGCATCCGGGCCACCGTGGTGAGCACCGAGCGGGCGTCCGATGTGAAGGCCACGGGCTGGGTGAAGGACGCCAGCCAGACCCCGACGGTGCGGCCCGACACGATCAGCGGGAGGAAGGCCCAGGACTGGCGGCCGAAGCGCTCCACGAGCGGCCAGACGATCGGGTAGCGGCGCCGGTAGTCCGCGGGGGTCGGGATGTACAGGGCCCGTCCGTTGCGGATGACCTCGGCCGCGGGGAAGGCGGTGTCCAGCGGCATGTCCGTGAAGACGTCCTCTTTGCCCGGGTCGTAGCCGTGGTGGCCGAGGACGGCCAGCCGGTCGCCTTCGATGCCGAAGACGACCAGCCCGTCCGGCGAGAAGCCGGGCATGTCAAGCGAGGCGGCGACCCGCAGCACCTCCCGGGTGGACCGCGCCTCGGCCAGCGCCCGCCCGGTGTCCAGCAGGAACGCCTCGCGGGAGCGGCGCCAAGGGGTGCCGCTGCCGGGTCTGGCGCCCGCGGCCCCGGCGGCGGGCGCCGGGGCCGCGGTGGCACCTTCTCCGGCGTCCTCGACCGTCCCCACCAGCAGGTAGTCGCCGCCCTCGATGACCGGCTTGCAGCGGCTGCGCACGGTGCGCAGCACCTCGCCCTCCTCGTCGAGGATGCGTATCCGTATCTCGGCCAGGGTGCCGTCGGCGACCGCGACCGTCACAAGGCCGTAGACCTCCTCCCAGTCCACCGGGTGGAGGCGGGCCCGCACGGTGGCCACGGGCACGGTGCGGGTGTCGGCGGGCAGCCCGAGCAACCGGGCGGCCTCGGCATCGAGGGTGATGGTCCCGGAGGCGTTGTCCCAGCGCCATACGCCTGTCGCGATCGCGGCCAGGGCGGCCAGGACATCTTCGCGACGCATTTTCCTACTGTATTCACGATATGCCGGGAGTGGCCTCTGCTAATGCCTCAAAAGAGAGCGCAGGCCGGGCGGTAACCTGGGTGGGTCTGCCCACATCCCCACCGCCACGAAGAACTGGATGAACGACGATGCATCGGTACAGGTCCCACACCTGCGGCGAGCTCCGCGCCTCTGACGTCGGCACCGACGTCCGGCTGAGCGGCTGGCTGCACAATCGCCGAGACCTGGGCGGCATCCTCTTCATCGATCTCCGCGACCACTACGGCATCACGCAGCTCGTCGCCCGCCCCGGCACTCCCGCGAACGAGGCCCTGAGCCACCTCGCCAAGGAGTCCGTCGTCCGCGTCGACGGCAAGGTGTCCGCCCGTGGCACCGAGAACGTCAACCCGGACCTGCCCACCGGCGAGGTCGAGATCGAGGTCACCGGCGTCGAGGTGCTCGGCGCCTCCGCCCAGGTGCCGTTCACGATCAACACGGACGACGGCGTCAACGAGGAGCGGCGCCTGGAGTACCGCTTCCTGGACCTGCGCCGTGAGCGGATGCACCGCAACATCATGCTGCGCACCGCCGTCATCGCCGCCATCCGGCACAAGATGACCGCCCTCGGCTTCAACGAGATGGCGACCCCGATCCTCACGGCCACCTCCCCCGAGGGCGCCCGTGACTTCCTGGTGCCGTCCCGGCTGAACCCCGGCAAGTTCTACGCGCTGCCGCAGGCTCCCCAGCAGTTCAAGCAGCTTCTGATGATCGCGGGCTTCGATCGCTACTTCCAGATCGCGCCCTGCTTCCGCGACGAGGACGCCCGCGCGGACCGCTCACCCGGCGAGTTCTACCAGCTCGACGTGGAGATGAGCTTCGTCGAGCAGGAGGACGTCTTCCAGCCCATCGAGCGGCTGATGACGGAGCTCTTCGAGGAGTTCGGCGGCGGACGCCACGTCACCTCCCCCTTCCCGCGGATCCCGTTCCGCGAGTCGATGCTGAAGTACGGCAACGACAAGCCCGACCTGCGCGCACAGCTCGAGCTGGTCGACATCACCGATGTCTTCGAGGGCTCCGAGTTCAAGGCCTTCGCGGGCAAGCACGTGCGCGCCCTTCCGGTGCCCGCCGTGCAGGACCAGCCCCGTAAGTTCTTCGACCAGCTCGGCGAGTACGCGATCGAGCAGGGCGCCAAGGGCCTGGCCTGGGTGCGCGTCGGCGACGACGGGGCGCTGTCCGGCCCGATCGCCAAGTTCCTCACCGAGGAGAACGTCAAGGTCCTCACCGAGCGCCTGGGCCTGGTCCCGGGTCACGCGGTGTTCTTCGGCGCGGGCGAGTTCGACGAGGTCTCGAAGATCATGGGCGCGGTGCGGGTCGAGGCCGCACGCCGCTCGGGCCACTTCGAGGAGAACGTCTTCCGGTTCTGCTGGATCGTCGACTTCCCGATGTACGAGAAGGACCCGGACACCAACAAGATCGACTTCTCGCACAACCCGTTCTCCATGCCGCAGGGCGGCCTTGAGGCCCTGGAGACCCAGGACCCGCTGGACATCCTCGGCTGGCAGTACGACATCGTCTGCAACGGCGTGGAGCTGTCCTCCGGCGCGATCCGGAACCACGAGCCCGACATCATGTTCAAGGCCTTCGAGATCGCGGGCTACGACCGGGAGACCGTGGAGCGCGAGTTCGCCGGAATGCTCCGCGCCTTCCAGTACGGTGCCCCGCCGCACGGCGGTATCGCCCCCGGCGTCGACCGCATCGTGATGCTGCTGGCCGACGAGCCCAACATCCGCGAGACGATCTCCTTCCCGCTCAACCAGAACGCCCAGGACCTGCTGATGGGCGCACCGGCCGAGGTCGAGGAGGCGCGGCTGCGCGAGCTGCACATCGCGCTGCGCAAGCCCCAGGCCAAGTCCGGCGAGTGACGCGTCGTTAGGCGCCATCGGGCGACCTTGGGCGACTGCTCCGTCAGGGGCCCGGAACCGACACGGTTCCGGGCCCCTGACGCGTTCCCGGCCCCTCACGCGTTCCGACACACGCGCAAGTCCTGCGACGCCTTCTCGCGTAATTCCCGTACCTTCCGTGTCGTTCGCGGCGTGGCGTTCGGCGTCCGGGCGCCGAACGGGAAGAGAGGGCCAGGGAAGGCAGGACCGGTGACGCACCACCGGTGACGCACCACCGGAACCGGAGAGGACACCGCGTCGTGCCCAGCACCGTACCGACGACGAGACCGACGAGACCGACCAGACCGACGAGGTCCGCCAGAACAGCCGCCGCCGCGGCAGCCGTCCCGCTGCTGCTTGCCGGACTGCTCGTCGGCGGCTGTACGCGGGCCGCGCCGCCGGCCCCGGTCATGGACACCCCGCCCCGCCCCGCCAGCGGCCCGGGCGCAGGCGGGGCGGTCGAGGCGGCACCGGCCGCGGCGATCCCCGGGATCGGCGGCCGGACCCGCGACCTCATCCCGGAAGGCGCCACCCAGGCTGTCGTCGTCACCGGCGAGGACCGGCGCTCGCCCTTCTCCACGGTCGTCCTGTACGAGTGGACCGCGGCCACGGGCTGGCAGGCCGTATCCGACAGCTGGCCCGCCCACAACGGCCTGAAGGGCTGGACCGACGAGCACTGGGCCGGTGACAAGCGCTCACCGATCGGGGTGTTCGGGCTCACCGACTCGGGCGGCCGGCTGCCCGATCCGGGCACCAGGCTGCCGTACCACCGCAGCTCCCTGTTCAACGCGCCCGGCCGCGGCTTCCTCGGGGAGCCGCTCGCGGGTTCCTTCGACTACGTGGTCGCGATCAACTACAACCGCCACGAGGGCGCCAGTCCCCTCGAGGACGGGGTGGTCCAGCGGCCCATGGGCTCGGAGCGGGGCGGCGGGGTCTGGTTCCATGTCGACCACGGCGGCCCCACCCAGGCGTGTGTCTCGCTGGGCCAGGAGCACATGCGGGAACTGCTGCGCTGGCTGGACCCGGACCGGGAGCCGGTGGTGGTGATGGGGGACCTGGATGCGCTGGCGCGCTGACCCGCCGGCCCGCGTCCCCGGACACCGCTACCACTACCGCGCGGGCTTCTCCTCCAGCCGGGGGAACAGCACCGCGCCCTTCGTCACCGTCGCACCGGCCGGAAGCCTGCCCCAGTCCGCCCCGTCCTGGACCCGCTGCTCCGCCAGGGCCCCGAGTGACGCCTCGGCGCCCAGCGAGTCCCACAGCTTCTGCGAGGTGTCCGGCATGACGGGGTTCAGAAGCACCGCGACCGCGCGCAGCGACTCGGCGGCCGTGTAGAGGATGGTCGCGAGGCGGGCCCTGCCCTCGTCGGACTCGTCCTTGGCGACCTTCCACGGCTCCTGCTCCGTGATGTAGCCGTTGACCTGCTTGACGAAGTCGAAGACCGCCAGGATGCCGCCCTGGAAGTCCAGCTCGTCACCGATCCGCCGGTCGGCCTCGGCCACCGCCTTCGCCAGTCCGTCCTGGACGGCCTTCTCGGCCGCGCCGTCCGCCGTGGCCCCGGGCAGGGACCCGCCGAAGTACTTGCCGACCATCGCCGCGACCCGGGACGCCAGGTTGCCGTAGTCGTTGGCGAGCTCGCTGGTGTAACGGGCGGTGAAGTCCTCCCAGGAGAACGAGCCGTCCTGGCCGAACGCGATCGCGCGCAGGAAGTACCAGCGGTAGGCGTCCACGCCGAAGTGCGAGGTCAGGTCCTGCGGCTTGATGCCGGTCAGATTGGACTTGGACATCTTCTCGCCGCCGACCATCAGCCAGCCGTTGGCCGCGACCTTCCCCGGCACCGGAAGGCCCTGGGCCATCAGCATCGCGGGCCAGATGATGGCGTGGAAGCGGAGGATGTCCTTGCCGATCAGATGCACGTTCGCCGGGAAGGTCCCGTCGAACTTCGCCGGGTTCTCGTTGTAGCCGACGGCCGTGGCGTAGTTCAGCAGGGCGTCGATCCACACGTAGATCACGTGCTTCTCGTCCCACGGCACTTTGACGCCCCAGTCGAACGTGGAACGCGAGATCGACAGGTCCTGCATGCCCTGCTTCACGAAGTTCACGACCTCGTTGCGGGCGGACTCCGGCTGGATGAAGCCGGGGTTGGCCTCGTAGAACTCCAGCAGCCTCGGGCCGTACTCGCTGAGCTTGAAGAAGTAGTTCTCCTCCTTGAGGATCTCCACCGGCTTCTTGTGCACGGGGCACAGCTTCTGGCCCGCGTACTCTCCGTCGGCGCCGCCGTCGATCAGCTCCCCGGGGAGCTTGTACTCCTCGCAGCCCACGCAGTACGGGCCTTCGTAGCCGCCCTTGTAGATCTCGCCCTTGTCGTACAGGTCCTGCACGAACTCCTGGACGCGGTCGGTGTGCCGCTTCTCCGTCGTACGGATGAAGTCGTCGTTCGCGATCTCCAGGTGCTCCCAGAGGGGCTTCCAGGCCTCCTCCACGAGCTTGTCGCACCACTGCTGGGGGGTGACGCCGTTCGCCTCGGCGGTGCGCATGACCTTCTGGCCGTGCTCGTCCGTGCCGGTGAGGAACCACACCTTCTCGCCGCGCTGGCGGTGCCAGCGCGTGAGCACGTCTCCCGCGACGGTCGTGTAGGCGTGGCCCAGGTGAGGAGCGTCGTTGACGTAGTAGATGGGGGTCGTGACGTAGAAAGCCTGCGCGCCTTCGCTCGCCCCCCGCGTCTCGTCGTGCTGCTCGGGCTTCTCGGATCCAGTGGCCGCCATGGCCGGAATCCTATCGACCTGCCGAAGATCGACTTACCTGCGTCAGTGATGCTGAGGGGAGGCAGGCGGGAGAGGAAGGACCTATGCGGGTACTGGTCGCGGAGGACGAGGAGACGCTGGCGGAGCTGGTCGCCACGGGGCTGCGGCGGGCCGGTTTCGCCGTCGACACCGTGCACAGCGGCGATGCCGCCATCGAGCACCTGGGGGTGCATGACTACGACGTCGTCGTGCTCGACCGCGATCTGCCGGGGGTGCACGGGGACGATGTGGCCCGCGGGCTGGTCGCCGCCGCATCCCGGACCCGGATCCTGATGCTGACGGCCGCGGCGGCCACGGAGGACCGGGTGTACGGCCTCGACCTGGGCGCCGACGACTACCTGACCAAGCCCTTCGAGTTCCCGGAGCTGGTGTCACGGGTGCGTGCCCTGCGACGGCGCAGCGCACGGCCGCCCGTGCCCCCGCTGCTGGAGCGCCACGGGCTGCGGCTCGACACCGTACGCAGGACGGCGGTACGGGAGGGACGGGCACTGGAGCTGTCCCCGAAGGAGTTCTCGGTGCTCCAGGTGCTGCTCGAGGCGGACGGGGCGGCGGTATCGGCCGAGGAGCTCCTGGAACGGGCCTGGGACGCACACGCGGATCCGTTCACCGGGGCGGTGCGGGTGTGCATGAGCAAGCTGCGGGCCAAGCTGGGGGAGCCCGGGCTGATCCGCACGGTGCAGGGCGTGGGGTACGTGCTGTGACGGCTCCGCTGGGGTCCGGCTCGACCATCCGCACCCGCATCGCGATGGTCTACGGGGGCGCCTTCCTGGTACTCGGCGCGCTGCTGCTCGGGATCGTGAACCTGCTGTCCCTGGCCGGGGCGGACGAGGACGGGGCGACGGGTCTCGAGCGGGAGCTCTCGGACCGGGTGCGGGACGCGGTGGCGGAGCAGATGCTGATCTGGTCCTCACTCGCGCTGCTGGTCATGGCGGTGTGCGCGGTGGTGGTGGGGTGGTGGACGGCGGGACGGGTGCTGCGCCCGGTGCACGAGATGACCGCGCGGGCGAGGGCGCTGGCGGCGCAGACACCCTCGGTTCAGGGCGGTGGTGCGGGCTGGGGACGGATCGCCGTGCGGGGCCCTGACGATGAGCTCAAGGAGCTCGGCGACACGTTCGACGGGCTACTGGCGCGGCTGGAGGCCGCGTTCGACAGCCAGCGCAGGTTCATCGCGAACGCCTCGCACGAGCTGCGTACGCCGCTGGCGACCCAGCGGGCGGCCATCCAGGTCGGCCTGGACGAGTCCGCGTCTGCCGGGGAGCTGGCCAGGACCAGGCAGCTCCTGCTCGACAGCAACCGCCGCAGCGAGCGGCTGATCGAGGGCCTGCTGGTGCTGGCCCGCAGCGAACGGGGCCTGGCGCGGGGCGAGACCGAGTGCCTGGACCTCGGGGAGGTCGTGGCGGAGGAGTGCGAGCGGTACGGCGTCGCCGTCGGTGGGGAGCAGGTGGTCCACGTGCGGGGGAACCGGCTGCTGCTGGCCCAGCTCGTACGGAACCTGATCGCCAACGCGGTGGCGTACAACGCGCCGGGCGGGGTGGTGGACGTGTCCGTGGACGCGGGGCGGCTCACCGTCGCCAACACCGGCCCGAGGGTGGATGCGGCGGACGTCCCGGCTCTCTTCGAGCCGTTCCGGCGCGGCTCGGGGCGGGACCGGATGGGCCCCGGGGCGGGCCTCGGGCTCTCCATCGTGCGGTCCATCGCCGTGGCCCACGGCGGCACGGTGACCGCCGAACCGGGCCCGGAGGGCGGGCTCGTGGTGCGGGTGAGCCTGCCCTCCGGTATCGCCGGCTGACACGGACCAGGCCGTGTCAGCCGGGACAGCGCCTAGCTCTCGCGGTTCCTCAGCCACTCAGGGAAGCGGCCGAGCAGACCCCGGTAGAGCTCGTCGTCGGTGAGCTCGCGGGGGTCGGGACCGGCGTGGAAGAACCCGGCGTTGTCCACCGACTCGTCCGCGTCCAGCTTGCGCAGGAATTCGAAGCCCTTGGCCTCGTACTCGCCGAAGGCCACGAACTGCCAGAAGAACGGCTTGCCCGCGACCTCCGCCAGGGCCTGCTTGGCCGGCTGCCTGGCGTCCGGGGGACCGTCGGTCTGGAACACCACGAGGGCCGGGACATCGGCTCCCGCCGACTCCTCGTGCTTCTCGTGGTGCGCCACGACCTCCTCGACGGCTCGGTGGTAGCTGGTGCGGCCCATGCGCCCGAGGCCCGCGTGGAGTTCGTCCACCCGGCCCTCGTACTCGCTGAGCGTCAGCTCGCCGGTGCCGTCGATGTCCGTCGAGAAGAACACGACGTGGACGGACGCGGCCTCGTCCAGGTGCGCGGCCAGCGCGAGTGTCTGCTCACCGAGCTGCTGGGCGCTGCCGTCCTTGTAGTACGGCCGCATCGACCCGGACCGGTCGAGCACCAGGTACACCTTGGCCCGCGCCCCGGTGGCGCCGGTGCTCTTGAGCACCGAGCCGGCCGCCTTGTAGGCGCCGAGGAGACCCGCGGCCCGCGACTTGACGCGGGCGAGGGAGAGGGCGGGCTTTCCGGTGGCGGTGTCGTCGGCTGCGGGCGCGACTTCAGCCGCCGGTGCTGCTTCAGCCGTCGGTGCGGCCTCGGCGGCCTTCGCGGCCCGCGGTTCTTCGGCTGCCTCGGCGGCCGCCGCCTCGGCCCGGGGCTCGTCGGCCGCGAGCTCGGCAGCGGTGGTTGCGGGTGCTTCCGCGGACTCCTCGGCGGAGGTGTCCGCGGTGGGAGTGGCGTCGACGCCGTCCCGGCCGGCCCCGGCTGCCGGTGCCGCTTCGTCGGCCGCGGGTGCGGTCTCCGGCTCGTCGGCGCTGGTTGCGGGGGTTTCCGCGGACGGCTCCGCGGAGCCGTCCGTCGCGGGAACCGTGTCGCTGCCGTCCCGGTCGGCCTCGGCTGTGGTCGGCTTGGCGCCATCGGCCCGGCTCTGCGGGGTGGCCTGCGCCGGAATCACGGCGTTGGCCTCGGCCGGGTCGGCGGGCGCGTCGGCGTCGGCGGCTTCGGCGGTGACCTCGGCCGGTTCCGCGGGCACCGCGTCCGCATCCGTGTCCGCGGTGGACGGCTCGGCGTCCACGCCGGACTGCGGCGCTGCTTCGGCGCCGGCCTCGTCCTGCACGGCAGCGGAGGTGTCAGCGCCCGTGTCCGCCTCGGTCGCGGCCCCGCTGCCGGCCGTCGTGGCGGCTGCGCTCGTGGCCTCGTGGGCGTCCGCCGTCACGCGGTCGCTGTCCTCCGCCTCGTTCGCCGTCTCCGCGCCGCCCTGGGCCGTGCCCGCGGTCTCCGCCGTCGCCGCGGCGACCGTGTGCGGGTCGGCCTGCGGCGTTGCTTCGGCGAGGGCCTCGTCGGCCTCATCCGCCGTCGTGGTCCCGGACGCGACGGTCACGTCCGCCTCGTCGGCCGCGTTCGCACCGGCCTCCGTGACGGGAGCGTCCTCGTCGGCCGTCGTGGCCGCCGCACCGGAGACAGCGTCCGCACCCGCAGCAGCGTCCGCGCTCTCCGGCGCGTCCGGTGTCGTACGGGCCGACGGGATCGTCGGGCGCGGCGGCGGGCTGTCGAAGGCCGCCGACACCAGGTCAGCGGCTCGTTCCTCGGGGGTGACGGGTCCGGCAGGGGCCTCGGCCTGGGGCGGCACGCCGGTCGGGGTTGTCGTCGGGGCGGCCGTGGATGACGCGGACGACAACTCCGTACGCTCGCGTCCAAACACCTTGCGCAGCAAGCTCCGAATGCCCATGGGCGAGGCCTTTCGCGTGAATTGGGGCGATCCATGTCCGGGCCAGGCGCGGCAGCCCGCATCCCTGGCCACGGCGGACACGTAAGGTTAGCCCCCGCCCGATCCGCAAGTGGGCAACCCCCTCCGGTGTCAAGAGCGCCTCGGTCCGTCCCCATTCATCCCCTGTTCACCTCACCGCCGCCCGCGTGAACGCGTGTACGCCTAGCGTCACGGCCGGACACATTCCGACACGATGTCGGCGCGGCACGCGCCGAAGGGGATTGGGGACGAAGTGCGCAAACTGCTGCCGCTGCTGAACTCGGGTCACGCGGGCGGCCGGTCCGCTCTCACCTGTCGATACCGCTGTGGTGACGCCTGCTTCCATGAAGTGCCGAACACCAGCGACAACGAGTACGCCGGCGACATCATCGCGGGCGTGCTCTCCCGGCGCTCCATGATGCGCACGGCCGCCGTCGTGACCGTCGCCTCCGCCACGGCAGGTGTCGTCGTCGCGCAGGGTGCCACCGAGGCCCACGCGGCCACCACCGGCGCGGCGGCCGAGGGCCGGGGCGGCCACGGTCATGGCTCCGTCTGCGACGGCGCACGCGGTCTCCGCTTCGCACCCGTCGAGCCCAACACCGCCGACCAGGTGACCGTTCCCTCCGGTTACACGCAGAATGTCGTCATCCGCTGGGGTGAACCCATTCTGCGCGGCGCCCCGGCCTTCGACCCCGACCGTCAGACCGCCAGGGCACAAGCCGGTCAGTTCGGCTACAACAACGACTTCCTCAGCCTGCTCCCGCTGCGCGAGCACGGGCGCCAGGTACTCGTGGCCAACCACGAGTACACGGACGAAGTCCTGATGTTCAAGGGATACGACCCGGCCAACCCCACCCGCGAGCAGGCCGAGATCGCCTGGGCGGCGCACGGTCTTTCCGTCGTCGTGGTCCAGGAGGAGCGCAGGAGCGGCAAGCTCACGCCCGTCCTCCGGCACCACCTGAACCGCCGGCTGACCGCGACCTCGGAGTTCCGGCTCACCGGCCCCGCCGCGGGCAGCGACCTGCTCAAGACCTCCGCCGACCCGACCGGCACCAAGGTGCTCGGCACGCTCAACAACTGCGCGGGCGGCACCACCCCCTGGGGCACCACACTGCACGGCGAGGAGAACTTCAACCAGTACTTCGCCAACGGCTCCAGCGCCACCGACAAGCGCTACGGCATCGGCGCCTCCGCCACCGAGCGCAAGTGGGAGCGGTTCGACAAGCGTTTCGACGTCGCCCAGGAGCCCAACGAGCCGCACCGCTTCGGCTGGGTGGTGGAACTCGACCCGTACGACCCGGAATCGACGCCCCGCAAGCGCACCGCGCTCGGCCGCTTCAAGCACGAGGCCGCCCAGCCGCGGCTGACCCGCGACGGCCGTCCGGTCGTGTACATGGGCGACGACGAACGCTTCGACTACTTCTACAAGTTCGTCTCGTCGAAGCGGATGAAGAAGGGCGACTCGCGGGCCGCCCACCAGCACAACCTGACCCTGCTCGACGAGGGCACCCTGTACGTCGCCAAGATCAGCGGCGACAGCCCGGCCGCCGAGATCGACGGCACCGGAAAGCTGCCGGACGACGGTGAGTTCGACGGCACCGGGGTGTGGATCCCGCTGGCCACCGGAGATGTCTCGCACGTCGAGGGCATGACCGCCGAAGAGGTCTACGTCTTCACCCGGCTCGCCGCCGACAAGGTCGGCGCCACCAAGATGGACCGCCCCGAGGACGTCGAGCCCAGCCCCCGTACCGGCCGGGTCTACGTGGCGCTCACCAACAACACCGACCGCGGCAAGACGGGCAAGGCCGGTGCGGACGAGGCCAACCCGCGCAACCTCAACAAGCACGGCCAGATCCTGGAACTCGCCGAGCACTGGGACAACCCGGCGGGCGACGGCTTCGCCTGGCGGCTGTTCCTGGTCGCGGGGGACCCGGAGGACCCGGCCACGTACTTCGCGGGCTACCCGAAGGACGAGGTCAGCCCGATCTCCTGCCCGGACAACGTGGCCTTCGACCCCCACGGCAACCTGTGGATCTCCACCGACGGCAATCAGCTCGGCTCGCACGACGGCCTGTTCGGTGTGGCCACGCGGGGCGAGCGCCGAGGTGAGCTGAAGCAGTTCCTCACGGTGCCGAAGGGTGCGGAGACCTGCGGGCCGATCGTCCAGGACCGCCGTGTCATCGTGGCCGTGCAGCACCCGGGCGAGGTCGACGGGGCGTCCGTCGAGAAGCCAGCTTCGGTGTGGCCGGACGGACCGGGCAGGATCGTCCGTCCCGCGGTGGTCGCGGTGTACCGCCAGGACGGTCGCGACATCGGGGTGTGATCAGGCTTCTGATCGCGGACCCACGGGCCCGGCAGCTCCTGCCGGGCCCGTGGGCGACGACGTAGAGTCGGTCGCATGGCTGAGGACGCGGCGACCGGCGGAACGGTACGAGTGGACAGCTGGATCTGGTCCGTACGGCTCACCAAGACCCGCTCGCAGGCGGCGACCGCCTGCCGCGGCGGCCATGTCCGGGTGAACGGCGAGCGGGTCAAGCCCGCGCACACGGTGCAGCCCGGGGACGAGGTGCGGCTGTTCCACGCGGGCCACGAGCGGATCGTGGTGGTCTCCCGGCTGATCCGCAAGCGGGTCGGAGCGCCCGTGGCGGTGCAGTGCTACACGGACAACACCCCGCCGCCCCCGCCGCGCGAGTTCGTGGCCCCGACGGGGGTGCGGGACCGGGGCGCGGGCCGCCCGACGAAGCGGGACCGGCGCGAGATGGATCGCTTGCACGGCCGCCAGGACAGCGCCTAGCCCTCAGGTACGCGGCGAGGCGATGGCGCGGGCCGCCGTCACCTCGTGCCGGAGCGGCGACAGCACGCTCTGCTCGCAGCCCCGCAGATCGGCCCGCACTTCGTGCAGTTCCTCACTGGCGCGGAGCCCCGCCGCCAGTTCCCGCAGCTCGGCGACGACGGCGGCGACCTCGTCGGGCGCCGGGGCGGGGGCGCCGTGGTCCACTCGGACTTTGGCGGCTGTCGTCGCGTCGGTCACCCGCTCCATGGCGACGGCGAGCGGCCACCAGGCGGCGGCGCGGGTGCCGGTCGGCGGGGGCTCGGTGAGGGCGCGCTGGAACTCGCTGCGCACGGCCGACAGGTCACGGTAGAGACGGCGGCGAGAGCGTTCCCGGGCGCCCGGGTCGGGGGCGGGGGCGAAGGACAGCTCCACATAGTGCGCCGCGTGGTCGACCGAGTCGGCGAGCCGGTCCCCGACGCGGGTGTGCCAGCTCTCCGGCCACAGCAGATAGCCCGCGACCAGTGCGATCGCGCAGCCGATCAGGCTGTCCACCAGACGGGGCAGCAGCAGTCCGGTGCCCTCGTGGTTGAGCAGATCGGACAGCAGCAGGATGGCGGGGGTGATCGCCGCCGTCTGGAAGGCATAGCCCTTGACCGTGAACGCAGGGATCATCGCCGCCAGCACCATCATCACCGGCACGTACCACCAGCCGCGTGGCACCTCCGCCAGCACCGCCGTCGCGACCACGAGCCCCAGCGCCGTGCCCAGCGCGCGCAGCACCGCACGCGAGAACACCGAGCCGAAGTCCGGTTTCAGCACGAAGGTGACCGTGAGCGCCACCCAGTAGGAGCGGTCCAGCGTGACGAGCGAGACCAGGGCCTGGGCGATGCCGATACAGATCGCGAGCCGCAGACCGTAACGCCAGGAGGCCCCTGACAGCAGCACTCCGCGGGCGGTGCGCCGGGCTCGTACGCCGAGGGCGGCGGGGCGGCCCAGGCGATCGAGGCATTCCTCGGTCTGGTACGGATCGACGTCGGCCTGGTGCACGACCACGGCCGCGTGCCGCACGGCGTCGTCCACGGCCCGTTCGGACGGGGTGTGCGGAGGCGGCAGTTCCAGGGCCGGGCCGCCGGTGCGGCGGCCCTGTTCGACGTCGTCCGCGAGGGAGCGTACGGCGGCGGGGAGCGCGGGGGGCAGCGGATGGCCGGCGAGACGCGCGGCCGGGGCGGCTTCGACCACCGGGATCAGGGCGTTGAGCTGGGCGAGTAGCCGTACCAGCGACGGATTGTGGCCATGGTCGCGGGTACGGCGGCCGAGCACGAGGTCGTACGCGGTGTTGAGCGCGGCGGTCACCGCGTGGCGCCGGGCGTCGTAGGCGTCCTCGTCGGTGTCGTCCGATGACGCCGCCAGCTGGTCGGCAGCGGCCCGGTAGGTCCCGGCCACCGCGGACCGCTCCGGCACCCCGCCGCGCAGCGGCCAGCCGAGCAGGGCGAGCACGAGCACGAACAGACCGCCGAGGCTCAGCAGCAGCGGCGCCTTCCACCAGGGGTCCGGCAGCGGGAGCCCGGCGCCGATCACGGCATCGAGCAGGAGCAGCAGCCCGGCGACCGAGGCGATCGCGCCGATCGAGGAGATCATCCCGGACACCAGCGCGACCAGGGTGAGCACGCCGACGGCGACCCAGCCCCGGTCGTACACCAGGGTGCCGACGGTGACCCCGACCGCGCCCAGCGCCTGAGGTACGGCGATGTTGAAGATGCGCATCCGGTACGCGTCGGCGGTGTCGCCGATCACGCCGGACAGCGCGCCCATCGCCACCAGTGCCCCGTACGCCACCTGTCCGGTGGCGAAGCCGGCGGCGAGCGGGGCGGACATCGCGATGGAGGCGCGTACGACGGCGGCCCACGGGATGGGCGCGGGCTGCGGTCGCAGGTTTCTGACCAGCCAGGGGGGCGGGGACAGCCGCCCGCGGGGCGCCACCATCGCTCAGCCACCGGAGTTGGGGCGTTCGGGCGCCGGCCTCAGTGCCGCACCGCGCGGGCGATCTCAGCCGCCGGGGTGCCGGACAGATCGCGGTTGCTGCGTGCGTCGGCGGTCTTGGTGCCGCCTGCCGGCACGTCGTTGATGCTGACGACGGCGGCGTCGAGCAGATTGCCGTCGGAGTCCTTGAAGTTGACCTGGATCGTGTAGTCCGCCGTGCTGCTCGAGCTGTTGGTCGCGGTGATCTCGGCGACGGCCCTGCCGTCGTCGTTCTCGGTGGACCCGGCCTTCACATCGCCCTTGGCATCCAGGCCGCCCTGGATGTCGGACAGCTGCGCGGTGGCGGAGGCGATGAGGTCGCTTGCCTTGGAGGCCGCTGACTTCGGCGTCTCGTCGCTGTCCGACGAGCAGCCGGTGAGCGTCGCGGCGATCAGGGCTGCGGCGATGAGCGTGTTGCGGATGAGTGCGTTGCGGGGAACACGGGTGTCGTGGGAGTCACGAGTGCCTCGGGACGTTCTCATACGGCCCAGCGTGCGCCCGGCCGGTCCATTCGGCCACTTGGCGCAGCGAGGCGCTCCGCCGGGAGCGCTGTCGGGCGTCTGCGTCGCTGTACCCGGCGGGCCGCGCGGTGAACGCGCCCCTTTCAGGGTTTCAGGGGCCCGGTGTCGCCGTCCGCTTTCCGGTCGGGCGCGAGCTTCCGCAGCGCTTCGATGAGCAGTTCGACGCCGAACGTGAACTCCGCGTCATGGTCGTTGACCGCGAGAATCGGCGCGACCTTCGCCACCGCGGGGAATCCGGCCTCCGAGAGGTAGGCGGTCCTGGCCTTCTGCACCTCGGCGCGGTCGCGGTCCTGGGAAGGCGACGACGCATGGATCTCCCGCAGCAGCGAGCCGACCTGGAACGAGACGAACAGTCGCAGCACATGCACGGCCGTGGCCTCGTCGAAGCCGTGGTCGAGCATCATCGCGAGCATGGTGTCGACCGGTGCCAGCGCGGTGGGGGTGGAGAGCTGGCGCATCAGCACCAGTTCACCGGCACGCGGATGGCGCAGCGCTGCCTGGCGGAAGGCGTACGAGAGGGTGCGGATGCCGTCCTCCCAGCCGCCGGTCATCCGGGTCGGCATCCGCATCCGGTCCGTGATGTACTCCGTCACGCCGTCGAGGATGTCCGCCTTGCTCTGGACATGGTTGTAGAGCGACATCGCCTGCACTCCGAGCCTGGCCGCGATGCGCCGCATGGACAGACCGTCCACGCCCTCCTCGTCGATGATCACCAGCGCTGCCGCGACGATCCGTTCCCGTGTCAAAGGTTCACGTGGGGGCGGGAGTTCATGTCGAGGTTCCTGCGCCATGGCGGTCGCTCTCTTTCGGGTGGCTACGCGCGGTAACGCTTGACGGCTTACAGCGTAAGTGCTTCTCTCCTGTCTCGTACTTACGCCGTAAGTGGCGCACTCGCGCGCCAGCTCAGCACGGCCACCATCCTCTCGGTCTTCGCCCCTCCCCGCCGACACCTCCCCACCGTCAGCCCCTAGCCGCCGGCTCCCCGCCCGCCCCGCCCGCCCCGCCTTCCCCGCCGCCCGCTCCCCAGCACCGCCTTCCAGCCCGGCCCCTCGCCGGGTCTCCCCCTGGCCGCAGGAGACCCACATGTCTGTGCGCACCGCCCTCGTTCCGCAGCGGCGCTCGTCCCTGACCGTGCACCATCTCGACTGCGCACCCATGCGCCCCCTTGGCGGTATCCCCCTTGTCTCGCACTGCCTTCTGATAGCCACCGGCAGTGGCCTTGTGCTCGTCGACACCGGCCTCGGCGCCGCCGAGGTGTCGGACCCCCGGCGGCTCGGCGGGCTGTTCCGCCACACGATGCGTCCCGAGCTCGACCTGTCACGCACGGCCGCCCACCAGGTCCGGGCGCTGGGCTACGACCCCTATGACGTACAGGACATCGTCCTGACCCACCTCGATCTGGACCACGCGGGCGGGCTTGCCGACTTTCCGCACGCCAGAGTGCACGTCATGGCCGACGAGTACCGCTCGGCGATGCGCCGCGACACCCGGCTCGAGGCCAACCGCTACCTTCCGTCCCAGTGGGCGCACGGCGTCGACTGGGTGGTCCACGACACCGCCGACTCGGACTGGTTCGGTTTCCAGGCGTCCCGGGTCATGCGCGCTCCCGACATCCTGCTGGTGCCGCTGCCCGGCCGTACGCGCGGCCACTGCGCGGTCGCCGTGCAGCAGCAGAACCACTGGCTGCTGCACGCGGGCGACGCCTACTTCTTCCATGGCGAGATCGACCTCAGGCGCCCGCGCTGCCCCCGCCCGCTGGCCCTGCACCAGCGGATGGGCGCGGACGACCACCGGTTGCGGCTGGACCAGTTGGAGCGGCTGATCGCGCTGCGCAGGGCGTATCCGCGGCTGATCCGCATCTTCTCGTCGCATGACGCGCAGGAGTTCGACCTGCTGTCGGACCGGATGTAAAGCGGGCGCCCTCGGCTCGGCCGTACGGGAGTACGGCCCCGCCCCGGGCGTTAGGTCGGGTTTGGCGGTTCGCGCCCCGGGGGGGGTGATGGGGGGGAGACGGTCGCCCGTGTGGGGGGC
>NZ_JBHWIW010000003.1:81530-237242 GCF_042731955.1 Streptomyces sp. NPDC059828 | reverse complement strand
GACTCCCCCCTGGCTGAGCCAGGGGGGAGTCGTCGTAACGGTGTGAGGTCCGCCCGTCCGGACATGACCTCACCGGCCACGGGCCACCCGCACCCCCTGCCGGGGAGCGCTCATGCCCGCTCGTACACATCCAGCAGCGTGCCGAGGACCGCGTCCATCGAGAACGTCCCGTCGGTGAGCTTGCGGGCCGCGGCGGACGCGGTCCGGCGCGCGGACGGATCCAGCAGGTCGAGTACCGCCGGGGCGATCCCGTCCGGGCCGGTCACGACGCGACCGGCCCCGGAACGGTCCACATCGCGGGCGAGGCCGTTGGAGTCGGTCACCACGACCGGGGTCCCCACGGCCATCGCCTCCAGGACCGACATCGGAAACGGCTCGTCGACCGAGGGCAGTACATAGACGTGTGCCCGGCGCAGTTCCCCGGTCATCTGTGTCCCGGTGAGCGGCCCCGGGCAGCTCACCCTTCCCGCGAGTCCCAGCTCGTCGATCCGCTTCCGGACCGCGGCGAGTTCGCCCTCGTCGGGCCCGGCCACGACGAGGGTCGCATCCGGATACCGGGCGAGGATCGCGGGCGCCGCGTCCACCAGGTCGACGGGGCGCTTGCGGGCCTGCAGACGGGCCGCGTACAGGATGCGCGGGGGTCCCTGCGGAGCGGGTCCTTCGGGCTGTGCGGGCACGCCGTTGACCAGGCGGACGGCGCGGTCGAGCCCGGCCCCGCCCACCACCGCGTTCAGGTCCCGGAGCTCGCGGCTGGTGAGATGCAGCACCGCACGCGCGCCGTTCAGCACCCGGCGCACCGCGACCGCGTCGAGCAGCCGGGCCGACAGCCGCTCGCTCGGGTCCACCATGCCGTGTGTCTGGAGGATCAGGGGACGCCCGGCACGCAGCGCGGCGAGCGCCACCGGCAGGGTCACCAGGTCCCGGGCCAGATGCACATGGACGACATCGGCGCTCCGCACGAGGCGATGCGCGCCGGCCAGGAGCGAGGGCGAGGTCAGGCCGCTGAAGCCCAGCGGCAGGACCCTGCGCGCCTGGTACAGCCGGGCGGGCACATCCTCGATCTCCTCGGGCAGTGGGCTCGGGAAGCCGTCGGCGAGCGCGGTGAGACGCGCGTCGTGACCCCGTTCCCGAAGTCCCCGGCAGAGGTTGAGGGCGACGCGTACCGGGCCGCCGAAGGCGTGCGTGGGACTGTGAAGGGTGACCGCGTGCAGCACTCTCATGCCGGCTCCTCGACAGGCCTGCGCCGGTTGTCGGCAGTGTGCAGGGTCAGTTCCGGCAGGTCCTTGTGGAGTACCGCCCCGGCGCCGACGACTGCGCAGCGGCCGACCTTCGCCCCGGCCAGGACGGTGGCGCGGGTGGCGATCCAGGCGCCGTCGTCCACGGTGATCGGCGCGTTGCGGTACCGGAAGTCGGCAGCGCGGTGGTCATGGCTGCCGGTGCACAGCAGCGCCTCCTGCGACACGCACACATGGGCGCCGATGGTGACCGGCTCCAGGTTGAGGATCCACGCCCCCTCGCCGATCCAGGTGTGGTCGCCGACGGTCAGTTTCCACGGCCACAGCACGCGCACACGGTGCCGGATGAGCACTCCGGTCCCGATCTCGGCACCGAAGGCGCGCAGCAGCGCCGTCCTGACCCGCGCCGGTGTGAACCACGCCATGAAGACCGTGTTCATCACCGCGAACCACAGTGCCTGAACGATTCTGCTACGTCCCTTGTCGTATCCGGCCAGTGTGAAGGCCGGGAGATCACGCATCGATCCACCCCCCAACGGCGTCCTCCAGGACGCAACTTCGCCACACTGTAATAGCTGGGCGTTCATCCCAGGCAGGCCGTCAGTACACTGCGGCGGGGATCTCTATCGGGGGCGGGGGCGGGGCGCCATGACACAGCACACGGAGCGGAGCGCCGCAGCGGCGCCCTCCGCACCGGAGCCGGATGCGCAGGAGCACACCACGATGCCGCGGTTCTCGCCGCGCACACTGCTCTCTCGCGCGCTCTCGGTCCCGCTCGTGCTCGGGTTCTCGGTGTTCCTACCGCTGCTGGTGCTCGTCCAGCCGGGCACGGGCCTGTACGACACGGCGTTGTGGATGCAGCTGACGCTCACGGTGTACTCGGGGCTACGGCTGTCGGCGATGATCCTCACCAGCCGCCGCAAGCTGCTCGCGGGTTCGTTCTGGCTGTTCGTCTACATGGCGATGGGGGTGGCACCGCTCGTCCAGGCCGTGCTCGGCCGCACACCGACCCCGGTGGTGGGGGCGCGTACCGATCTGGCCGAGGCCGTCCTGCTCGTCCTGGTCGGCTGCGTCGCCTTCGACGTCGGCTCGCTGCTGGCCCGCCAGCGGCAGGGGCGTGCGCGGGACGGGAGTCCGCGCACGGCACTGGTGCACCGCCGCCGCCTGTATCTGCTGACGCTCGTCGCCTTCGTGGGCTCGGCCCTCCTCGTGGTGAAACTGGGCGGTCCCGCGGTCTTCTTCACCAGCCGCCAGGAGATCATCAGCAGCGTCCAGGACGCGGGGCTCTCCCAGGCGGACTCGCAGGCGGGCCAGGCCATCGTGCGCGGCTTCGGCACCGTGCCCGCGCTGATCGCCTGGCTGGCGTACACACGGTGGCTGGTCACCTCGCGGCACGCTCGCCGTTCCGTGATGATCATCGTCACCTGGCTGGCGCTGGCGGGGCTGAACGGGGTGGTCAACAACCCGATCTCCAACCCGCGGTTCTGGTTCCTGACCGTCCTCTTCTCGCTGCTGTTCACCGTCTTCCCGGTGAGTGCCGCGTTCTACCGGGTCGCGCTGAGCCTGGGCGTGATCGTGGCCCTGATCGTCTTCCCGTTCTCGGACCGGTTCCGCTACGACGACGACAACTACCGTCCGCTGGAGACCACGTCCCCTCTGGAACCGCTGACCATCAAGGACTACGACCAGGTCGGCATGTTCGCCAACACCATCACCTACGTGCGCTCCGGGCGCGGGCACACCTACGGCCGCCAGCTGACGGGTGCGGCGCTGTTCGCGGTGCCCCGGTCCATCTGGGCGGACAAGCCGATGGACACGGGTGTGCTGGTCGGCGAGTGGATGGGGACCACCAACACCAACCTCTCCTCGCCGGTGTGGGCCGAGCTCTGGATCGACTTCGGCCCCGCCGGTATGGCGGCGGGGTTCGTGGGCCTGGGGTACACGGCGGCGCGGGTCGACCGCCGGTGTGCGCGGCGGGCGGTGCGCCGGGCACCACCGGGCAGTCTGATCGCGCTGACGGTGCCGCTGGTCGCGGGATACTCCTTCATCCTGCTGCGCGGACCGCTGTTGCAGGCGTCGGGGCGCGTGGCGATCGCGGCATGCTGCATCGCACTGATCACCACGTTCCGGCAGGACCGGGCGGGCGGGCTGCGCTGATCGGTGACCGGGGGTGGCTGCCGGCTTTCAGCCGGCGGGGACCGCTGGAGCGGACGTGACCGCAGGCCGTTCCACGGCGGGCAGCCGCGCGACACGGGTCCAGGCCGCCACCGCCTTGAGCGCGGAGCCCGCGGCCAGCCCCCAGGCCGCGCCCAGGGCCGACCCGGTCAGCAGGTATCCGCCCAGCATGAGGACGACCGAGAGCAGCGAGAACAGCACCTGCACCGACAGGGTGGCGCGGGGGCTGAGCACCCGGAGCGTCACCAGGGCACAGGTGCCCAGGCCCATCACCGCGTACTGGGCGCCCGTGGCGGGCAGCAGCGCGGCCGCCGACTGCCATGTGTCGCCGAGGAGTCCGCGTCCCACGCCGTCGGGAAGGGCGTAGAGCACCAGTCCCCAGGCGAGGCCCACGCCACAGAGCAGCAGGCCGAGCACGGCCGCGGCGCGGGCGGTGGCCCGACGGCCGCCGAGACGGCCCAGCAGCGGCGGGCCGAACGCGTTGACCGAGTTGAACAGCACGTTCAGCGGGCCGAAGAGGGTGGTGGCACCGCGCAGCGCTCCGACCGCCAGCGGAGCCGCGAACAGTCCGAGGCCCAGCACGGCGAGTTGACTGGAGGCGTTGCCCACGGCGAATTCGACCACGAAGCGCTGTCCGAGGTGCCCGCGGCGCACATACGGCCGCAGGTCGGCCCGGGCGCCGCGCACGTGCGGCCACAGCAGTCGCAGGCCGATCAGCAGCGCGGGCACGGCCGACAGTCCCCAGACGGCCACGAGCAGACCCGGGGCGGTGTGCTGCGGCTGGAACAGCAGCGCGGGCACCACGCACAGCAGGCGCAGGCTGTCGGCGGCCAACGCGAGGCCGGGGCGCCGCAGGGTCGAGAACGCGTACCGGAGTGCGTCCTGGACCAGCACCAGTGGCAGTACGAGTCCCAGGGCGAGGAAGGCTCCGCCCGGTCCGGTCAAGCCCCCGCCGAGGGCGGCGGTCGCCGCGCCGGCCACGGCGAGCAGGGCGCCGGCCGCGGTGGCGGCCAGCGCGGTGAAGGAGACCGCGGACCGGCACGCGACCCCGGTGGCCGCCGCGCCTCCTCGGGTGAGGACCACGGCCTGGCCGACGTACGCCATGTTGAGGCCGAGCAGCACCGTGAAGGTCAGATAGACCATCGAGAAGACGGCGAACCCGTGGGCGGTGGAGACCCGGGCGGCGATCACCAGGACGGCGATGTTGGTGAGGCTGGACGCCGCCTGGTCGAGCACCGAGGCGACCACGGCCGCCGAACGCCGCGGTGCGGGCGCCGGGTCGGCAGACTCCGTCTGCGCGGGCGGCGGGCCGGTTGCCCCAGGCTGATCAGGTATCGGGTCGGACGCCCCGGGCTCGCCGCCGGGCGCGGTCACATGTCTCCCGAGCGTACGGTGCGCAGCGCCATCGTGCTGCTGGGATCGGCGTCCGGGTCGAGCTCCGGCTCGAGGCGGGCGCCGGGAGGCGGGACGGGACGGCCGGCCGGACTCCCGCCCTTGCGGCGCCGGTTGCCGGCGGGTGCGGCGGAATCGGCCGCACGCCGCGACTCGGTGTGCGTCACCGCGCCGAGCACGGTGCCGCCCGCGCCGACGATCAGCTCGCGGATGCGGACGAGGTCGGCCCGGTGCACGGTGCGCGGGTCGCAGACGATGAGCACACCGTCGACGCGGTCGACGAGCGCGAGGGCGTCCGCGTACGCGAGTACGGGCGGGGCCACGACCACGACGGTGGCATCGGGATCGTCGGCTTCGGCGATCAGCTGGGTGACCTGGGGGGAGGTCAGTGCGCGGGGGACGTTGCGCACGCGCTCACCGGGCACGAGGCCGAAGGCCCCGGACTCACCGGCGTCGACCACGAGGCGGCCACGGCCGGGCCACTCTCCGTCGGTGGGCTCGGCGTACCCGCCGCTACGGCTCCAGCGGGGTCGGGACGCGGCGGACACGTCGAGCCGTTCGGACAGGGACGGGGTGCGCAGATCGGCCTCGACGAGCAGCACGTTCTTTCCGGTCTCCGCGAAGGACGCGGCGAGGTTGACCGCCATGGCCACGCTCGACTCCATGGAGCCTCGCGGCGCGACGACGAGCACGCGCCTGCGGTCCGCGAACCGGTCGTCGTAGGCGAGCCGGAAGGCGATGGAGCGGTACTCCTCAGCCGCCCGGGAGTCCGTACGGCCGACCACCAGGGCACCGGCCGACCCGCGTGGCAGCGCGCCCAGCACGGGGCCGCGCACCGCACGGGCCACGTCCCCGGCCGAACGCGGCGCGGGGTCGAACACCAGCCGCACCCAGGCCCCGAGCAGTCCGAGGCCGACACCGACCAGGCCGCCCAGGCCGAGCGCCAGCGGCATGCCCGGGCCGTCGGAGGCGCCGGGCACGGTCGCGTCGCGGATCACGTTGCCGGGCGTCATGTCGAGCGCCTTCAGGCTGGTGATCTTGGAGCGGAGCTCGGTGATGCGGTTGAGCAGGTTGACCTGCAGTGCGTAGGCGGAGTCGGCGGCGGCGCCTTCGGGCAGCCTCTTGAGCCGGTCGGAGAGTTCGTCGTTCTGCTTGCCCAGGGGATTCAGCTGGTCCTGGAGGCCCTTGACGTTCGCCGCGCGGACCGATTCGTACTGCTCCTTGCGCAGGGCGATGTACGCCTGTGTCAGCGCGTTGGCGCGCTGCGACGCCGCCTCGGGATCGGAGGCGTTGTAGGTGAAGTGGAGCACGAGGGTCTGCGGCGGGGTGGTGACCTGGAGCCCGCCCTGGAGCTGTTCGACCTCGTCCTCGTCCATGCCCAGTTTCTTCGCGGCCCTCTCGGCGACCTTGCGGCTGAGCGCCGTCTGACGCTCGGACCCCATGTTGACCGCCTTGTCGATCGACAGGGCCGGGTTGAAGGGGTCACTGGAGGGGGCGCGCAGCACGACGTCAGTGGTGGCCGCGTAGCTGTCGGCGCCGGTGATACCGAGCCAGGCACCGGCCAGCAGCCCTACGCCGACGCCTCCTGCGATCAGCCAGCGATAGCGCAGCAGTTGGCGGAACTGCTCCCGCAGCTGCTCCGGCTCGTCCTCCGCCCGGATCGTGACGTGTGTCTGGCTCACCTTCCAGGGCCCCCCATAGCCTCATCGATCAGCGCGTCGATCCGCGCGAGACCCGCTTCCCGTGACAGATGAGCCGCCACATGACGCGGTCCCGCCGCCCCCAGCTCGTCCGCCATTCCCGGATCTCGGGCGAGTCTACGCACCGCGGACAGAAACTGATCCGGATCTTCTGGTTCCACGAGCATTCCGGCACCGGATCGCAACACCTCGCGGGCCGTTCCGCCTTCCGCGGCGACGGAGGCGACCACCGGACGGCCGGCCGCGAAGTAGGAGGTCAGCTTGGAGGGCACACTCATGTCGAGTACGGAGGCACGCTGGGTCACGGTGAGCACATCGGCCGCGGCGAGCACATCGGGGAAGTCCGCGTCGGGAACCGGAGGCAGGAATTCCAGGTTGGGCAGCCCCCCTGCCATCCGGGCGAGGTGCTCGCGCTGGTTGCCGTCGCCCATCAGCACGATCCGGGTCGCCGGATCGCGACGGGCCGCCTCGACCAGCACCTCAAGCCCCTGCTTGAGGCCCATGTTGCCCGAGTGCAGGACGACGGTCCGCTCCGGACCCCAGCCGAGACGCTCCCGGGTACGGGCACGTGGCCCCGACGGTGCCTGTATGTGCGACCAGTTGGGCACCAGCCGTATGCGTCCGGGGTCCACCCCCATGGCCCGTACGCGCTCGACGAACGTCTCATGGATGACACCGACGAGGGTCGCCCGCCGCAGCACCCAAGACTCTGCCCGCTCGGCCAGCTCGGCGGCACGGCCACCGCCGCCCTTGATCCCGGACTGCGCCGCGGCGGCGCCCATGAGGTCCTGGACGACGGGCACGTACGGGGCGCGGTGCCGGGCGGCGATCCGTGCGCCGAGCACTCCCCCGGCGAGGCTGGGCAGCTGGGCGAGCACCGCGTCGAGCCGGCCGGTCCTGGGCGGGGCGACAAGACCGTGGGCGAGTATCGAACCCTCGAACAAGCCTCGGCGCAGGGCGCTCTGCCGCGGGGGGACACTGTGCCGGCGTCGGTGCACCGTGACACTGGCTCGTCGCTCAGTGGTCCGCCACACCTTGCGGTAGGCGGGATCGAGCCGCCAGGACGGGTAGTGCGGAAGCCCGGCGAGCACGTGTGTGTCATGCCCGCGGCTCGCCCAGTGCTCGGCGATGCCGGTGGCGTACGGGCCGATGCCGGTGTGCTCGGGAGCGTAGTTGGTGGACACCAACAGCAGCCGCCGCCTGGTGTCCTCGTCGTTGGTCTGTGTCACTCGACGAAACCTTTCCCCCAGCCGCACCAGCGGCCTCCCCAGTGTGTTCACGTCTCACGGGACCCCCGAATCCCATGCGCTGCTCGAAAGTGAACCAGGACGCACCCAATTGTTCACTCTCCTTGCACCGAGCATGAACGCTATCGTCAAATTCTGCGCGCTCCTGTCAACAGATGCGCGCGGGGGGACACCATCGAACAAGGGGGGCATTTGTGCCATCGAGCAAGCGGTACCGCGTGGGCTACGCACCGGGCGCCTACGATCTCTTCCACATCGGGCACCTGAACATCCTGCGCCACGCCCGCGCCCAGTGCGACTACCTGGTGGCCGGGGTGGTCTCGGACGAGATGGCCGAACGGGCCAAGGGCAGGCGCCCGATGATCCCGCTGGTCGAACGACTGGAGATCGTCCGCAGCATCCAGTACGTGGACGCCGCGTTCGTCGAGACCGTGCCGGACAAGGTGGAGACGTGGAAGCAGGTCCGCTTCGACGTGCTCTTCAAGGGCGACGACTGGCGGGACACGCCGAAGGGACAGCGGCTGGAGCGGGACTTCGCCGCCGTGGGCGTGGACGTCGTCTACTTCCCGTACACCGTCCACACGTCGAGCACCCAGCTGCGACGCGCGCTCGACGCCCTCGACACACCGCGCCTCACCGAAGAACTGCGGACAGCTCCCGGAACCATTTAGCGAGGAAGGCCACGAGGAAGAGCGCGGCGGCGACGGCGAGCCCGGTGTAGACCCATCGGAAGGCGCCGCCGCCGAGCAGCAGGAAGACCAGGCAGAACACCCCGTGGTCCACGGGCAGCAACGCCACCGCCCGCACCGTGGACGGCCCGGCCCCCTGCCCCGGCCCCGCCTTGGGCTTGAGCTTCTCGGTGAGCAGCCCCCCGAAGAACGTGACGACGGCGGCGAGCTGGAAACCGAGCGGCACCAGCAGCCAGCCGTCGGCCGCGGTCCCGAAGTGCCCGGGGTGCCGGTAGAAGGCGATCAGCACCGCGGTGTGCAGCGCGGTGAGCTTGGCGCAGTCCACCACATGATCAAGCCACTCCCCCGCCGCGCTCCCCCCGCCGCGCAGCCGTGCCAGCTGCCCATCGGCCGAGTCGAACGCGAACCCGACCGCGAGGCCGAGCCACACCAGGAAACCCACCGCCCAGGTGGGCTGCGCGAACGCCACCACCAGAACCGCCGCGAAACTGAAGCCCGCACTGATCAAGGTGACCTGGTTGGGCGTGAGCCCCATCCGGTAGGCCCCGGCCGCGAGATACCTCCCCGCGGGCCGGTTCACGAACCGCGAGTACAGCGACACCCCTTTTGCACTCTTCTGCGCCGACTTCAGCCGTGTCAGCGCCGACGTATCCGTAACCGTGCTGCTCATCGATCCCCCCGGACCTCATGACCCCACCAGTGACTCCCCCGCCCCACATCATCACAGGTGGGGACCTGCAAAGACGAACCACCGGAAAACTGACCGGAAACCGGGGGTGACGCCGCACCCGGCTCGCGGCCGGGGTCCCCGCAGGCCGGGAGCAAGCGCGTACTTCCCCCAGACCGCCTCGACGGGACCGTCGGCACGCGGGTACCGGTCCCAGCGCCTGGCGAAGGCCGGCACTGCCGCCATTCGACCTTCACACCGGACCCGGCTTGGGCCCACGGTGGGCCCTGGGGCCCTTCTCTGGGCCCGGGGGCAGGCTTAGCGTGGCTGATGGGCTCCCGGGGGACGCACGCATGGCGTGTGGGCACCAGTCACGTTCACGTGCGCTCCCGAGAGGTTGGTGAGTCGCTTGTCGCGGCCCGGGCTCCACACGTCTACCAGCGACGTCACGCACACCGGTGTCCCGATGCCGTGCTCGAGCGACCGCAGCACAGGGCCGTCCCCGCTCAAGGCCGTACGCATTCTGCTGCATGTGCTGTTCGCGTTCACGGTGGTGGGCGCCTTGGGGGTGATCGGCTCAGCCGCCGCCGACGAGACGATGACTCCGGGGCTGTTCGGACTGGCGTTGTACGCAGCCGCGCCTGGCGTCCTGTCCTGGGTGCTCTTATGGCGCATCCCCAGGGGCGGCAGACGAGACTGGGGCGGTCTGGTCGGCTTACAGACATGGCTGGTCGCGGGCAGCCTGCTCAACCTCGCCGCCGGGTCGTTGCTGGGCCTGAGCCAGCTGATCCTGCCGGTGCTGACCCTGGCGTTCCTCACCAGGCCGGAGAGCCGGACATGGTTCGGAGTGCGGGTACGGGGACGGAACTGGCGCGAGCTTCGTGAAGCGCTCTCCCGCTTCTCCCTCGCGCGCATGCTCTTCCGGCGAGGCGAGCGGGGACAGACGGCCGTGGAGTACCTGGGCCTGATCATGATCGTCACGCTGATCGTCCTGGCCCTGGTGACCGGTGGCGTATCACGTCACGTCGCCGATGGGCTCCACAACGCGGTCTGCACCGTCACCGACTCGCCGTGTGAGACGGGCGGAACGGTCGGTGGGAACGGCGGGGGTACGGCGAGCACGGCCAACGGTGGTACCGATTCGGGTGGTTCGACCGGCGGCGCCGATGGAGGAACGGACGGAGGCTCGAACTCGGCCGGCACGGCTTCTGGCGGTACGAGTTCAGGAGGGGCCGATTCCGGTGGTGCTCCCTCGGGCGGCTCCACTTCCGCTGGCTCTGGTTCCGCTGGCTCTGGTTCCGGTGGTTCGACCGGCGGCGACAACGGTGGTGCGAGCGGCGGGTCGGCTTCGGGGGGCTCCGACGGCACCAGCTCCGGGGGTTCGACCAGCGGCGACACAGGTGGAGGTGACGGCGGCCACGACGGCGGGAGCACCGACGGCGGAACGACCTCCCGTGGCACGTCCGGCGGCGACGCTGGTGGGACGAGCGGCGGGTCGGACTCAGGCGGCTCCGGTGGTTCGACCGGCGGCGATACAGGTGGAAGCAACGGCGGCCACGACGGCGGCACCACCGGCGGCGGAACCAGCTCGGGAGGATCAACCGGAGCCGACAACGGCGGCACCACCTCTGGTGGCAATAGCGGCGGGTCGGACTCCGGGGGGTCGGATTCCGGCGGGTCGAGCGGCGGCAGCAGTTCCCACTCCGGTGGGTCCGGCAGCTCGTCCGGCGGCTCCCACTCAGGCGGCGGAAACAACGGCGGCACCTCGGGCGGCTCGAGTTCCGGCGGCGCCCATTCAGGCGGAAGCAACGGCGGCTCATCGGGCGGTTCATCGGGCGGAACCAACGGCGGCATCGACGGCGGCCTGATCGGTGGCCTCATCGGTGGCACGAGTTCCGGGGGCTCATCCGGCGGCAGCAATGGCGGCTCATCCAGCTCCGGCGGCAGCGGCAGCGGCAGCGGCAGCGGCAGCGGCAGCGGCAGCGGCGGTTCATCGGGCGGTAGGTCCGGAGGTTCCCACTCGGATGACCGGCCCAGCGCGGAGCCGACACCGCCCGACGACCCCGACCCCGAGGACTCCAAGGATCGCGAGCAGTCCGAGGCTGACAAGAACTGCGATGCCAACGGCCTCCACGCCAGTGGCTTCGGCTCCGGCGACCGGGTCGTCCTGGCCGTCGGCCCCGGCGATGGGGCTGGTGGCGCCGGCCTGGCGCAAACGCAGTCAGCTCTCGAGGCCCTGGCCGCCGCCGCCATGGCCGCCAGCAGTGCCATGGTCTCCGGCTTCGACGCCCTCCAGCAGGTCGGCAACGCCGCCGCCTGCTCGGATGCGACACAGCAGGACAACGACCACGACAAGGACAGCGACACCGACACCGACACCGACAAGGCGGACGGGCCCGAACCCAATCCTCATCCGGAGGTGGCGATCGACCCGGACGTGGACGTGGAGGACATTCAGGAGAGTATCGAGGGCAAGGGTCATGTGACCTGGCGTGACACTCGTGAACAGCTCTACCGCAATGACACCCGCCCGCCGAGCGTCATCTTCAACCAAGGCTTCGCGCCGTGGGATCCGAACAACCCCGACCTCGACAGCTATGTGAACCACAGCGAGAACTCCGCCTTCGTCGGCACCACCAACAATGTGGAGTTCGCGAGCAAGTGGGGTGCCAAGTACGTCTACGACATCGACGCGCCTGGCGGTATCGACATCAACAAGACGTTCGGCCCCGACAGTCCCTACTCCCACGAGGACGAAATCGCCTTCCCCGGCGGGATCAGTCCCGAATACATCAGGGGCGTCTGGGAGGTGAGGCCCGACGGATCCTTGGGGAAGTACATCAGCAACAAGAACTTCACGGGGTAGCCGGGAGGGCAGAGCAGTCGGCCGTGGCTCGGGTGCCCGCGCCGGGGTGGTGTGTGGCCGGGCAGCGGTCTGATCGAGGCAGCCCGCTCCGGCCGGGGCCCTGACACAAGGTGGGCGCCGTGTCATCGGCACCGGCGAGGCGGCCGCGCTTGGCGCGCACCCCCGCGCCCTGGTGCGTACCCGCGGTGCCACACCCTGATCCCGTCGCATGCCATGATGACTACCGAGCAGTAGCTTCACAGCCTGATGGAGGGCACTGGCATGGCCCGTGTGTTCGGTGTGAGCAGCAGCATCGTGGTCGACGTCCCGCCCGATGTCGCCTACCGGGCCGTAAGCCGTCCGGCCGACATGGGCCGTTGGAGTCCGGAGAATCTGGGCACGACGGTCGGGACGGAGGACGGACCCGCCGTGCTGGGCACGACGTTCGTCGGGCGCAACGAACGTGGACGGTTCCGCTGGGTCACACGGTGCACGGTCACGGCGGCCGATCCCGGCCGTCGCTTCGCGTTCCGCGTCCACGCCATCGGGCTCAACCGCCCGCTGCTGCCCGGCCCGATCGCCACCTGGGAGTACCGGTTCGAGTCGGCCGGTGATGCCACGCGGGTCACGGAGACCTGGACCGATGACCGGCGGGCGTGGCCCGCCTTCGTGGCCAATGCCTTCGACCGGGTCGTCACCGCAGGCAGTACCTTCGCTGACTTCCAGGCCCGCAACATCGATGCAACGCTGCGCAACCTCAAGCGGGAGCTGGAGACCCCTGCGGGGTGACCACACCCCGTGACCGCACCGCGCTGTCGACCTCCACGGAATGTGCCCGCTTCGCGGTCCGCTGGTGACCTGGTCAGGCAGGCAGCTTGAGCAGCATCAAGGCGTCATGGTCGGTTGGGGGAGCCCCCGTCGGGTTCGACAGTGAGTCCGATGGCGGTGGCGTTGGTGAGGTCGCCTTCGACGGCTACGGCCACCGGCGCGCTCGAGCAGTCCGGCCGGATGCACACCGGCGCGGAATACACCGTCAACGACACCTCCAACGTCGTCTGCGGCGACGTTCCCACCGCCAACGCCACCGTCCACATCGTCCTCATGCCCAAGCGGGGGTCGTTCGCCACGCCGCCCCGGGCACCCCACAGCGGCACGCCGTCGTGCACGAGCGGTGGGAAGCCGTTGCCGAACCGGGGCCCAGCGGAGGCCCGCCGCATCCACGGCGCCCTGCTCACCCGGATCACTACCGCGTGGAAGCCGCGTCCGGGGGGCCTGGCGAGCCGCTGGAGCGCGCGGCGGCGTCAAGGTACCCGCAGGCGGTCACCGGTCGCTGGACCCGGACTCAAAGATCGAGCACAAGTTGCACACATCCTCTCTACATACCGGTCTCGATGGTCTAGATTGATCGTGCTTCAGCTGTTCGAACACGAGTCGACCGTTAATGATCTAGTGGTCCGGCGCTACGGAAAGTCAGCAGTCGCGTCCCCGGCGCCAGTCGCGGGGGATCAATTCCTGGAGCCCGAGAAGGGGCCTTGGGTGCGGGGAGCACCCGGGGTTTCGACGGGTTCCAGCGCACCTCGAGAGCCTGGCAGGTCATGCGAGTCTGCTGCCGCCAGGGTGGGTTGTTCACGTAGCTCGGAAATACCCCGGATGTCGTGCGCCGGGGGACGGGATCCTTCCGCGGGGAGGAACAGCGCGGCGCGGGGAGCGGGGCCTCCCGGCGCCGAGGAACAGCGTCAAGCGAACACGTCGTACCACTGGGGACCTGGGGGGTTCTGTGCGGCAAGGGGGATTAGTCAGCCCGTTACCGTCAGCGCGCGGGCGACTGGCGAACGGGGCAATCAGTCAGCCCGCGATCGACTGGGAGCAGCGGTACCGCCGTACCGTGATCACGAGCGATATCGTGGCCACCGCTTTCGTGGTGGCGGCGATCGGCAACTTCTTCGGGGCCCGTGACGCGGCCAACTGGCACGAGAAATGGCGAATTCTCGCCTTCGGCACCGAGTTGCTGGTGCTGGGGGCGCTTGCGGTGAGCCGGTCGTGGGCTCCGGCCGTGCTCGGCCAGGGCGCCGAGGAATTCCGGCGGCTCGGACGCTCACTGTTCACGGCGACCGTCGTGCTGGCGCTCGGTGGGATCGCCCTCACCTCGCAGAACATCAAACTCTGGATCTTCGTCGCGATCCCCGCGATCGCGCTCGTCACCATGACCACGCGGTATCTGCTGCGCCTCTGGCTGTACAAACAGCGGAAGGAAGGCCGGTGCCTGCGACCGGTGCTCGCTGCGGGGAGCCCGGCCACCGTGGGCGATTTGATCACCCGGACCCGCAAGTCCCCCCACCTCGGCTGGCGGGTGGACGCGGTGTGCACAACGGACGGTCTCGGGCTCGACGATGACCGACTGGACGGAGTGCCGGTCGTCGGCCGGCTGGCGGATGTCGCCAACCACGTCCGCCGCGACGGCTACCGTGTCGTCGCGGTCACAGCGGACCCGCACTGGTCACCGGACCGGTTGCAGCGGCTGGCCTGGAACCTCGAGGGCAGCGACGCCGAGATGGTCGTGGCGCCCGTGCTGATGGAGGTGGCCGGCCCGCGACTGCACGTCGACGCGGTGCTCGGGATCCCGCTGCTGCGGGTCAGCATGCCGACCTTCACCGGAGGCCGCCGGGCGGTCAAAGCGGTCGTCGACCGGATGGGCGCGGCGATTCTGCTGATGCTCTTCGCGCCACTGATGGTGTTCGTCGGGCTGCTCGTGCTCGTGGACAGTCGGGGTGGGGCGTTCTACCGCCAGCGCAGGGTCGGCAAGGACGGCCGCGAGTTCACCATTCTCAAGTTCCGCACCATGGTCGCCGGGGCTGACGGGGCGCGTGCCGAGTTGGCCGACCGAAACGAGGGCGCCGGCCTGCTGTTCAAGCTCCGCAGGGATCCGCGGGTGACCCGGGTGGGAGCAGTGCTGCGCCGGTACTCGATCGACGAACTCCCTCAGCTCTTCAACGTGCTCACCGGATCGATGTCGCTCGTCGGTCCCCGGCCTCCGCTACCGGAGGAGTGCGCTGCGTACGGCCCGGACATCCGGCGGCGACTGCTGGTCAAGCCCGGACTCACCGGCCTGTGGCAGATCAGCGGACGCAGCGACCTGTCGTGGGAGGAGGCGGTCCGGCTGGACCTGCGGTACGTGGAGGACTGGTCACTCGCCCTGGACACAGTGATCTTGTGGAAGACGCTGCGTGCGGTGCTCCACGGACAGGGGGCCTACTGATGCGCGGGGGGGTGCGGCTCAACCGGCCGGCCGGCGTGCGGACCGCAGGCCGTGAGGGCCTGCCTCGGGAGGGGAACGGGTCATGAAGGTCAGCGTTTTCGGGCTCGGCTACGTGGGCTGTGTGTCGGCCGCGTGCCTGGCCAGCATGGGTCACGAGGTCATCGGGGTGGATGTGAACCAGGTGAAGGTCGACCTGGTCAACAACGGCAAGGCCCCCGTGGTCGAAGAGCGGATCGGCGAGCTCGTCGCCGAGGTCGTGCGGACGGGAGCGTTACGCGCTACCGGCGACGTCCGCGAGGCGGTCATGGACAGCGAGGTGTCGCTGGTCTGCGTGGGCACGCCGTCGGAGCCCAACGGCAGCCTGTGCACCACGTACTTGGAGCGGGTCACCGAGCAGATCGGCACCGTGCTGGCGGATCGCAGTGGGCGCAGTGGGCGGCACACCGTCGTGTTCCGCAGCACCATGCTGCCGGGCACCTGCCTGAACCTGCTGGTACCGATCCTGGAGAAGTACGTCGGCGGCACGGCCGGGGTGGATGTCGGGGTCGCGGTCAACCCGGAGTTCCTGCGCGAGGGCACGAGCGTGCGGGACTTCTTCGATCCGCCCAAGACCGTCATCGGCGAGCTCGACCCGGCGAGCGGCGACGTGGTGACGGCGCTGTACGACGGCTTGCCCAGCGAGGTGTTCCGGGTACCGGTCCCCACGGCCGAGGCGATCAAATACGCGGACAACGCGTTCCACGGCCTCAAGATCGGCTTCGCCAACGAGCTGGGCGCGGTGTGCCAGGCGCTCGGGGTGGACTCGCACCAGGTGATGGACGTGTTCCTGGCGGACCGCAAGCTGAACATCAGCCCCGCCTACCTGCGGCCCGGCTTCGCCTTCGGTGGCTCCTGCCTGCCCAAGGACCTGCGCAGCCTGGTCCACGCGGCACGGCGGGCCGACGTCTCGGTACCCATCCTCGCCCACGTGCTGCCCTCCAACTCCGACCATCTGCAGCGCGCGGTGGAGCTGGTCGAGCGCACTGGCAAGCGCCGGGCGGGCCTGTTCGGGTTGTCCTTCAAACCCGGCACCGACGACCTCCGCGAGAGCCCGCTCGTCGAGCTGGCGGAGAGGCTCTTCGGCAAGGGGTACGACCTGCGGATCTACGACGCCAACGTGAGCCTCTCCCGACTGCTCGGCGCGAACCGCGAGTACATCGAGACCCGGCTGCCCCACCTCGCGCAGCTGCTCGCGGATTCCGTCGACGAGGTGCTCGAGCACGCTGAGGTGTGCCTCGTCGGGACCAGGGATCCGGCCGTGCTGTCGGCGCTGCCCCGCGGCGGCGCCGACGGCCCGGTGATCGTCGACCTCATCCGCCTTCCCGACGCCGAGGCGCGCCGGGCCGAACCGGGGTACGTGGGCCTTGCTTGGTGACGCGACCAGCAGCGACCGGCCGAATCGGCGCGCGCTGATCCTGGTGGAGAACTTATCGGTGCCGTTCGACCGGCGGGTGTGGCAGGAGTGCACAACGCTGCGCGACGCGGGCTGGAAGGTGCACGTCATCTGTCCCCAGGGGAACAAACGGGACACGGAATCGGAAGCGGAGATCGACGGGGTGCGGATCCACCGCTACCCGTTGCGCGCGGCCACCGGAGGGCCGGCCGGCTATCTGCGGGAGTACGGATCGGCGTTGTGGCATACGGTCCGGCTGGCCCGGAAAGTCGGCCCGGTCGACGTGGTCCATGCCTGCAACCCGCCCGACCTGCTGTTCCTGCCGGCACTGTGGCTGAAGCGGCGCGGAGCGCGGTTCGTTTTCGACCAGCACGACCTGGTACCCGAGCTGTACCTCTCCCGGTTCGGCCGCGGCGAGGACCTGCTCTACCGCGCCGTGTGCGCGCTGGAACGGCTGACCTACCGGGCCGCGGACATCGTGCTCGCCACGAACGAGAGCTATCGCGACGTCGCGGTGCGCCGTGGCGGTCGGCGGCCGGCGGACGTCTTCGTGGTGCGCAGCGCACCCGACGTCGACCGGTTCCACCCCGTGCCGCCCGAGCCGGAGCTGAAGCGCGGCAAGCCTCATCTGCTGTGCTACCTCGGCGTCATGGGCCCGCAGGACGGAGTCGACTACGCCTTGCGGACCCTCGCGAAGCTGCGCGACGAGTTCGGGCGGACCGACTGGCATGCGGTGTTCGTCGGCGCCGGCGACACCTTCGACGCGATGGTGGAGCTGTCCCGGCGGCTCGGGCTCTCGGAGCAGGTGCAGTTCACCGGGCGCATTCCGGATGCCGACCTGGTGCGCTACCTGTCCACAGCGGACGTGTGCCTCTCCCCCGACCCGCGCAATCCGCTCAACGACGTGTCGACCATGAACAAGGTCCTGGAGTACATGGTGATGGGCCGGCCGATCGTCTCGTTCGACCTTCGGGAGGCGCGGGTCTCCGCCGGTGACGCCGCCGTCTACGCACCCGCCAACGACGAGGCCGAGTTCGCCAAGCTCATCGCGCTGCTGCTGGACGATCCGGAGAAGCGGGCCCGGATGGGCAAGATCGGCCAGGAGCGGATCAGCGGGCCGCTCTCCTGGCGGAACTCGCAAGCATCGCTGCTCGCCGCCTACGCCGCTGCCTGCCGAGACCACGCTCCGGCGTCCACGGGCACCCCGCACCGGGCGGGGAGGAGGCCGCGCCGTTGAGCGATGACACGATACGCCTGGTCACGATCGGGCGGATTATCCGTCGGCGCCGGCGGCTCCTCACCATCCTCGCCGTGGTGGGTGCGCTCTTCGGCTACGGCACCTCCTTGCTGTTCCCGCCGCGCTACACGACGTCCGCGTCGGTGCTGCTGCCGGGGGCGTGGGAGGAGCGCGAGCTGCTGACCCAGACGGAGATCGCGACCAGTTCGGTGGTGGTCGACCGTGCGGCCGCCACGCTCGGCTGGCCCGGGGTCAGCGGCAGCGAGCTGCAGACCCGGGTGAGCGCGAAGGCTTCCGACGGGAACATCATCAAGATCTCGGGCACGGCCGACACCCCGCGGCGCGCACAGCAGCTCGCCGACCAGGTGGCCCAGCAGTTCGTCACGTTCGCCGCGCGGATCGTGGACGCCGGCTCCGACCCCGAGGCGTCGGCGCAGCTGGAGGAACTGCAGCAGATGGTGGTGCAGACCAGCCGCCGGATCACCGAACTGGCCGACGCGGCCGATCCGGGGCAGACCGTGGAGAGCGTCCAGACCCGCACCGAGCTCGAAAAGCTGCGTACCTCGCTGCAGCAGGCCATTCACAAGCTGGACCAGGCCGACCCGGCCGCCGGCAAGGCCAGCATGGTCGTCATGGGACCGGCGGCCCGGCCGACCGGCGAGGCTCCGCCGACGAGAACGCAGCTCATCGCCGGCGGGGCACTGCTGTTCTTCCTGCTCGCGGTCATCGGCCATCTCACCGCCGCACGGATGAGCCGCCGGCTGCGGACCGAACCGGAGATCGCCGCGGCGCTGGGCGCGGCGCTGCTCGGCACCGTCGACGTACCGGGTGACCGGCGCGCACGCCGGCCGGAAGGCCGTGGCCCGCGGGCCCGGATCCGCCGGCTGCTCGGCGCCGACGTCAGGTGGGACATGCCGGCTCCGCGGACGTCCGGCGACGAGGCCGGCCGGCAGATCCGCTACCGGCGGATGTGCGCCCGCCTCCAGGACCGGTTGCCGGGCCCCCGGCGGCTGCTGGTCGTCGTCCCGGACGGCGACGACATCGCCCGCCGGGCCGCCGGACAGCTCGTCGCCGAGGCCGGGAACGGTCCTTCCGAGAGCTCGTCGGGCGGGGGGAACCTCGCGCTTCGGATGGTGGAGGTCCCCGTGTCCCGCCCGCTGGTTCCGGACCGCGGAGACGAGTCCGGTGCCCTGGTCGTGCTCAGCGCGGGCAGCTGGACCGCAGGGGAACTGACCGGCATCGCCGAGGCATGTGCGGACGCGAAGCAGGAGATCGTGGGCATCGTCCTCGCCGGTACGGTCCGGGACCGTCCGGCGCGCTCCGCCGGCCGTCCCCGGGATGCCGCCGTACGGGCGCACCCGTCCGGCGCCGACGCGACGGGGGGTTCGCAGTGACGACGCACACGAGTTCGGAGCCGCCGGCCGCCGCTCCGCTGCTGGACCTGCAGGCGCTGGTGGTGGCGGTGCGCAGGCGGCGCCGGCTCTGGTGCTCCCTGGCATTGTTCGGGCTCCTCGCCGGCGCGGCCGTGGCGGTCCTGCTGCCACCGCCGCCGACAGCGACGGCCAAAGTGCTGGTGGCGCATCAGGGGGACCAGCCGAACGACCCCGGAACGCTGATCCGCACCGACGTCGCGCTGCTGCACACCACGCGGATCGCCGGTGAGGCCCTGAAATCCCTCGGCTCCCCTGCGAAGCCGGAGGACTTCATGCAGGACTACGACGGGACCGGCCTGACCAACAACCTGCTGCAGATCACGGTGACAGGTGACAGCGACGCGGAGGCGGTGGTCCGCGGCAAGGCGCTGGCCGACGCGTTCGTCGCGGACCATGTGCGGCGGATAAAGCAGGCCGCGAACGCCGACTCCAAGGCCCTGCTCGACCAGCGTGACCGTATGCGGGACGAACTCGCCAAGGTCAACAAGGCGATCGGGGACAAACTGAAGGAAGCGGGGCCGAGCGCGTCGGCCGACCGGCAGTCGCTCTACGCCCGCCGGGCCGAACTCACCTCGCGGATCACCGACTTCGGCCAGCGCGCCGCGGAAGCACGCGTCGGTACGCCCCAGCTCATCGCCGGCACCCAGATCGTGGACGCACCGCGCGCGGTGCGCTACTCGCTGCCCAGGACCGCCGCCACCGACGCCGTGATCGGGCTGGTCCTCGGGCTCGTCCTCGGGCTCGCGGTGGCCGCGGTCGGCGCGGTGGTCGCCGACCGCCCCGTGCTGCGCCGGGAGATCGCGGCGAACCTCGGCGCCTCGGTCATCGCCGAGCTGCCCCGCCGGCCGCCGTGGCTGTGGGGGCGCCGACGGATCCGGGCGGCACGGAAACGGCTCACCACGACCCTGGCCCGCACCGTGCGCGGCTCCGCGGATCCGGTGTCGCTGCTGGAACTGGGCTGTGCCCGCAGCGCCAGCGTGATCGCCCTGGATCTCGGCAGGGCACTGGCGGCCGAGGGGCCGGTGGCCGTCATCGACGGTCTGCCCGGCACACAGCTCTCGGGCCGCAAGCCGAAGCCGGGAGATCCGCCGGTGGTCGGCGGCGAGCGTGCCGCGGACGTGTCGCATCAGGAACACCGGCTGGGCGTCGGCTCGGTGGCGCCCGGTTCGGCATGGTCCGACCTGCAGTACCTCGGCACTCAGACCGTGCTCGTCGTGCGTGCCGGGCACGCGAGTGCGGCGTGGCTGCACACCGTGGCGCGGCAGCTCGCGGACCAGCACATCCCGGTGATCGGTGTGGTGCTGATCGACCCCGATCCGCGCGACCGGACCGACGGCACCCTGTGGGACGGGCTGCATACCGCGCTGCGCGGCCACAGCGAACGGATGGCCCGGGAGAGCGGCACGGGCCGCCGGCGACGGGCGGAGCAGACACCGGTACGGACGGCACGCGTCCCGGACACCGACCAGGAGGCGCGCTAGACATGTGTGGCATCGCAGGTACGTACCGGTGGCCGGACGGGAAGGCCGTGGCCGACCGGCTCACCGACACCCTCGCCCACCGCGGTCCGGACGGGGCGGGCCGGTACAGCCATGCCGTCGGTGACGGCGAAGTGCATCTCGGGCACCGCCGGCTGGCCATCATCGACCTGTCGGAGACCGGCGCCCAGCCGATGGTGTCCGACGGCCTCGTCCTGACGTACAACGGCGAGCTGTACAACGCGCCCGAGCTGCGCGCCGAGCTGGCGGCCGCCGGGGTGCGCTTCCGCGGTACCTCCGACACCGAGGTGCTCCTGGAGGCCTGGCGGCGCTGGGGCACCGGCTGCCTGCCGCGGCTGCGCGGCATGTTCGCGTTCGGGATCTTCGACGAGCGGACGGGTGAACTGGTGCTCGCCCGCGACCAGCTCGGCATCAAGCCGCTGTTCCTGCTCCGGCGCGGCGAGGGTCTGGTGTTCGCCTCCGAACTCAAGGCGCTCGCCGCCGTGACCGGCGGCTCGCTGGAGGTGGACCATGCGGCGCTGGTGGCCTCACTGCTGTACTACTGGGTGCCGGACTCCCGGTGCGCGTTCCGCGAGGCGGAGAAGCTGCCGCCGGGGAGCTGGCTGCGGTACCGGCCCGACGGCCGGGTGGAGCGCGGCCGGTTCTGGCACCTCAAGGAGGTCGCCGCCGAGGGCCGGGAGCGGATCCGCAGCGGCGAGCGGCCGGACCTGACCGCCGTCGTCGAGGAGTCGACCCGGCGGCACATGCTCTCCGACGTCCCGGTGGCCACCTTCCTTTCCGGCGGTCTCGACTCCAGCTATCTGACCGCGCTCGCGGCCCGCCACCAGCCCGGGATCTCCGCCTACACGATCGGGTTCCGCGCCGAGGACGCCAGGTTCGAGGCGATGCCGGACGACCTGCGCTATGCCCGGCAGGTGGCCGAGCGGTTCGGCGTCGATCTGCGGGAGATCGAGATCGCTCCGGACGTGCTCGACCTGCTGCCGCGGATGACATACGACCTGGACGAGCCGATCGGCGACCCCGCCGCGATCAACACGTTCCTGATCTGCTCGGCCGCCCGGGAGGCCGGGGTGAAGGTGATGCTCTCGGGGATGGGCGCCGACGAGCTGTTCGCCGGGTACCGCAAGCATCTGGCCAACCTGATCGCGCTGCGCTACCAGCGCGTCCCGCGGCCCCTGCGGCGCGGCCTGTCCGCGGCCGTGGACCGGCTGCCGGTCGCGACGAGCCGCCGCGGGTACCGGTCGGTGCGCTTCGCGAAGCGGTTCCTCTCCTTCGCCGGTCTGCCGGAGGAAACCGCGTTCCGGCGCAGTTACACCATGTACGACCAGGCCGAGCTGCTCGCCCTGGTCGATCCGGACCTGGCCGGGACGGTCGAGGACGTGCTGACCGAGCACACGGAGATCTACCAGGACAACGACCTCGACGACTTCGTCAACCGCATGTGCCTGGGCGACGCCCGGATGTTCCTGCCGGGCCTGAACCTCGCCTACACGGACCGGTCGAGCATGGCCGCGTCGACCGAGGTGCGGGTGCCGTACGTCGATGTCGAGGTGGTCAAGGCGGCGTTCACCGTGCCCGGTGATCGCAAGATCGTCGGACGGCAGGGCAAGGCCGTCCTCAAGGAGGCGGCCACTACGGTCCTGCCCCGGGAGATCGTGTACCGGCCCAAGGGCCTGTTCAGCGCCCCGCTGCGGGCCTGGATGAGCCGGGATCTGGCACCGCTGGTACGCGAGGTGGTCAACGACGGCTTGCTCGTCAACTCCGGGTTCCTGCGTCGCGAGGCGCTGGCGCGCATGGTCGCCGAGGACGCCGCCGGACAGCGGGACTTCTCCAAGCATCTGTGGCATGTGCTGACGCTCGAGTACTGGTACCGCGGCGCGACCTCCGGGTCCGGCCGGAACGCTCGCTCGGCGGCGTAGAAGACGGATCGGAAACAAGGGGACTTCGGGTGAAGCAGGTTGTTCAGAACTACAAGAGCGGCGAACTGGCGGTACTGGACGTGCCGGTGCCGGGATGCAAGCCGGGCGGGGTGCTGGTCCGCAGCGCCTACTCGCTGATATCCACCGGAACCGAGCTGATGAAGGTGTCCGAGGCCGGGATGTCGATGCTGGGCAAGGCCCGCTCCCGACCGGACCAGGTGGCCAAGGTCATGCAGAGCGTGGCCGTCAACGGGGTGCCCGCCACCTACCGCAAGGTGATGGGAAAGCTGGACTCCTATACGCCGCTGGGCTATTCGCTGTGCGGGGTGGTCGAACAGGTCGGCGCCGGGATCGACGATGTGAAGGCCGGTGACCTCGTGGCCTGCGCAGGCAACGAGCACGCGCTGCACGCCGAGCTGAACTGGGTACCGAAGAACCTCTACACCCCCGTACCGGACGGTCTCGCGCCGCAGCACGCGGCGTTCGGCACGGTCGGGTCGATCGCGATGCAGGGCGTCCGGCAGGGCGAGCCGCAGCTCGGCGAGGTGGCGCTGGTCATCGGCCTCGGGCTGATCGGTCAGCTGGTGGTGCAGTTACTGGCGGCCTCCGGGGTCCGCGTCGTCGGGGCCGACCCCGACCCGGTGCGCTGCGAGCTGGCCGCGCGCCTGGGCGCGGCGGCCTGCGGAGACCCCGCGTCCGCGATCGTGGAAGCCGCCGTCGCCGAACTCACCGGCGGTCACGGCGTGGACCAGGTGTACCTGGCCGCCGGAGGCGGCAGCAACCAGCCCGTGGAGCTGGCCGCGCGGCTCTGCCGGGACCGCGGCCGGGTGGTCGACATCGGCAAGTGCCGGCTGGACCTGCCGTGGAACGCGTACTACGAGAAGGAGCTCGACGTCCGGTTCTCCCGCTCGTACGGTCCCGGGCGCTACGACCCGGAGTACGAGCTCGAAGGACGGGACTACCCGATCGGCTATGTGCGCTGGACCGAGCGCCGCAACCTGGCGTGCTTCCTCGATCTCCTCGCCCGCGGCCGTGTCGACGTGGAGCCCCTGGTCTCCCACATCGCCGACTTCGAGGACGCCGTCGACACCTACCAGCGGCTGACGGAAGGCGGCTTGAAGGCCGTGGCCGTGCTGTTCCGCTACCCCGGGCACACGGCGCGGGCTCAGGCCCCGGAGGTGGCCGTGCCCGCGGTGCGACGAGGCGGCCGGGTCTCCGTCCCCGTCCGGTCCGTGAAGGCGCCGGTGCGGCTCGCGTTCGTCGGCGCCGGAAACTACGCGACGTCGATGCTGCTGCCGCATCTGGCACAGCGCGACGGCGTCGAGCTGTCCACCGTCGTCACCACCACGGCGCTGTCCGCGGCCAACGCACAGCGGAAATTCGGCTTCGCCGGGGCGACCACCGATCTCGACGCCGTGCTCGGCGACAAGTCCGTCGACGCGGTGTTCGTGGTCACCCGGCACAGCTCGCACGCCGAACTGACCAGGAAGGCCCTGCTCGCGGGCAAGACCGTGTTCGTGGAGAAACCACTGGCACTCACCGGGGACGAACTGGCCGGTGTGCTGGCGGCGGTGGAGGAGTCCGGCAACGACCGGCTGCAGGTGGGCTTCAACCGGAGGTTCGCGCCGCTGCTCCAGGAGGCCAAGCGGCGGTTCGGCGCCCGGACCGGTCCGGCGAGCCTGCGCTATCTGGTCAACGCGGGCCGGCTGCAGCACGGCAGCTGGTACCTCCAGCAGGGCACCGAGGGATCGCGGTTCGCCGGCGAGGGCGGGCACTTCATCGACACGGCGAGCTGGCTGCTCGACGCCGACCCGGTCTCGGTGTACGCGACGGCCGCGTCCGGCAACGACGACCTGCAGGTCGTGCTGCACTACCCGGACGGGTCCACCGCCACCATCAGCTATGTCACCACCGGCCCGGCCGGCTTCCCCAAGGAGACGCTGGACCTGGTCGCGGACGGCCGCGCGCTGCGGCTCGACGACTTCGTCCGTGCCTCGGTCTACGGCCGTAAGCGCTGGGTGAGTTCGCGGCTGCCCAAGGCCCGGGACAAGGGCCAGTCCGCCGAGCTGGCCGCGTTCGTCAAGGCGGTGCGGACCGGCGGGCCGATGCCGGTGCCGCTGGAGTCGCTGGTCGCCACCACCGCGGCCACCCTCGCCGTGCAGGCCGGTCTGACCGGCGGCGCGCCGGTGACGTTGGCGAGCGCGCGATGACGGTGAGCGCGGGTACCGCGGGCTGGTACCTGCGGCGGCTTTCCCGGATGGGGCCGCGGGAGGTCGGCGGCCGGGTGGCCGACACGGTGCGCAGACGGCGGTGGCGGTCGGGGCTGCCGGACTGCCCGGACGTGACCGGCGCCCGGTTCACCGCGCTGCTGCCCGCGGGGACGGTCGCCGCGGTGCCACCGGACGCCGCGAAACGCCTGGTCGCCGAGGCGGACCGGCTGCTGGCCGGGCACGCCGTGTTCTTCGGGGTGGACCGCGACGACCTGGCCGACCCGGACTGGGGGTACGACCCGAAGACCGGGCGCCGGGCCCCTTCGGGCTACGCCTTCGACGTGCCGTACCGCGACGAGGACGCGGTCGGGGACATCAAGCAGATCTGGGAGCCGTCCCGGCATCAGTACCTCACGGTTCTCGCCGCCGCCTATGCGATCACCGGGGACGAGCGGTACGCCGAGCGGGTGGCCGCCCATCTGCGGTCGTGGTGGACGGCCAACGCGCCGCTGCGCGGGGTGCACTGGACCAGCGGTATCGAGCTGGGGATCCGGCTGCTGTCCTGGGTGTGGATCCGCCGGCTGCTCGACGGCTGGCCGGGCGCCGCCGGGCTGTTCGAGGACAACCCGGTGGCCCTGCGACAGATCTGGCACCACCAGCGCTGGCTGGCCGCCTTTCCCAGCCGGGGGTCATCGGCCAACAACCACGTCATCGCGGAGGCAGCCGGGCAGTTCGCCGCGGCCTGCGCGTTCGGATGGTTCCCCTCCTCCGCGCGCTGGCGGGCCGACGCGCTGCGGTCGCTGGAACGGCAGCTGCGCGGCAACACCTTCCCCTCCGGCCTCAACCGCGAGCTGGCCACCGAGTATCACGGGCTGGTCCTCGAACTCGGCCTGGCCGCGGTGGCCGAGGCGGACGCCGCCGGAGTGCCGGTGCCCGCACCGGTCCGGCTGGTGCTGCTGCGGATGACCGACGCACTCGCGGCCATCGTGGACAACCGGCTGCGGCCGCCGCGCCAGGGGGACACGGACGACGGGCACGGTCTGGTCGTGGACGGTGCGGGCACCGACCGCTGGGGCTCGCTGCTGGCCACCGGGGACGCCGTGTTCGGCCGGCTCGACTGGTGGCCCGAGGTGACCGGCACCGATGTGCGCACCCCGCTGCTCGCCGCGCTCGTCCGGCCGTACGCGAAAGGCGGAACCACACCGACCGTATCCCGCCCGGCAAGCCGGCCGGCCCACTTCGCCGACGCGGGCATGACCATCCTGCGCGGGCCGGGCGGGATCTGGTGCCGCTGCGACGGCGGTCCGCACGGATTCCTGTCCATCGCCGCGCACGCGCACGCCGACGCGCTGTCCGTGGAGGTCCGGCACGACGGGGTCGACGTGCTCGCCGACCCGGGCACGTACTGCTACCACGGGCAGCCCGCATGGCGGCGGTACTTCCGGTCGACCCTCGGCCACAACACCCTGGAACTGGAAGGCGGCGACCAGTCCGTCTCCGGCGGCCCGTTCCTGTGGACCCGGCATGCCCGCAGCAGCGTCCTGGTCGCGGACACCTCCGGCACCGCCGACGGAGGAACGGACCGCTGGTCCGCCGAGCACGACGGCTATCAGCGCTCCGTGCACCGCCGCCGGGTGGAACTGACGGCGGCGAGCCGGGAACTGAGAGTGGTCGACGAGGTCCTCGGCCGGCCCGGCCCGCGCCGGGCCGTGCGCCTGGCGTTCCATCTCGGGCCGGCGATCACCGCGGACCTGGTGGGGAACCGGGCGGTGCTCACCTGGACCCGGGACGGCGAGGACCGCTCCGCGGAGCTCGACCTGCCCGGCCGGCTGGACTGGCGGGCGCATCGCGGCGAGAGCGACCCGCCGCTGGGCTGGTACTCCGCCGGCTTCGGGCGCAAGGAACCCGCCACCACGCTGGTCGGGACCGGTTTCGCCGACGGCACCGCGCCGTCCGCGGAGGTCACGGAGTTCACCACCGTACTCAGGTTCCGCGGCTAGGGAGGACGCTTGGGGATCAAGTGGCGGCACTGGGCGTCGCCTGCGGCACTGCTGGCGCTGGTCCTGCCGGCAGCGGCCGGCTGCGACAGCGCGCCGGCCGCGCGGCCGAAGCCGACCGCCGGGCCGTCCATGTCCGTGGCCCGGGTGTGTGCCGAGCCCGCGGCCGGGCCGGCGAAGGCACCGGCGGGCGCGGTGACGGTCGACCCCGCGGTGACCGGTGACCTGGCCGCGAAGACCAAGAGCAATCCCCCGCACACCACGTTCTGGCTCCGGCCGGGCAAGCACAGGCTCGAACGGGACCGCTACGCCCAGGTCGTACCCAAGGAGGGGAACATCTACCTCGGCGCCCCCGGCGCGGTGCTCGACGGCCGCAAAACCAACCAGTACGCGTTCGGCGGCACCGCCCGTGACGTCACCATCCGCTATCTGACCGTGCAGGCTTTCGTCGCACCGCGCGACGAGGGCGTGGTCAACCACGACTCGGCCGACGGCTGGACGATCGAGCACGCGACCGTCCAGAACAACTCCGGCGCCGGGCTGATGGCCGGTGCCCGCCAGCAGGTCCGCGCCAGCTGCCTGCGCGGCAACGGCCAGTACGGAATGAACGCCTACAAGGCGGGCGGCCGGATCAGCGGCCTGGTGGTCGAGGGCAACGAGGTCACCGGCAACAACAGGGACGACTGGGAGCGGCGGCGGCCCGGCTGCGGCTGCACCGCGGGCGTCAAGTTCTGGGCCGTCGACGGCGCCGACGTACGCGGCAACTGGGTGCACGACAACCGGGGAGCCGGGTTGTGGGCGGACACCAACAACAACGACTTCCGTATCGAGGACAATGTGCTGGAGGCCAACGACGGGGCCGCGCTGATCTACGAGACCAGCTACAACGCGGTCATCCGGAAGAACACGATCCGGCGGAACAACTGGGTCGAGGGCCGCAAGTACGCCGACCGCGGGGACAACTTCCCGTTCGCGACCGTCTATCTGTCCGAGTCCGGCGGCGAACCACGGGTCCGGGCCCGCACGGACAAGATCGAGATCTACCGGAACGTGCTGGAGGACAACTGGTCCGGAATCACCCTGTGGGAGAACGCCGACCGGTTCTGCAACAGTCCGGCCAACACCTCGTCCGGTGACTGCACGCTGCTGGTGAAGGACACCGCCCGCTGCGCACAGCCGGCGATCGCCACCGCACCGCTCTACACCGACTGCCGGTGGAAGACCCAGCGGGTGGACATCCACCACAACCGCTTCGTGCTGGACAAGTCCGTCGTCGGCTGCACGGTGAAGTGCGACCGCATGGCGGTGCTGGCCAACTACGGCACCTACCCGGACTGGTCGCCGTACCAGGGCGAGCGGGTGGCCGAGGCGATCACCGAGAAGCAGCACAACCGCTGGCACGACAACGTCTACGTCGGCCCGTGGAAGTTCGTCGCCCACGACCCGAGCCGGGTGGTCGGCTTCGGGCAGTGGCAGGGCACGCCGTACCGGCAGGACGCGGGCAGCACCTACCGTGCTCAGGACGGTGGTTGAGTTGAGCACCGGCCACATGTCCGAGGCACCGAAGACCGTCGGCACGGTCTGGGGGCTGCTGATCCTCAACACCCTCGGCTCCGCGGGGGCGAAGACCATCGTCCCGCTGCCCCGCTCCCTCATCCAGATGGTCACCATGGGCGCGCTGGTCGCCGCGTTCGCGCTGGCGCTCGCGGTCAATCTCCGGCTGCGCATCCGGGCCAGCGCCTTCGTGTTCCTGCTCACCCTGCTGCTGGTGGAGAGCGTGATCTCCAGCGCGCACCTGGAGTCCGGGTTCGGCGCGCTGTTCCGCTGCTTCCGGCTGGCCCTGTTCGTCGGCACGCTGTGGCTGCTGAGCCGCTGGTGGGACGGCGGTCTGACGTTCGTCCGGCATCACATCCGGCTGTACTTCATGGTCCTGGGTTCGGTGGCCGCCGGGCTGGTCGTGTCACCGGGCGCGGCCATGCCCGAACTGTACGGCGGGCGGCTGGTCGGGGCGTTGTGGCCGCTCACCCCGCCGCAGATCGGACAGTACGCCGCGGTGATCATCGGGCTGACCGTGCTGCTGGTGCTGGGCCGGCGGACCGACGGGACCAGCGCGGTGGTGGTCATCGTGCCCTCCCTCGTCCTGCTCGCGCTGACCCATACCCGCACGGCCACGCTCGGCCTGCTCATAGGGCTGGCCCTGGCGATCGGTTCGCTCATGCTGACCAGCGCCGCGGCCCGCCGGTTCTTCAGCTGGGCGGTGCTGTGCATCGTGGTGGCCGCCGTGGCGTTCGCCTCCGCGCTGCAGGCGTGGTTCCTGCGCGGTCAGAGCGAGGAGAACTTCACCAGCCTCACCGGCCGGGCCAAGGTCTGGGACGCCCTGCTGGCGGCACCCCGGACGACATCGGAGTACCTGTTCGGCGCGGGCCTGGGCGACAAGTCGTTCGGCGGGCTGCCGATCGACAACAGCTGGCTGGCCGTCTACAACGAGCAGGGCATGACCGGTGTCGTCCTGGTGGCGGCGATCATCGTCGTGCTGGGCGGCGTCGCGTTGCTGCGGCCGCCGTCGCTGTCCAGAGCCTGCGCGATCTTCCTCATCAGCTACTGCGGAATCGCGTCGTACACCGAGGCCGGGCTGGGCGACGCCTCGCCGTACCTGCTGCATCTGACCGTGGCCGCCTCCCTGCTGGTGGCACCTGCCCCGGCCGCTCCCCTTCCGGCACCCGACGTCCCACGACGGCGCGTCCCGCGATGGGCCCAGAGATCAGAGGTGATCTGACATGCCCGGCGTTCATGTGCTGGTGGTGCACAACCGCTACGCCTCGGCGCAGCCCAGCGGGGAGAACAAGGTCGTCGACCAGGAAGCGGCGCTGCTGCGCGCGGCCGGCCACCGGGTCGAGGTGTTCGAGCGGCGCAGCGACGACATCGCCGCCCGGTCCCTGCTGGGCAAGGCCGCGGTACCGCTGCTGGTGCCGTGGAACCCGGCGGTCCGCGCGGAGCTCGCCGCCCGGCTTCGCACCGAGCGGCCGGACGTGGTGCACGTCCACAACGTCTTCCCGCTCCTGTCGCCGGCGGTGCTGGCCGCCTGCGCCGACGCCGGCGTGCCCGCCGTCGCCACACTGCACAACTACACCCAGGTCTGCCCGCCCGGCACACTGCAGCGGGACGGCCGGCCGTGCACCGAGTGCGTCCGGTCCGCGCCACTGCCCGCCGTCCGGCACGGCTGCTACCGGGGCTCCCGGCTGGCGACGGTGCCGCTCGCGGTCAGCCTGTCGGTCAACCGGCGGCGGTGGTGGTCCGGCGTGGAGCGGTTCTTCTGTATCTCAGCGGCGCAGCGCGACGTCCTGGTGCGGGCCGGCATGCCGTCCGAGCGGCTGGCGGTGAAGCACAACTTCGTGCCCGAACCGGGCGTCCGCCGGGCTGGCGACGGCGAGCATCTGCTCTATCTGGGGCGGCTCGCGGAAGCCAAGGGGGTGCGGCTGCTCATGGCCGCCTGGGACGCGATCGCCGCCGAAGGCGGTGTGGGCGTGCCGCTCACGGTCGCCGGCGCGGGGCCGCTGGAGCGAGAGGTGGCCGACTGGGCGGCGGGCCGGGACGACGTGCTGTACGTCGGCCTGTACGACCCGGACCAGTGCCGGCAGGCCATCGCGCGGTCGGTCGCCGTGGTGGCTCCCTCCACATGGCTGGAGGCGTTCGGCCTGGTGGTCGTGGAGGCGATGGCGGCGGGGGTCCCGGCCGTCGCCGCCGGTCACGGCGCCTTCGTCGAACTCGTCGAGGACGGGGTGACCGGGCTGCTGCACCGTCCGGGCGAGCCCGGCTCGCTCGCGTCCTGTCTGCGCCGGATCACGGCCGATTCGGCCGGCAACCGGGAGATGGGCCAGGCGGCCCGGCGCCGTTACGAGCGGGACTTCAGCCCGGCAGTCGGGCTGGAACGCCTGGTGGACGGGTACCGCACCGCGATCGCGGTGCGGTCCGGCGGCGGGGACAGCCCGCCGCTGTTACGTGACGAAAACACTGGCTCGTGGCGGGGACACCCGCGCGAGCGGGATGGGGGCAGGAGATGACACGATGCCGACTCTGCGGCTCGGCGGCGCTGGTGAGCGTCGTCGATCTTGGGGCGACCCCGCCGTGTGAGAGCTTTCTCGCCGCGGACCGACTGGACCAGCCGGAACCGGCGTACCCGCTGCACCTGCGGGTCTGCACCGACTGCTGGCTCGCGCAGATCCCTCCGCTGATCACTCCGGAGGAGACGTTCAGCGAGTACGCGTACTTCTCCTCCTACTCGACCTCCTGGGTGGAGCACGCGCGTACGTTCGTCGCCGATGCCGTACAGCGGCTGGGTCTCGGCGCCGACGCCTTCGTGGTCGAGGTCGCGAGCAACGACGGGTACCTGCTGAGGCATGTGGTGGACCGGGGGATCCGCTGCCTCGGCATCGAGCCCTCGGTGAACGTCGGTGCCGCGGCACGGGACGCGGGTGTGCCCACGCTCACCGAGTTCCTGGACCCGGCCACCGGCGCCGACGTCCGCGCCGAGCACGGCCCGGCGGACCTGGTCGTGGCCAACAACGTGTACGCGCACATCCCCGACGTGGTCGGGTTCACCCAGGGGCTGCGTGCTCTGGTCGCCGACGACGGCTGGGTCTCCATCGAGGTGCAGCACCTGCTGACCCTGATCGAGGAGAACCAGTACGACACGATCTACCACGAGCACTTCCAGTACTACACGGTCGCGTCCGCGACCCGGGCGCTGGCGAGCGGCGGACTCGCGCTCGTGGACGTCGAGCTGCTGCCCACGCACGGCGGCTCCATCCGGCTGTGGGCCCGGCCGGTCGAGGTGGCCGGCGAGCCGCCCCGGAGAGTGGCCGACGTGCTGGACCGGGAGAAGGCCGCCGGGCTCCAGGAGCTGTCCGGGTACACCGAGTTCTCCGCCCGGGTGGCCAAGGTGCGCCGGGACCTGCTGCGGTTCCTCATCGAGGCGGCCGAGCGCGGCGAGACGGTCGTCGGCTACGGCGCCCCGGGCAAGGGCAACACCCTGCTCAACCACTGCGGCATCCGGCCCGACCTGCTCCCGTACACGGTCGACCGCAACCCCTACAAGCACGGCAGGTTCACCCCGGGCACCCGCATCCCGATCCTGCCGCCCGAGCAGATAGCCGCCGACCGACCGGACTACGTCCTCGTCCTCCCGTGGAACCTGCGGGCCGAGCTGGTCGAACAACTGTCCTTCATCGGTGACTGGGGCGGCCGGCTGGTCTTCCCCATTCCGGAACTGAGCATTGTCGAGGTCAAGTCGTGAAGGTCGTTCTGTTCTGCGGCGGTTACGGGATGCGGATGCGCAACGGAACCCCCGACGACGTGCCCAAGCCGATGGCGATGGTCGGCCCGCGACCGCTGATCTGGCACGTCATGCGCTACTACGCGCACTTCGGGCACACGGAGTTCATCCTGTGCCTCGGGTACGGGGCCCACCACATCAAGGACTTCTTTCTCAACTACGAGGAGACGACGTCCAATGACTTCGTGCTGAGAGGCGGGCGGACCGAGCTGCTCTCCACCGACATCTCGGACTGGACGATCACGTTCGCGCAGACCGGCGTCGAGTCACCGATCGGGGAGCGGCTGCGCCGGGTGCGGCACCACCTGGACGGCGACGAGATGTTCCTCGCCAACTACGCCGACGTGCTCACCGACGCCCCGCTGCCGGAGATGATCGACCGGTTCGCCCTGCGCGACGCCGGTGCGTCGATGATGGTGGTGCCGCCGCAGTCCTCGTTCCACTGCGTGGAGCTGGGCGAGGACGGTCTGGTGGGGGGCATCACCGCGGTGAGTGACATGCCGCTGTGGGAGAACGGCGGCTACTTCGTGCTCCGCCAGGAGGTCTTCGACCACATCCCGGAGAACGGGGACCTGGTCGCCGACGGCTGCGCCCAACTGGCCAAGCGTGGACGGTTGGTGGCGCACCAGCACCGCGGCTTCTGGAAACCGACCGACACCGTGAAGGAGCGGGCCGCGCTCGACGCCGCCTACGCCCGGGGCGACCGCCCGTGGGCTGTGTGGGAACGGGACGGCGCGGGGGCGAAGGCCGGGATGAGGACCGCATGATCCGGCTCAGCTCCGGACGCCTGGACAGGATCGTCGCGGTGGGCGCGCACTGCGACGACATCGCCATCGGTGCCGGCGGCACGCTGCTGACGCTGTGCCTCGCGCGGCCGGGTATCCGCATCGACGTGCTGGTGCTCTCCGGCGGTGGCGGCGAGCGGGAGCAGGAGGAGCAGGCCGCGCTCGCCGCGTTCTGCCCGGGCGCCGAGCTGCGGCTGACCGTGCACAAGCTGCCGGACGGCCGATTGCCCGCGCACTGGGAAGAGGCCAAGGCCGCGGTTGAGGAGTTGCGCGCGGGGACGGAGCCGGATCTCGTGCTGGCTCCGCGCACCGATGACGCGCACCAGGATCACCGCGGTCTGGCGAAGCTGATGACCACCGCGTTCCGCGACCACCTGGTGCTCGGCTACGAGATTGTCAAGTGGGACGGCGATCTCGGCCGTCCTGCGGCGTACCAGCCGCTCTCGGCGGAGGTCGCCGAACGGAAGGTGCGGCTGCTGCAGGAGCACTACCCCTCGCAACGGCACCGGCCCTGGTACGACCGCGAGGCCTTCCTCGGGCTTGCGCGGATCCGCGGTATCGAATGCCACGCGCGCTACGCCGAGGCGTTCGCCGTCACCAAACTCACTCTCAACCTGGGGGAATGAACCTTGCGTGTACTGCTGACCGGGCACCAGGGCTACCTGGGCACCGTGATGGCCCCGGTCCTTAGCTCCGCCGGGCACGAGGTCGTCGGTCTTGACGCCGGCCTGTTCGCCGACTGCGTGCTGGGGCCGCCGCCCGCGGATCCTCCCCCAGTCGGCGCTGGCGCGCCTGTGGGCGGTACCCCCACCCCAGTCGGCGCCGGCTCTGTGGGCGGTACCCCCACCCCAGTCGGCGCTGGCGCGCCTGTGGGCGGTACCCCCACGGGGGTGGACCTGCGCGACGTCACGGCCGAACACGTGGCCGGGGTGGACGCCGTGATCCACCTGGCCGCGCTGTCCAACGACCCGCTGGGAGCACTGGCGCCGGACCTCACCTACGACATCAACCACCACGCGTCCGTGCGGCTGGCCCGGCTGGCCCGCGACGCCGGAGTGCGGCGCTTCCTGTACGCGTCGACCTGCTCGGTCTACGGCGCCGCAGGCGGTGGCGACCTGGTGGACGAGGACGCCCCGCTGCGCCCGGTGACGCCGTACGCGGAGTCCAAGGTGCGGGTGGAGGACGACCTGCACGCGCTGGCCGACGGCGACTTCAGCCCGGTGTACATGCGCAATGCCACCGCGTTCGGCTTCTCACCCCGGCTGCGCGCCGACATCGTGCTGAACAATCTGGTGGGGCACGCGCTGCTGTCCGGCGAGGTGCTGGTGCTCTCCGACGGCACCCCCTGGCGCCCGCTGGTGCACGCCGCCGACATCGCACGGGCGTTCGCGGCCGCGCTGGTCGCACCGCGGGAAGCGGTGCACGACCGGGCGTTCAACATCGGCAGCGAGTTCAACAACGTCACGGTCGCCGAGATCGCCGAGCAGGTCGCCGAGGCGGTATCCGGCTCGAAGGTGGTGATCACCGGGGAGACCGGCGCCGATCCGCGGTCGTATCGGGTGGACTTCTCGCGGTTCCGCGCCGCGATACCCGGCTTCGACTGCGAATGGACGGTGAAGCAGGGCGCGCTCGAACTCGCCGACGCCTACCGGAAACACGGTCTGACCCGGGAGGACTTCGAGCGACGCTTCACCCGGCTTGCCGTGCTGCGCGCCGCGTCCGACGCCGGCGCCGTCGACGACACCCTGCGGTGGCGCCGATGACCGAGGTCGGCGAAGCGATGCACACGCTGGTGGAGCGGCTGTACCCGCTCTGCCGGAGCATCACCGGCGACGGTGTGCGCGCCACCCTGGACATCGTCGGCGAGTACATCCCGCTGAAGGTGCACGAGGTGCCCACCGGGACGCAGGTGCTCGACTGGACGGTGCCGCAGGAGTGGAACATCAAGGACGCGTACATCGCCGACACCACCGGCAGGCGGGTCGTCGACTTCGCCGCGTCCAGCCTGCACGTGCTCGGCTACAGCGTGCCGGTGTCGGCGACCATGCCGCTGGCCGAGCTGCGCGGACACCTGCACACCTTGCCGGACCACCCGGCCTGGGTGCCGTACCGCACCAGCTACTACAAGCCGGAATGGGGGTTCTGCCTGGCCCAGGAGACCCTGGACGCGCTGCCGGACGGCGAGTACGAGGTGTGCATCGACTCCACACTCACCGATGGCCACCTCACCTACGCCGAGCACGTGGTCCCCGGGCAGGTCGCCGACGAGGTGATCGTCTCCTGCCATGTCTGCCACCCGTCGCTGGCCAACGACAACCTGGCCGGAATCGCCGTGGCGACGTTCCTGGCCCGGGCCCTGGCGGAGACACCGCACTACACCTACCGGTTCCTGTTCGCGCCCGGGACCATCGGGGCGATCACCTGGCTGGCCCGCAACGCGGAGCGGGTGAATCGGGGAAGGGTCAAGCACGGGCTCGTGCTGGCCTGCGCCGGCGATCCGGGCCGGCTGACGTACAAGCAGAGCAGGCGCGGCGACGCGGAGATCGACCGGGTAATGCGGTACGTGCTGAGTGCCTCCGAACGCCCGCATCACATAGCCGAGTTCACTCCGTACGGCTACGACGAGCGGCAGTTCTGCTCGCCCGGGTTCGATCTCGGCGTGGGCTCACTCAGCCGGACCCCGTACGCCGGCTACCCCGAGTACCACACCTCGGCGGACAACCTGGACTTCGTCTCCCCTGAGGCGATGGCGGACACGCTCGCCCTCTGCCGCGAGGCGTTCGCCGTCCTGGACGGCAACCGGCGGTACGTCAATCTCAGCCCCTACGGCGAACCACAGCTGGGCCGACGTGGGTTGTACGACGCACTCGGCGGCCGCAGCGACACCAAGCAGGCCCAGATGGCCATGCTCTGGGTGCTCAGTCTCTCCGACGGCGAGCACGGCCTGCTGGATGTCGCCGAGCGGTCCGGGCTGCCCTTCGACACCGTCGCCGCTGCGGCCGGTGCCCTGCACGGCGCCGGTCTGATCAAGGCATGACGCGGATGACCACCGAGGAGGAGAAGGCGACGGCACCGCCCGGATCCGCCCGGCGGGCCTTCGCCGGCCGGCTGTCCTGGGGGCTGGCCGACCAGGCGGCCTCCAGCATCAGCAACTTCGCGGTGGGGATCTACGTGGCGCGCTCGCTGGGGGTGACGGCGTTCGGCGTGTTCAGCCTCGCCTGGGTGACCTACGGCGTGGTGCTCAACGTCTCCCGCGGCCTTGCCACCGATCCGCTCGTGGTGCGCTTCAGCGGCGTGTCCGACGCGTCCTGGCGCGGGGCGGTGGCCCGGTCGTCGGGTACCGCGCTCGGCATCGGTGCCGCCATCGGTGCGGTGTGCCTGGTGATCGGCGTCGCTCTCGGCGGCCGCGTGGGACCGGCGTTCGCCTGCCTCGGCGTCATGCTGCCGGGGCTGCTGGTGCAGGACGCCTGGCGGTACTCGTTCTTCGCCGCCGGCCTCGGGCGGAAGGCGTTCGTCAACGACCTCGTGTGGGGTGTCGCGCTCGTCCCCGCCCTGGTCGTGGCGGCCCGCGTGGGCAGCGTGGCCGCTTTCGTGCTCGCCTGGGGCGCGTCCGCCACGGTGGCGGCGGGGTACGGCTGCATCCAGTCCGGCATCCGGCCCCGGATGACCCGGGCACGCGACTGGCTTCGCGAGCAACGCGACCTCGGCTACCGGTACCTGGTCGAGAACGTCAGCCTCAGCGGCGCGAGCCAGCTGCGTGCCTACGGGCTCGGCGCGATCGTCGGGGTCGGCGCGGTGGGTGCGGTCCGGGGCGCCGAGCTCCTGCTCGGCCCGTTTCTCGCCGTGCTGATGGGTCTCTCGCTGGTCACGGTCGCGGAGGCGGCGCGGGTGCTGCGGCGGGCCCCGCACCGCCTCGGCACGTTCTGCCTCCTGCTGGGGGGCGGGCAGGCCGCCGCCGCGCTGCTCTGGGGTGGGGCGCTGCTCCTGATGCCGGACCGGCTCGGCGAACTCGTGCTCGGCGACGTCTGGCACGCCGCCTCGCAGCTCATCGTGCCGGTCACCCTCGGCGTCGCGTGCGCGGGCCTCGGCACCGGCGCGGCGGCCGGGCTGCGCGCGCTCGCCGCGGCCCGACGCAGCCTGCGCTGCCAGCTGTTCGCCTCCGCCTGCTACGTGGCGGGCGGGCTCGGCGGGGCTGCCCTGGCCGGCACGGTCGGCTCCGCCTGGGGCGTCGCCGCCGCGACCCTCGCCGGCTCCGCGGTGTGGTCGCTGCAGCTGCGCTCCGCCCTGCGCGAGCACCACCAGGACACCATCCCCGAAGTGAGGACGCCATGACCGCCCAACCCAGGCTGAGCATCGGCCTGCCCGTGTACAACGGCGAGGAGTACCTGGCCGAGTCGCTCGACGCCCTGCTCGGCCAGACCTACGAGGACTTCGAGCTGGTCATCTCCGACAACGCCTCGACCGACGGGACCGAGGTCATCTGCCGCAAGTACGCCGCGCAGGACTCACGCATCCGGTACCTGCGGCTGCCCTGGAACATCGGCGCCGCGCCGAACCACAACCACGTGTTCGCCGAGTGCCGCGGCGAGCTGTTCAAGTGGGCCTCGCACGACGACCTTTACGCCCGGGACCTGCTGCGGCGCTGCGTGGAGGCGCTGGACGAGCGGCCGGATGTGATCCTCGCGCACTCCGACCAGGCGGTCATCGACGGCGAAGGGCAGCTGAAGGTCCCGTACGAGTACGGGCTCGCCACCGACTCGCCGCACGCGCCGGAGCGCTTCCGCAGTTTCCTGTTCGAGCCCGGTGGCGACGACTTCTACGGCGTGATGCGTGCGGACATGCTGCGCCGGGTGAGGCCGCACGACAGCTACCACCACGCGGACCGGACGTTCGTCGCCGAGATCGTCCTGAACGGGCCCTTCCACCAGGTGCCGGAGCTGATGTACTTCCGCCGCGACCACCCCACCCGCGCCGAGCGGGCGAACCCGGGCAAGCGCTCCCGGTGCGTCAACCTGGACCCGCGCCGAGCAGGCCCGCTGCACCCCACGCCCCGGCTGCTCGCCGAGTACGTCTGGGGCTTCGCCTCGGCGATCCGGCGGGCGCCGTTGTCCACGGCCGACCGGCGGGCCTGCTACCGCCATCTGGCCGCATGGATGACCAGCCGGGTCCGGCCGGGCGCCGGCGAGCGGGTCGAGGACCGCGCCCCGGTCGACCCGGGCCGGCTCACTGTCTCCGTCGACGCCCTCGTCGCCGGCCGTGAGGGGAGGCAGGCGTGACGTCCGCGGGCGAAACCGCGGTGCGTGTCGGGCTGTTCGGCCTGCTCGGCTCCGGCAACCTCGGCAACGACGGGTCGCTCGAGGCCGTGCTCGGGTACCTCCGCGCCGAGCACCCGGAGGCGGTCGTGGACGCGCTGTGCGGCGGACCCGAGGTCGTCGCGACCCGGTACCGGATCCCCGCGACACGGCTGCACTGGTACCGCGGGGAGTACCGGACCGCGTCGCGTGCGGGCGCGATCGCGGCGAAGGGTCTGGGCAAAATCGTCGACGTCGTCCGCACCGCCGCCTGGGTGCGCCGACACGACGTGGTGATCGTGCCGGGCATGGGTGTCCTGGAGGCCACGCTGCCGCTGCGGCCGTGGGGCTTCCCGTACGCGCTGCTCCTGCTCTGTGCGTCCGGCCGGCTGTTCGGCACCCGGGTCGCGCTGGTCGGCGTCGGTGCGGACGCGATCGGCGACCGGCCGACCCGGGCCCTGGTGCGCTGGTCGGCGCGGCTGGCCTCGTACCGGTCGTACCGGGACGCCCTGTCCCGCGACGCGATGCGGGCGATGGGGGTGGACACCTCGCGCGACGAGGTCTACCCGGACCTCGCCTTCGCGCTGCCGACGCTGCCGGCGAGCGCGTCCTCGGGTCCGCCGGGCCAAGTCTGCGTCGGCGTCATGGACTTCCACGGGGGCAACGACGACCGTGCCCGGGCCGAGGAGATCCACCGCCGCTATCTCGACGGGACGACCCGGTTCGTCCGCGCGCTGATCGAGGACGGCAGGCCGGTCCGGCTGCTCACCGGCGACGAGTGCGACGTGCCGGTGGTCGCCGCGATCCTCGACGCGGTGGACTCGCCGCTGGTCACCGCTGCCGAGGCGGCCTCGCTGGCCGACCTGATGAAGGAGATGGCGGCTGCCGACACCGTGGTGGCGACCCGGTACCACAACCTGATCTGCGCGCTGAAGGTCGGCACGCCGACGCTCGCACTCAGCTATGCGGCCAAGAGCGACGTGCTCATGGCTCGGATGGGGCTGGCCGCGTACTGCCACCCGGCTCGCGAGGTCGACGCCGACCGACTGCTCGAGCAGTTCCGGGCGCTGGAGCAGAGATCGGCGGAGCTGCGGCGGACCCTCACTGAGCGGAACCAGATCGCCGCCGGACAACTCGAGCACCAGTTCACCGCCTTGACAGCGGCCCTGTTCCCGGCGGCCGACCACGCCCACGCCCTGCGGGAGGCTCCGTGAAAGCGACCGAAGTCCCGGCGATCGCCGGCGCGTACCTGTTCGAGCCGACGCCGTACGCCGACGAACGCGGCTTCTTCTGCCGCACCTTCGACGCCGACGTGGTCCGCTCGGTGGGCCTCGACCCGGACGCCTTCGTCCAGGACAGCGTGTCCCGCTCGGTCCGGGGCGTGCTGCGCGGCCTGCACCTGCGCTCCGGCGCGGGCGAGGCCAAGCTGGTGCGGTGCTCGTACGGGAGGATCTTCGACGTCGTCGTGGACCTGCGGCCCGACTCACCGACCTATCGCAACCGGGCCTTCTTCGAGCTGTCCGGCGAGACGCAGGGGACCCTGTACATCCCGGCGGGGTGCGCGCACGGCTTCCAGGCGCTGACCGAGACCGCCGACACCTCGTACCGGATCGACCGCCCGCACGATCCGGCCGAGGACGTGACGATCGCCTTCGACGACCCGGAGCTCGCCATCCCCTGGCCGCTGCCGGTCGTGTCGATGTCCCAGCGGGACCGGGAGGCGCCGAGCCTCGCCGAGGTCCTCAAGCACCGAGAGAGTTGAGGTCGGCGTGCACACCGAAGACACCGAAGAGTTCCTCCTGCCCCGCTCGCGGCTGGCCAACGAACGGCTGCACGCCATGATCCCCGGGGGCGCGCACACCTACGCCAAGGGCGATGACCAGTACCCCGAGAACCTGGCTCCGGTCATCAGCCACGGCCGCGGTGCCCATGTGTGGGACGTCGACGGCAACCGCTACATCGAGTACGGCTCCGGCCTGCGGTCGGTCAGCCTCGGCCACGCCCACCCACGCGTGGTCGAGGCGGTGCGACGGCAACTCGACCGCGGCAGCAACTTCGTCCGGCCGTCCATCGTGGAGGTCGAAGCCGCGGAACGCTTCCTGGCCACGGTGCCGACCGCCGAGATGGTGAAGTTCGCGAAGAACGGCTCCGACGCCACCACCGCCGCCGTGCGCCTCGCCCGCGCCGCCACCGGGCGCCCGCGGGTGGCCATCTGCGCCGACCATCCGTTCTTCTCCGTCGACGACTGGTTCATCGGCACCACGCCGATGTCCGCCGGTGTTCCGGCGGCGACCAACGAGCTCACCGTGACGTTCCCTTACGGGGACCTGGCCGCCACGGAGGAGTTGCTCACCCGGTACCAGGACGAGGTCGCCTGTCTGATCCTCGAACCCGCCACCCACGGCGAGCCGCCCCCCGGGTACCTCGCCGGCCTGCGCGAGCTGGCCGACCGGCACGGCTGCGTACTGGTCTTCGATGAGATGATCACCGGCTTCCGCTGGTCCGAGGCGGGCGCCCAGGGCCTGTACGGCGTCGTCCCCGACCTCTCCACGTTCGGCAAGGCGCTGGGCAACGGATTCGCCGTCTCCGCGCTGGCCGGGCGCCGCGATCTGATGGAGCGGGGCGGGCTGCGTCACCCCGGCGACCGGGTGTTCCTGCTGTCCACGACGCACGGTGCGGAGACACACTCCCTGGCAGCCGCGATGGCCGTGCTCACCACCTATGTCGAAGAGGGCGTCACCGCGCGGCTGCACGCCCTCGGCGAGCGGTTGGCCGCCGGAGTCCGCGACGCCGCGGACGCCATGGGCGTCGGTGACCACATCGTCGTCCGGGGCCGGGCCAGCAACCTGGTCTTCGCCACCCTCGACGAGAACCGGCAGCCGTCGCAGGAGTACCGCACCCTGTTCCTGCGCCGACTCCTCGCGGGCGGGGTGCTGGCCCCGTCGTTCGTGGTGAGCAGCGCGCTCGACGACGCCGACATCGATCACACCGTCGACGTGGTGGCCCAGGCATGTGCGGTGTACCGAAAGGCACTGGACGCCGCCGACCCCACCCCCTGGCTGGCCGGACGACCGGTGAAGCCCGTATTCCGGCGCTTGGCGTGACGTGACGTCAGCGGCGCGCCCACCGACCGGCGCCGGCCATCCGGTCGACCAGCCACGCGGTCGCCGGTACCACCGCCAGCGCGGTGCACCAGCCGCCGAGGACGTCGGTCGGGTAGTGCGCGCCCAGGGCGACCTGCGCCCAGCCCATGGCGGCGCCGGCAACCAGCGCCGCGGCGAGCACGATGGACGTGCCCGCCGTCCTGCCGAGGCCGAGCCGGCCGGTCACGAGCAGCGCCACCACGAGGGCGAACGCGGTGGCGAAGGCGGTGTGCCCGCTCGGGTAGGACAGGTTCTCGCCGTGGATGGTGCGTCCCACCAGGGGCTTGAGCACCGTCGCCGTCCCGACGGTCATGCCGGCGCCGGCAACGAGGAGCACCGCCACACGAGGACGCCGTAACAGCAGGCAGCCCGTCACCGCGGCCACGACCAGCGTCGCCGCACCCACGGGCTCCCCCAGGAAGTCGACGGCCAGAGCGATGTGCCGCCACGTCGGCCCCACGCCGTCCAGGGCGGCCCCGATCCGCGCGTCCACCGTTCCGGGCTCGCTCTCCCCGGCATGCAGGACCCCGAGCCCGACGACCACCAGCGCGGCGAGCGCCGCGATCGGCCCGAGCCACGAGCGCAGCGACGAAGGCAGCACCGCGTGCGCCGGTCGGCCGGTCGCACGCCCGCCGCGTCCGGTCGGCCTGCGGCGCTCTTCCGTGATCGGTGGATGCCGTTCCGCATCCTGCCTTCTCGAGACAGGGTGAGGGTACTGCCCTCCATCCGACCGGTGGACGGTCATGAATCAGCGCCTTCCTGTTTCCCCTGCTCCAGGCCCTCTTGAAGACTGCCCGGCCTGCTTTCGGTCGTTCCCGCGGGCAGGTCGGAAACGGCATGGTCGCGGCCACCACCGCCCGGGCCGATGAGCGCGTGCACCACTCGCCGCACACCGTCGCAGACCATCCGGCAGACGCGAAGCGCCTCCCCCTCCCGTCGGAGCCGACGCCAGGTCACCCGCCGCTACGGCGATGCCACGCTACCGAGAACTGCCCGCTGCCGCCCGCCGACATGGCCGGGATCCTCAGAGGTACCGGCCACGCACGGCTGGACCGAGAAGATGGCCGTCCCGTCAAGCGCGAGCTGGGCCGGGCGGACATCCAAGCCACTCCGGCGAAGCGATCCCACCCCAGTGACGCTGGCCAGCTTCCGCCGGCGCCGACTCCTGACCACCGGCCGACGGTGTCCGCCGAAGCGGGTCAAGCCCACCGTTGCGCATCGTGCGGCGTCCGGCATCGCCCCACGGCACGGCCGTCGTGCCTGGCGCATGGAGATGACGGTGGGGTCATCACCTGCGACGCGGTGCGGCTCGGCGGCAGACGGCTTCAGCCTTCCTGCCGCCCTTCCACCGCGTTGCGTGCGATGACCTGCGCATACCAGTCCGCGCTCTCCTTGGGCGTGCGCCGCTGGCTCGCGAAGTCCACGTGCACGATGCCGAACCTCCTGCTGTAGCCGTAGGCCCATTCGAAGTTGTCCAGGAGCGACCACAGGAAGTAGCCCCGCACGTCGGTGCCGGCCTCGATCGCCCGGTGCAGGGCGGTCAGGTGGCTGTGCAGGTAGGAAACGCGCTCGGGGTCGTGAACGCGGCCGGACGGATCCGAGTAGTCGTGGTAGGCCGCGCCGTTCTCGGTGACCAGCAAGGGGACGCCAGGCAGGTCGTCGCGCAGCCGCGTCAACAGCTCGTACAGTCCGCCGGCGTCCACGGGCCAGTCCATGGCGGTACGCGGTCCAGGTGCGGGCAGGAAGCGGACATGCCGCTCGGCTCCGGCCCAGGGCGACGGCGACTCGCACTCTCCGGCGGCGACGACGGTGGGCGAGTAGTAGTTGATGCCGAGCGAGTCGATCGGCGTCGATGCCGCGGCGAGATCCCCGTCCCGTACGAACGACCAGTCCGTGATCGCGGCGGTGTCCCGGATCAGGTCGTCGGGGAGGCGGCCGTGGAAGACGGGGTCGAGGAAGATCCGGTTGCCGACGGCGTCGATCCGGCGGACGGCGTCCAGGTCGTCGGCCGACGGCGTGAGCGGTCGTAGTGCGTGGAGGTTGAGGGTCAGCGACACCTCCGACGTGTCCGGCAGCGCCTCGCGCAATGCTCGGACCGCCCAGCCGTGGGCCAGGTTGAAGTGGTGGGCGGCGCGCAGGCTGTCCAGGTGGCTGGTGCGGCCAGGGGCGTGCACGCCGTTTCCGTACCCGAGGAACGCCGCGCACCACGGTTCGTTGAGAGTCGTCCAGGTCCCTACCCGGTCGCCGAGAGCGTCGGCCATGATGCCGGCGTACTCGGCGAAGCACTGGGCGGTCTCCCGCTGCGGCCAGCCGCCCGCGTTTTCCAGCTCCTGGGGCAGGTCCCAGTGGTAGAGGGTGGCGACCGGACGGATTCCGGCGTTGAGGAGTTCGTCGACGAGCCGTCGGTAGAAGTCGAGGCCCTTCTGGACAGCGGGCCCTCGCCCGGTCTGCTGCACGCGGGGCCAGGCAATGGAGAACCGGTAGTCGGTCACGCCGAGGCGCCGCATGAGGGCGACATCCTCCGGCATGCGGTGGTAGTGGTCGGCGGCTACGTCGCCGGTGTCACCGTTGTGGACTTTGCCCGGGGTGCGGCTGAAGGTGTCCCAGATGGATGGGGTGCGGCCGTCCTCGGTGGCGGCGCCTTCGATCTGGTAGGCGGCGGTGGCGGTTCCCCACCGGAAGCCACTGGGAAACCGAAGGTCGGTCGTGTCGCTGGTGAGTATGTCGAGTGCGGACATGGGCTGATTGCTCCGAATCAAGGTCGGACGGAAGGCTGAGCGTTGTCGGAACCGGCCTCGGGTCAGCCCTTGACGGCTCCCTGCATGATTCCGCCGACGACCTGCCGGCCGAGGAAGGCGAAGGCCACCAGCACGGGCAGGGTGCCGAGCAGGGTGCCGGCCATGATCACGGACTGGTCCTGGACGTATCCGCCGCCGAGCTGGCGGAGGGCGACCTGGACGGTCGGCTCGGAGGAGGACAGGGCGACGATGGGCCAGAAGAAGTCGTTCCACGCGGCCATGAAGGTGAGCAGGCCGAGGACGGCCATGCCGGGGCGGGCGATCGGGACCACGATCGACCAGAAGATGCGGGAGGTGGAGGCGCCGTCGACCCGGGCGGCCTCGATGAGTTCGTCGGGCAGCGATTGGAGCAGGTACTGGCGCATGAAGAACACGCCGAAGGCGGAGACCAGGCCGGGAAGGATCACTGCCTGGAGCTGGTTCACCCAGCCGAGCTCGGCGATCAGCATGAAGAGCGGGATGACCCCGAGCTGCGGCGGGATCATCATCGTGCCCACCGTGACCGCGAGCAGCGCGCCCCGGCCCCGGAAGCGGAGCTTGGAGAAGGCGAACCCGGCGAGGGTGCAGCACAGGACGGTGCCGAGGGTGATCGAGCCGGAGACGACGAGGGAGTTGAGGAGGGCCGTGCCGATGTCGGCTTCCTCCAGGACCGCCTCGAAGTTGCGGACCAGGTTCGGTCCGGGCAACAGGGTCGGCGGGACCTTCGCCAGATCGGCGTTGGAGCGACTCGCGGCGACGATCGTCCAGTAGAACGGGAAGGCGGAGAGGACCACGGCGACGATGAGGATCGCGTAGGCGAGCGGACCGGCGTGCAGGGTGCGGCCCGCCCGGGAGGACCTGCGGCGTGGCAGGCGCGTGCGTGCGTGGGCAGGTGAAGCGGTCGCCAGATCGGCCGGCCTGTCGGGTGCCGGGACCGGGGCGGGCCCGGTATGCACGGTCATCGGCCGGCCTCCTTGCGAGAACGGCGGTGCGTAATCAGGGCGTTGAGACCGACCAGCACAAGGATCAGCAGGAACATCATCCAGGCGATCGCCGCGGCCCGGCCCAGGTGGAAGAAGCCCCAGCCCTGCTCGTACATGTACAGGCCGAGGGTCTGGTACTGATGCGAGATGCCGCCCGACATGGAGCCCTCGAAGAGCAGCGGCTCGCCGAAGAGCTGGGTCGCCCCGATCGTGGAGACCACGACGGTGAACAGGATCGTGGGCCGTAGACCCGGCAGCGTCACATGGAAGAACTGCCGCCACCGGGAGGCGCCGTCCATCTCGGCCGCCTCGTACAGCTCCGACGGGATGGACTGCATGCCGGCGAGGTAGATGAGCGCGTTGTACCCCGTCCAGCGCCAGATGACGATCGTCGAGACCGCGATCTGGGAGGCGAGGGTGCCGGTCTGCCAGTCGACCGGCCCGATGCCCACGAGGCCGAGAGCATAGTTGACCAGCCCGAAGTCGCGGCCGAAGAGCTGGGCGAAGACGAGGGTGGCGGCGGCGACCGAGGTGGCGTACGGCAGCAGCATCGCCGTCCGCAGGAACGTCCGCCCGCGGAGCTTGTAGTTGAGCAGGTGCGCCAGGCCGAGCGCCATGACCAGCTGCGGCACGGTGGACAGCACGCCGATGGTGAAGGTGTTGCGCAGTGCGGTCCAGAAGTACTGGTCGTTCAGCAGTGCGGCGTAGTTGCCGAAGCCCCGCCACTCCATGTCACCGGGAGTCTGAAGCTCCACCCGGTAGAGCGAGACGAAGGCCGTGTAGATCAACGGGAAGAGCCCGAAGGCGGCGAAGAGGGTGAAGAACGGGGCGACGTAGGCATATGGCGCGAGCGTGTGGCGAAGGCGACGCGCTGGGGAGGGACTACGCGGCTTCGCGATCTCTGCCGGGGCGGTGAGGGTCACTTGACGGCCCTTCGACGTGAGAGGTGAAGGAGGAGTTCCTCCGCCGCCGAGCGGGGTCGAGTGCGGCGGCGGAGGAAGGACGGGTTGCTGCAGACGGGCGCTGAGCGGATCTCTATCCGAGGGTGTTCGCGACGCCCTTCTTCGCGTTCTCCCACGCCTTCTCCGGGGCGAGGCCCTTGCGCTCCACCTCGCTCAGCGCGTTGGTGATCTGCTGGGCGATGTTCTGGTCGTGCACCCCGAGGACCTGGACAGGGGCCGACTCGGCCGCGTGTCCGAAGATCTGCCCGATGGGCGCGCTGGAGAAGTACGGGTCCGTGGTGCGGGCAATCTCGGCGATCGCGGCCGTGGCCGAGGGGAAGTTGCCCTGCTTGGCGAAGACCTTGACCTGCTGCTCGGGGGCGGTGAGCCAGGCGATCAGCTCGTACGCCTCCTTCTTGTGCTTCGCGGCCTTCGGGACGGAGAGGTAGGAGCCTCCCCAGTTGCCCATACCGCCCGGGAGCTTGGCGATGTCCCACTTGCCCTTGCCGCTCTCACCGGCCTGGCCCTTGATGTAGCCGAGCATCCAGGCCGGGCAGGGGATGGTGGCGAAGGAACCGGCGGCAAAAGCCTGGTTCCACTGGGGGGACCATTGGTCGAGCTTGGCGCTGAGACCGGCGTCACTCGCCTTGACGGAGGCGTCCCATGCCTTCTTCAGCGCGGGGTTGGTCTCCCAGATCAGCTCGCCGGAGGCGTCGTAATAGCGCTCCTCCTGCTGTCCGATCATGATCGAGTAGAGACTGCCGACACTGTCCATCCAGGCGCTCTTGCCCGGGGCCTTGGCCTTGTACTGCGTGCCGAGCTCCAGGTAGCCGTCCCAGGTGGCCCAACGCTTCGCCAGTTCGGTGCGGTCGACGGGGAGGCCGGCCTGCTTGAAGAGGTCCGTGCGGTAGCACATCGCCTCGGGGCCGACGTCGGTCCCGAGGCCGAGGACCTCACCGTTCTCCCCGGTCGCGGCCGCCCACTTCGCCTCGGCGAACGCGCCCTTCAGCTTGTCCGCGCCGTACCTCCGCAGGTCCTCGAAGCGGTCGGTCTGCTGCTGGGTGACGGACGCGATCCGGCCCACCTCGATGCCCTGGACGTCGGCGAGGCCGCCGCCGCCGGCGAGCCGGGTCTGCAGGGACTTCCAGTAGTCGGCCTCGTCCTGAGTGTCGGTCTGCTTGATCGTGACGCCGGGGTGGAGCTTCTCGTACTCCGCGTAGAGCCCGGCCTCCTTGTAACCGAAGGAGCCGAACAGGTCCACGGTGATCGTGACCTTGCCGCCTGCCCTCTCTGACGAGGAGTCGGCGGAGCCGCAGGCGGCGAGCAGTGTTCCGGCCAGCACTGCTCCGCCGAGGCGGAGGATCGCTCTCCTGGCGGCTCTGGCAGTAGTCATGACGGCCTCCTGGGCTTCGGTTGAACACGAGACGCTTGAGAGCGCTCTCAGACGCGATGTGGAGCCTGCCGGGGTGCGCTGCACACCGTCAAGACGTGAAGCAGTAACGGCTTGGATTCACCGACAGGAGGGGGCCGTTGGGAGATTCGGCCGCGAAGGCGACTCGGCCCTGCGGCGATCGGTCGGCTGCGGATGCCCGACTGGAGGCACGCCGGAGAGGGCTGCAGCCGTCAACCACCGAAATTGCGCGACGATGCAGGCGGTTCGCCACCCATCCGAGTCCGGACGACAGCCGGCACCACGCTTCTTCTCACCGATTCATCGAGTCGGCGCGCCGGACGCCTGAAAGGGCGGACATCCGATGCCGTCCAGCGCATCACAAGCACCGGCAGCGGGGCGACAGGACGCGACGGGTGGACGGGCCACCTGCGATCTCAGGAGGACTGGCGCTGCACCAGCACGGTCGGGGTGATCACGGAATCGGCCCGCCCCTGCTCAGGGTGATGGAGAAGGCGCATCAGGAGTCTGACCATCAGGCGGCCCATACCTTCGATGTCCTGACGAACGGTGGTGAGGGCAGGGGACGCACCGCTGGCGACGTCTTCCATGTCATCGAATCCGACGACTGAGACATCCTCGGGGACACGCAGGCCACGCTCCAGAAGGGTGCGCAGCGCGCCCCGTGCCATCAGGTCGTTCGCGGCGAAGACGGCATCGAGTCCGGGGCATCGGTCGAGCAGCGTTCTCATGGCCCTGGCGCCGCTCTCCTCAGTGAAATCGCCGAGCTGCACAAGTGCGGGGTCGGCGTCGATGAGGACGTCGCGGTAGCCGGCTGCACGGTCCACCGCGGAGGTCTGGTCAGGTGGGCCGGCGATGTGCGCGATTCTCCGGCGCCCTGCGGAAACGAGGTGTGACACCACTGCCCGCGCCCCGCCCCTGTTGTCGCAGTCCACGTAGGGGACCCCTGAAGAGGAGCCCGCAGGGGGGCGGCCACCGAACACGGATGGCACCCTGCTGTGGGCTATCAGGTGGGCAAGCCTGTCGTCGCTGTGCAGGGAGAAGGCAAGAGCGCCGTCCACGTGCCCGCCGGAGAGATATCGGGCGATCCGGTCGTGGTCGGACTCTCCCTCCACCCACAGCAGCACCAGCTGAAGATCGTTTGCCGTCAGCTCCCTGCTGATCCCTCGCACCTGCCGCTCAAAGAAGGGATCAGAGAACACCCGGAACTCGGGCTCGGCGATGATCACGGCCACGGCGCCGGTACGTTGGGTCACCAAGGATCGCGCCGCCCGATTGGGAACGTAACCGAGCTCGTCGACAGCCTTGCGCACCTTGTCGATCAACGGCTGTCGCACTCCGGACCCCCCGTTGACCACACGGGACACCGTCGCCCGTGAGACGCCCGCGCGAGCCGCCACCTCTTCGAGGGTGGGGCGGGACGTCATCGTCTGCTCGGGCAAGAGGCTCTCCTGTTCCACGCGCTGAAGTCCGGCGGGCTGCCGTTGCAGCATAGTCCCGCAGGGCGGAAGCATGAGAGCGCTCCCAGCCAGAGGACCCCTCTCCGCACCTCGCGGCGCTTCCTCTGCAACGCCGCGCCCCGTTGGCATACGAAGCGATTCGCGCACTCTGGGCGAGCGAGCCTTCCAGCGCCCCCGGCGGGCACCGAGCCTGATCCCCCGGCGTCGCGATGCACCCTTCAACCCCTTGAAGACCCAGCAGCCGACAAGCGGTCTTGACTCAAAGTATTGACCGCCCCGGAGTGCCGCCCTACGTTGTCGGCGGTTTGAGAGCGCTCTCAGAAGGGCTGCGCATGAGATCTCGCAGAAATCTGTCGTTGTTGACGACGGTTGCTCTTGCCGCTGCAACGCTGAGCACCGTCGGCAGCGGTGCCGCTTCAGCCGCCACCGTGGAGGTGGGCAAGGGCAGCTACAGCGACGTACGGCCCGCCGGCCGCCAGGGGCCGTCGAACAACGGTGGCCAGGAGGTCAAGCCGAAGGTCACCCTCTCCGCGGCGGGCACCCCCGTCCCGACGAACGACTGGTGGTCCTCGCTGGCCTTCCAGCGCTTCTCCGGTAACCCGTGGTCGGAGAACATGTACGGCCACCCCCTCACCTACAAGGCGGTCTCCGGGGGCTTGGAGGTCGGCTACCCGACCACGCACCAGGTCGTGGGAGACGGCCGTCAGTACGAGTTCCCGCACAAGGCCGACCTGACCCTGGGACTCGCAGGTCTCAACTCCCCCGACGCCAAGGCGGACGGGTGGAGCGACTGGACCGTCACCCCGTACTGGAACGACGGAGCGCGCAGTCTGCGGACGACCATCGGTCATGGTCTGCCGTACGTGTACGCGGAAGGCACCGGCGGGGCGGCACAGATCAGCGCCGCGGCCCCGCCGACCGTTTTCGCCGACCAGGGCAACGTCCTCGGTCTCACCATCTCGGGTCATGACTACGCGCTGTTCGCTCCGAGCGGCAGCGACTGGACCGTCTCCGGCCATGAGATCCGGGCGGACCTGGGCTCCAAGAGGTACTTCTCTCTCGCGGTCCTTCCCCGTAAGGACGCACTCTCCCACTACAAGAAGTACGCCTTCAGTTTCGTGACCGGCTCGGAGGTGGCGTGGGAGTACAGGGAGGGCGACGGCGAGGTCAGGGCGACCTATTCGCTTACCACCGAGGCGATGGAGGGAACCGAGACCGGCACCCTGCAGGCGCTCTACCGCCACCAGTGGCTGCACACCACCGACCCGTTGACCGCCTACGGCTACGTCTCGTCACGCGGCGAGATGAAGGTCCGCGAGGGCACCTCCTTCACGACCACGCAGAAGGCGAACGGCGTCCTGCCCGGTCTGCCGAGCGCAACGGGCGTCGACAAGGCGAGGCTCAAGACCTACATCAACGACGTGCTGACCCAGGGCGATCCCTTCAGCGGCGCGATCGACACCTACTGGACCGGTAAGGCCCTGGGTAAGCTCGCCCAGCTCGTCCCCCTCGCGGACCAGGTCGGGGACACCGCCGACCGGGACAAGCTGCTGACCTTGCTCAAGGGCCGTATGGAGGAATGGTTCACGGTCGGTGGCCCCTCCGAGTTCTCCTACGACAAGGACTGGCGCACCCTCATCGGGTACCCGGCCTCGTACGGAAGCGACCAAGAGCTCAACGACCACCACTTCCACTACTCGTACTACGTGATGGCCGCCGCCATCGTGGCGCAGTACGACCCCGGGTGGGCCGCCGACTCCGAGTGGGGCGGCATGGTCAAGGAGCTCATCAAGGACGCCGCGAACCCGGCGAGGAACGACACCAAGTACCCGTTCCTGCGCGGCTTCGACGTCTACGCCGGCCACAGCTGGGCCGCCGGCCACGAGGCGTTCGCGGCCGGCAACAACCAGGAGTCGTCCTCGGAGTCGATCAACCTCAGCGCCGGCCTGATCATGTGGGGCTCGGCGACGGGCGACAGGGCACTGCGCGACCAGGGCGTCTACATGATGATGACGGAGTCGGAGTCGATCGCGCAGTACTGGTTCGACGCCGACCAGCAGGTCTACCCGCAGGGCTTCACCCATGACGTCGTCGGCATGGTCTGGAGCAGCGGCGGCGCGTACGCGACCTGGTGGACCGCCAACCCCGAGGAGATCCACGGCATCAACTTCCTTCCGATGACCGGCGGCTCGCTGCATCTGGCCCGCGAGAAGGCCATGCTGAACCGCAGCGTGGACGAGATGGAGAGGGAGAACGGCGGCCCGGCCGCCGAGTGGAAGGACATCTTCTGGCAGGTCCAGGCTCTCTACGACCCACCCAAGGCCATGAGCCACTGGAACCAGTGGAACGGCGGCTACGTCCCCGAGGCCGGCGAGACCAAGGCCCATACCTACCACTGGGTCGCCACGATGAACGCCATCGGATCGCCGGACATGACCGTCACGGCCAACTCCCCGACAGCCGTGGTCTTCGACAAGAACGGCACCAAGACCTACGCCGCGCACAACTACACGGCCGAGGCGTGCTCGGTGGTCTTCTCCGACGGCGGAGTGCTGAACGTCCCGGCGAGGTCCACCGCGTCCGGCGCGGGCGACGACACCGGGCTCGGCACCCTGTGCGGCGCCCCCGGGGACGCCAAGCCCAGTGCACCCGGCGTCCCTGTCGCCGGTGCCGTCACCGACACCTCCGTCACGCTGACCTGGGGAGCGGCCACCGACGACAAGGGCATCAAGGACTACGACGTCTTCCGCGGCACCACCAGGATCGCCACGGTCACCGGGACCACGCACACCGACACCGGGCTGACCGCCGGCACCCCGTACACCTACAGCGTCAAGGCCCGCGACACCGCCGATCAGGTAGGGCCGGCCAGCGCCCCCATGACCGTCACCACCTCCGGGCCCCCGCCGGTCACAGGCGGCATCTTCTATCTGCACTCCGGCGGCCGGCTGACCACCCAGGCGGCCTCGACCGGTTCCTCGGACACCATCCCGTCAGCGGGCGGCACCAACCATGATGGAACCCCGTACAACCCGCTGGTCTACGAGGTGAAGAAGGTCAGGGGCACCCTGAAGTCGGGCTCCAGCACGGCCTTCACCTTCAAGGTCGACGCCGGCACCCACGTCGGCTACGCCCAGCAGGCCCGGGTCTCCTACGACCTGACCGGCGACGGCACCTTCGACCGTGTCGAGACGTTCCGCTACTTCGCCACCGACCCGATCACCGGCTGGGAGGACTACTCCTCCGCCCGGCAGGGAGCACTCTCCGCCTCGGGCACGCTGGGCGACCTGAACGGCGGCACCATCCGCGTCGAGGTCTGGAGCGCCCTGGGCAACGGTCCTTCCACCATCCAGGTGGGCACGGGTTCCGTCCTCACGACCCCGTTCGCCTGACGGGAACCCGGCCCGGCCTGTGGGAATGCCCCACAGGCCCGGCCGCCCGTACGACCGGCCAAGGCCCGCACCTTCAACGGCTCCCGCCCCGCCCGGTGCCGTAACGAACCGGCACCCCTCACCGCGCTGATCCGACCGCCGACGGATCCGGCCCGATTCGTGCATCCCTGCGCACGCCCGCTGAAGAAGGCGACGACATCGCCCAGGACTCCGAGGGCCGAGCGCAGACCGGCCGCGGATGTCGCCGCCCGGCCGGGCACGCCTTCCCGGACTGGGACGCCGAGCGGGAGGGGGGTGCGGCCGCTCTGATCACGAAGTGGGACGCGGACCCGGACACGGGTGTCCCGCATGAGCGGATCGCGGTGTGCGTCCCGACCAACCAGATGGCGACCGAGCCGCGGTCGCCGAGCCCCCTACGACAGCCACCGTCGTGGTCTATCGCCTTGCACGCTCAACCGTGTCAGTCGTGGGCGACGACGGCGACGGGGACGGCGGCATGGTGCAATACCGCGTGCGCCACGGAACCGATGTGGATGCCGAACGGTGCACGGCGCACGCAACGGCCGACGACGACGAGCGAGGCGTCACGGGAGGCGTCGACAAGGTGGCTGGCGGGGCTACCCATACGGGACATCTCGCCCACCCTGACGTCCGGGTACTTTTCCCGCCAGGGCAGGAGCACCTCGGTGAGGGCGCCTGCCTGCGCACGGGATATGTCCGCGCGGGGGTCGTACCCGCCGGCCATGCCGTACGCGTAGGAGGGCGGCAGGTCCCAACTGTGGACGACGGCGAGGGTGGCCTTGCGACGCCGTGCCTCCTCGAAGGCGAAGGAGATCACCTGGACATTGGAGCTGCCGGTGTCCAGCCCCAGGACGACGGGCCGGAAGCCGGTGGCACCGGACGCGGTGCCGACGGCGTCCTCGAGGTGCTCGGCGGCCTGCCCACCCGCCCGGACCAGGACCACGGGCACCTCGGTGTGGGCGGTCACGGACTGGCCGACGGACCCCATGAGGAAGCCACCGATACCACTCAGCGCGCGGGAGCCGAGGACCAGCAACTCCGCGTCCAGTGCGGCGTCCAGGAGGACACCGGCCGGGATTCCGTTGCGTTGTTCGGTGCTCACCTCGACGCCGGGGTGACGCAGCCGCAGTTCTTCGGCGACCTCGCGGAGGACGCGCTTGGTCCAGTGCTGGCCGGTCTCGGCCCCGAGGAGCGGCGCCTGCGCCATCGGCACCGGCTGCCACACCTGGACCAGTTTCACCGGCAGATCGCGCAACTCCGCCTCACGGGCGGCCCATTCCGCGGCGGCACGGCTCTCGGTCGAGCCGTCGAGTCCCACGACAATCGTTCCGGGCACAGAGCCCACCTCCTGCGTTATCTGATCTGCTTCGAGCATCTCGGTCAGTGGCCGACCGGGGCAGGGACCGCTGGTCCCGGATGGGGGCCGGCAGGCCCTCTTGGCGGACCGGAGCGGTGGGCCCCGTCAGCGGGCCCACCGCTCCGGCGGCGTTCAGCGCAGCCACCTGTGGTCGCGGACGAAGGGGAGCTTGGCCCACGGCCGCCCCAGGCCCAAGGCGTCGCCGGCCGAGGCGGCGGCGAGAGCGATGAGCACCACGGCGTAGACGAGGTGGTAGTCGATGAACGGGTTCGTCGACATGCTCCGTGAGCCGTCCGACAGGTGCTGAGCGGGTGGCCACTCGGCCATCCACATCAGCGCCATCATCACGGTGCCCGCGAGGGCCGTCAGGCGCAGCGCCACCCCGGCGGTGAGGGCGAGGCCGATGCCGAGCAGACCGAGCATGAACAGCCAGTCCGCCCAGGCGGCGCCGGCCCAGGAGTGGAAGGCGGATTCCATCGGTCCGACGGCGACGTGGCCGAGGAACCCCTCGGTGGGCGAGCCACCGTCGATCCAGCCCTTGCCGGACCGGGTGGCGTAGCCCAGTCCGAAGGTCTTGTCGAGGAAGGCCCACAGGAAGACGAGTCCCATCAGCACACGGACCGAGGAAAAGACGTAGGCCCGTGCCGTGTCCGTGTCCGTGTCGATGCGTGCAGGCGCTGCGGACTCCGGGGCGGAGGCGGCCTGGTTCCTGCGCATGGACGGCAGGTGGAATCGGGCCTTCGGGTCGGGGTGCTGGTGCCCGGCCATGGTGATGATCCCTTCGATGACGTTCCGTTCGAGTTCCTGACACCGCGGACTCTCCCGGCCGGCGCCGGGCCGCGCCGGGCGCCAACGGTCCACGGCGGTGGGCTGAACAGCCCTTGGTGAGGACCCCGCCCGCCCTCACGGTCCACGCGGCGCCTTTCGTCGTCGTCGCTGTAAGAGGCCGGGAGGTACCAGCGTGGGCGGCTCGGCTGCGCTGCCCCATCTGCCCTGGGCAGATGCCGCACCGGCGGGCAGCGTCGGCGTGCCCCGCCCGGCCGTCGGGCCCGTTCAGTCGTGTGGGACGACCGCGACCGGGGCCAGGCAGTGGTGCAGGACCGCGTGGGTGACGGCCCCGATGTGGGTACCGATCCGCGCGCGCCGGACCCTGCGGCCGACGACGACGAGCCGGGCGTCGTGCGACAGCTCTATCAGGTCCTGCGCCGGCCGACCCTGGCGGCAGTCGCGCGCCACCACTACACCCGGGAACTTCTCGGTCCAGGCGGCCAGCGCCTTGTCGAGCGCCCGTCGTGCGTCCTCGGCGACCTCCGTCATGAGCAGTGGCAGTGCGCCGCCCATGTCGGGTCCGTAGAGCGCGGGGACAGCCCAGTTGTGCACCACCCGCAGGCCGCAGCCGTACCGGTCGGCCGCACCGAAGCCGAAGGCGAGCACCTCGTCGCTGGGGGCGGACACGTCCAGACCGACCACCACATCCCCCGTAAGGTCCTGCTCGGGCTCCAGGGGGTCGTGCGGGCGAACGAGGACGACAGGTCGCCGCGTGCGGGCGAGCACGGCCATGGAGACCGACCCTGCGAAGAAGCCGGCCAGGCCGCCCAGACCGCGGGAGCCGAGCACCAGCAATTCCGCTTCGTCGGCAGCGGCGCACAGCAGCTCCACCGGGTCGGCGGCCACCCACTTCGTCTCGACATCCAGGCCCGGATGGCGGCGCCGCAGCCGCCTTTCGGCGGTGGCGAGCGTACGCTCGCCCCATCCGCGCGCCGTCGCCGGGTCGACCAGACAAGTGCGCGGGTCCTCGTCCCTGCTCCATGCCCGGAGCAGCCGCAGCGGCACCGCGCGGCGCAGTGCCTCCTGGGCGGCCCACTGCGTGGCGGTGAGGCTCTCCTGGGATCCGTCGAGGCCGACGGTGACGGTGCGGGACATGGGGACTCCGTAAGTCTGGCCGCCGGCAGAGCCGGATGCGGCGTACGTGGACTGAACTGCACAGCCCCTCAAGGGAGTTGGCCGTCCGGCACTCCGAGGCGCCATGCTGGGCGGGCCTGCCCTCACACCGTGGTCGGCCAGGGTGGTTCGCGCACGGGGCCGGAGGTCCCTGTCATGGGCCAGTGGGCCTCCCGGCCGCGCATCACCGGCTGGACGGCCCCGACGCCGTGACCGAACGGCCGGGAGACAGGGCCGATGGGCCCTCCGCGGATCGCCGCCTTCGCACGGATGCTGAGGACGGGAAAGGGCGGCCAAAGCGGCGTGCCCGTCGAACCGTATGGAGGCACCCTCATGACCAGCAACATCACCGTAGGAGTGGACGGTTCCGCGGAGAGCCTGGCAGCGGCCGGCTGGGCGGCACGCGAAGCCGAACTGCGCGGGATGCCGCTGCGTATCGTGCACGCCTGGCTCTGGCAGCCGCTGGACGTCCCGGTCGTCCAGGACAGGGAGACGCAGGCCAAGTCCGCCCACACGGTGCTCCGAGAAGCGGAGACTCACATCGCTGGCCGTCACCCGGCTCTCACGGTCACCGCCGAAGTGGTCCAGGACACCGCGGTCGCCGCTCTGCTGAGGGAGGCCGAAGCGTCCGAGATGCTGGTGCTGGGTTCGCGGGGGCACGGGGCGTTCGTCGGCTTCCTCCTCGGCTCCTACGGTCAGCAGGTGATCGCCGCCGCGAAACGGCCCGTCATCTCCGTGCGCGCCCGTGGCGGGCAGACGCAGGCGCAGGGCGGCGAGATCGTCGTGGGCCAGCAGGGCACGCCGGAGGACAGCGACGCTGTGCTCGGTTTCGCCTTCGAGGAGGCGGCCGCACGCGGCGCGGCCGTGCGTGCGGTACGGGCCTGGAACCTGCCGCCGGTCTTCGCCTACAGCCCCGGCTCGATGTGCCTGGCGGACGAGGCGGGCGGACTGGAGCCCTTCGAGAAGAAGGCGCTGGCGGAGGCCCTCGCCCCGTGGCGGGAGCGGTTCCCCGACGTCCCCGTTACCGAGCACGTCGAGATCGGCAGCGCGGGACAGGTACTGCTGTCGGCCGTGTCGAACGCGCAGCTGCTCGTGGTCGGCCGACGGACGCGCCACGCGCCCGTCGGTACCCGCATCGGATCGGTCGCTCACGCCGCCTTGCACCATGCGCCCTGCCCCGTCGCTGTCGTTCCGCACGACTGACCGTCTCCCGGTGGCGGGGGCCGAGCACATGGCCGGCCCCCGCCATGAAGACGACACCGCCGGGACCGCCGAAGCGGCCGGATCGCAAGGCGATTCCACGACCAGGAACGCATTCCGGGCCGAGCTGTCGTCGCTCGCCGCAGAGCCAGCCTGCGCACCAGCGAGGTCAACCCGTCCGAGACCCGCCAACGGGCCAAAGCGCCCTCGATCACCTGGGTCATGTGCAGCCCCGGCGTGTAGGCGTCAGGGGCGCCCAGTACATCGAAGCCGACCTGACCCGGGGCAGAGCTCGCCTGTGAAACGAGCTCAGCAGGCGTCCGCCTGACCACAGGCCGGATTCCGCATGACGCTGACGACTGCCGAGTTGGCCGGTCGCCATCAGCGACTCGCCGACATCAATCATGCGACGGCGCGGCAAAGGGACTTCCGGACCCGCCTCGAAACGACATCCACGACAGGTGGCCCGTCCAGACGTCGCCGGATGTCAGGGCGCGAAGGAGTCCGGCGGCCGCGCCCGTCGTGCTCTTCGTAGGCCGGGATGCCGACAGCGGCCCCTGCTCGGCTCCGGCGCGTCACGGAGCAGGGGCCCTGTCATCAGTACGCATCCGCGTACGAAACTGGCGTTCAGCCTCGCGGGCGGGCTTCCCGCCCGGCCGAACCGGCCTGGTCCTTCTGGGCGGCCAGTGCCTGGGTAGCGATGACGGCGGCCTGCACCCGGCGTTCGACACCCAACTTGGCGAGCAGCCGCGAGATGTTGTTCTTGACGGTCTTCTCCGCCAGATACAGGCGCTTGCCGATCTCCCGGTTCGTCAGACCTTCTCCCACTAGAGCGAGAATCTCCCGCTCCCGCTCGGTCAATCCGGGCAGCCCCTGGCGCTGCTCCTCCTGGGGGGATCCGCCACGCAGCCGGGCCATCACCCGTGCCGTGGCGCCGGGGTCGAGCATGGACTGGCCCGAGGCGACCGTGCGCACGGCGGTGACCAGGTCCGTGCCGGTGATCTGCTTGAGGACGTAACCGGATGCGCCGGCCATGATCGCGTCGAGCAGCGCCTCCTCGTCGTCGAACGAGGTCAGCATCAGACAGGCCAGGTCGGGCACGCGCGACCGCAGTTCCCGGCACACGCTCACGCCGTCCCCGTCCGGCAGCCGCACGTCGAGGACAGCGACCTGCGGGCGCAGTGCTGGCACCCGCACCAGTGCCTGCTCGGCCGTACCGGCCTCCCCGACCACGGTCAGGTCGGGCTCGGCGTCCAGCAGATCGTGCACACCGCGACGCACCACCTCGTGGTCGTCGAGAAGGAAGACCCTGATCGGTGCCTTCTCGGTGAGGCCGCCGCTGCTGTCTGTCATCGCACACTCCGTGTTCGCCGAATTCTCCGCCCCGAGGGGCTCCCTGGGTATCCTGTCGCGCGAGCGGGACCATCGCCCAGGGCCGGACGGCCCCCATGCCCCGGCCAGGCCCGGCAATCGCCGGTACCCGATGCCGCAAAGGCCGGCGCACCCCCTGTGGACGACGATCACGAGCCGGATGAACGGCATCCGTCGGCGCCCCCGTTGTGCGGCCCTCCGTTCCCGCTGCGACGACGAGGCATCGCTGGCGAGGGGCCTTCGGCCCCATGGTGAGGGACCCGCCGGACCTGCTGCCTTCGCTCGCGGTCCGGTTGACTTCCCCGCGTGCGCCGGCACGGCCGGGGCAATGGCCCCGGGACACCGCTTGGATCAAGAAAGCAGGGCTGCCGCCATGACGACGCCCCAGATCAGCCTGACCACGACCCCGCTGGACCACAGTACGACGGCGGTCGCCCTGGCCGGGGAGCTCGACCTGTACACCGTTGCGCACATCGAGGCGGAGCTGACCCATCTCACGCGGGAGACCGCGCGCGAACTGGTGCTCGACCTGGCAGACGTCACCTTCTGCGACAGTTCCGGCGTGGCGCTGTTCCTGCGCATGCACCGCCGGTGCGTGGCTGCCGGTGTGCGCTTGAGCCTGTGCCGCATCCAGTGGCTTACTGCTCGCGTCGTCCGCGCCCTGGGTGTGCACCACGTCGTGCCCTGCTCCTTCGCCTGACCCCTCGGAGAGATCCGGCCTGCGGCGATGGCCGAACCGGCGCGGCTGAAAGGTCCGTTCGGCCCTACTGAGGCAGCGTGCAGCGGGAGACGCTGGCTGGAGGCAGCGAAGTCGTCCAGGGCCGAGCTGGAGCAGAAGGTGGGCACGATGAAGGACGAAGCCACGCACACCATGGTGGACGGCCACCGTGAGGCGGTGGCGCCCCGGCGGACAGAACAGCTCGGCCGTGTCGAGGGCCTGCGGCTGCTCGGCAGCGTCTCGCTCGGGCGCATCGTCTTCACCCATCAGGCCCTGCCGGCCATCCGCCCGGTGAACCACCTCATGGACGGCGAGGACATCATCGTCCAGCTGCACGACGGCGCCACGCTCGCCTCCATCGTGACGCCGAACCAGGCCGCAGGTGTCGTGGTGGCCTACGAGGCTGATGTCATCGACCTCGAGACGCACGTCGGCTGGAGCGTGGTGGTCACCGGTTACGCCCACGGGGTCACCGACGAGAGGGAACTCGCGCGCTTCGCAGCCCGTCTGCGCCCGTGGGCGCAACACCCCGCCATGTATGCCGCATTGCGTATCCGGCCGGACCTGGTGACGGGCTTGCAGGTCATCGCGTAGAGCCAGTCGCACCGGATGACCGAGTCCTGCGACGGCAAACGCCGCTGTCACCCCGACTGCGGGCGCCTGTTCCACGGCGGCCCTCAGAACGTCGGGTGGGGCCGCAGACGGGCCGCCGTCCCCGGCCTGCACCGGAAGGATCGGATGTTCGCCTGCTGGGAAGCGGGCGATCAATCGCCAGGGCCGGAGGCGAGAGGCGCGCGCCACACCAGCCGGCTGCCACCCTCGTCCGGGCGCCCGATCTCCACGGTGCCACCCACTTTTCGGGCCCGCTCTTCGAGGTTGTTCAGGCCGCTGCGCCGGCCGTCGGCAGGAATGCCTCTGCCGTTGTCCGTCACGGTGAGGAGGACTTCGTCGGAGGTGGCCTGCAGGACGATCTCCACCCGGGTGGCGTGTGCGTGGCGGGCGGCGTTGCTGAGCATTTCGGTCAGCGCTGCCGTGACGTGATCGGCCACCTGCGGCGGTACGTCCGTGTCCAGCAGGCCCTCCATGCTCAGGCGGGGCGGGAACCCGAGCACAGTCGCCGTCTCGCCCACGGTGCGGGCTATGCGCGCCCGCAGGCTCGGTCCCGTGTCCTCCTCGCGGGCTTGCAGGCCGAAGATGGTGGAACGGATGATCTTGATGGTCTCGTCGAGGTCTCCGACGGCGCGCGAGACCCGTTCGGCGGCGCCCTCGTGCTGCACGAGGCGTGCGGCGCTCTGCAACGTCATGCCGGTCGCGAACAGGCGCTGTATGGCGAGGTCGTGCAGGTCCCGGGCGATGCGGTCGCGGTCCTCCAGGAGCGCGAGCTGCTCGGCGTCGCTGCGGCGTTCGGCCAGCTCGAGGGCGAGCGCGGCCTGTCCGGCGAAGGCCAGCAGCGGCTCCAGTTCGGCTCCGGTGAAGACCGGCTCTCCTTGGTGGCGGGCCAGCAGCAGCACTCCCCGGGTGTCCTTGGCTGCTGTGCCCAGGGGGACGGCGACCGCCGGGCCCAGGCCGTCGAAGCGGCCGGGCCCGGCGCTGTACCGGTCGTCCTCGGCGAGGCCGGCCGTGGTCACGGGTGCACCGGCCTGGTAGGCGGCGCCGGAAAGGGTGCCTTCGACCGGTACGACAAGGCCGCGGCGGGTGTCGTCGTCGGCACCGATGGCCAGCTCGACGACGAGGTCGTCCGTACCGGCCACGGGCACGGACACGTCGGCGAGCGTAGCCTCCGTGATCTCCCGGGCTCGGCGGGCGATCAGCTCCAGGACCTCCAGGCGCGGGCTGCCCGAGAGCAGGCTGTTGGTGATCTCCGCGTTCGCCTGCAGCCAGCGTTGCTGGCGCTGCGAGGCTTCGTAGAGCCGGGCGTTGTCGATGGCGACCCCGGCGGCGACGGACAGCGTGGAGATCACCGACTCGTCCTCAGCGTCGAAGTCCATGCCCCCGTGCTTGTCGGTCAGGTAGAGGTTGCCGAAGACCTCGTCGCGGACGCGGATGGGCACGCCGAGGAACGTCCGCATCGGCGGGTGGTCGGAGGGGAAGCCGTAGGACGCCTCATGGGCGCCGAGGTCGGTCAGGCGGAGCGGTTCGGGATTGCGGATGAGCTCGCCGAGGATGCCGTGCCCGGCCGGCAGGGGCCCGATCCCGGCGCTCTCCTGCTCTGTCAGGCCGACGGTGAGGAACTGCGACAGGCTCCGTCCGTCGGGGCCGATCACTCCGAGCGCCGCGTACTGGGCATCGACCAGCAGTGCGGCGGCTTCCACGATCCGTCGCAGCACCTGCGCAAGGTCCAGTTCGCGGCCCACCGAGACGACCGCCTCCAGCAGGCTGTGCACCCGGTCCCGGGTGCCGCGCGCGGCGTTGATACGCGCCTGCAGTTCCTCCAGCAGCTCGTCGAGCCGCATCTGAGGCATCCGCGACAGCGGCTCCTCCACACCCACCGGGCCTCCTCCGTCGATCCCCCGCCCGTACCGGGACAGCCTATCGGCCGTGTGGGTGGACGGAGGGTCAGGTCAAGGGCAGTGGCCGGGGCCCGGCGTAGTACGCGGCGCGCATGATGTCCTCCATATCGTCGAGCATCGGCATGCGCGGGTTGGCCGGGGCTCACTGGTCCTCGTAGGCGTTCAGCGCCGGCTGAGGCAGATCGCCGATGTATGCCGTCTCGTCGATGCCCAGGGCGCGGAAGGACGGGGCGATACCGACCGCGTCGCGCAGCGCTCCACGGCGGCCGCGTAGGAGGCGACGCCTTCCGCGGGGATGGAGGCGGGCAGGCCCAGTAAGCGGGGACGTCCTGGAAGCGTTCGGAGGCCCGGTGCCGATGCAGGTGGCGCCAGCGTGCGGGCTCCCGCCTGCCCCGCGGCAGGGGTCGAAGGGGGCTGTCCCAGTGCCATTGGGCCCTCGTCTCCCGCACGCCGAGTGGCCCGACAGATCACGGGCCGAAGGGCCCGCGGTACAGGTCCTGACCGGTTCTGTTCGCCCTCCCCACCGCGGCCCACGCTGGTGGCGACGACAAGCAGGAGGAACGGGCGATGGAGGCAGCAGTGGTGAAGACCCTGAGAGAGCCGTTGGCAGGTGCGCATCCGCGTCGAGGCGTCCGGGCTGTGCCATACGGACATTGACGCGGCCCACGGTGACCGGCCGGTCAAGCCCTCTCCGTTCGTAGCCGGGCACGAGGCCGTCGGCGTCTATCGAGGACTCGGGAACGGGATCGCCCCGGGACACATTCCCTTTGTGCCGGGGACGACCGTGGTGCCGCGGGCGGAGGCCAAGAGCTTGTCAGGCGAATGGAGATGAGAACCGTGGTGAAGCACCGGACTGTGGGCGAAGTGATGTCGAGCGAAGTGGTCAAGGCACATCCGGACACCTCCCTCAAGGAGCTGGCCCGCCTGCTCACGTCCCACCGCATCAGCGGTCTGCCGGTGGTGGACGACGACGACAAGGTCATGGGCGTGGTCTCGCAGACCGACCTGACCCGGCGACAGGCGGCTCGCGGCCGGACCGGGGCCGACCGGGACCGCGTGCTGGGAGCCCTGAGGAGGATCGCCCGCGCTCGCCCCACCGCCCCGGCCCTGACGGCCGGCGGGCTGATGTCGAGTCCCGCGGTCACCGTGCATCCCGAGCAGCGCGTGGTCGACGCGGCGCGCATCATGGAACGCTGCCACATCGACCGGCTACCCGTCGTGGACGAGGAGGACCGTCTCATCGGCATCACCACACGCCGCGACCTCCTGAGCGTCTTCCTGCGCACCGACGAGGAGATCCGCGAAGACATAGCAGGCGCTGTCTGCCTCCACGGTCCCGCTGACGACGCCGGCAAACTCCACATAGATGTCCGAGACGGGGTCGTCACCATTGAGGGCGCCGCCGGACCTGAGATCAACACCATGGCGCTGATCCGGGCCGCATGGCGAGTCGACGGCGTCGTCGGCGTGGTCAACCGGCTGGCGGCCGACCGGCGAGACGCCTCGTCCGTATGGCCGAGCGAGCTATAGCAGTTGGACCTTCCGGAACGCTGGGGGCAAGTTTGCCCGGATGCTGAGCCCCTGGCCATGGAAGGAACTGGCCATGGAAGAAGGCGCGCTGCCGATCATCACCCGCCCCAGGCGCAGCGCCGAACTCGTCCACCGCTTCGACGCCTGCCCCCCCTGACCGCCCACACCCTGCCGATCGTCGAAGCCCGTACCCGGTTCTGCCGCTGGTGCGCCACGCGTCACACCTCATCAGGGATGTGCCGCTCTCACCGAGAGGCACCAGGCGGTCGGCCTGGCGCGTGCGGCGAGCCGGACGGCCCGGTGTGGCTGCGGGCACGCGGGATGCCCCCAAGTCCTTGAGAATGCCGGGAGCCGGGTGGGGGGGTGCCAGGGCCGTTGGACCCCCGCAGCCGCCGGAAGGCACTGCACGAGCGGCGGCACCCGCCGCCGCGTCGCGGTCGCCTCCCGCTCCGCAGGGGAGGCTGACGTGATGTGCAAGCGCGGGCTCGACTCCCGCCCCTGAGCGATTCTGCGGGTCGGGCGAGGCCGCGCTGGGGTGCTGCGGCGGCCTGCCCGAGACGTCCGGGGTTACGGCGTGTGGACGGTGGGATCAGGCCGGGTACCGGTCGTAGCCCCAGGTCCAGTCGGCGACTTCGGGCATGTCAGTGCCGTGCTCTCGGATCCAGGCGTGGTGGCGGACGCGGGCGTCCGCCATGGCCTGCCGTACGCTCACGGCCCGTACGGCGAGGCCGGGAACGCGGTCGATCACGTCCATCACGAGGCGGTAGCGGTCGAGGTCGTTGCGTACGACCATGTCGAAGGGGGTCGTCGTGGTGCCCATCTCCTTGTAGCCGCGGACGTGGAGGTTCGGGTGTCCGGCGCGGCGGTAGGCGAGGCGGTGCACGAGCCAGGGGTAGCCGTGGTAGGCGAAGATCACCGGCTTGTCGCGGGTGAACAGGGCGTCGTATTCCAGGTCGGTCATGCCGTGCGGGTGTTCCTCGTGGGGCATGAGCCGGGTCATGTCGACGACGTTCACCACGCGCACGGCGAGCTGGGGCAGATGGCGCCGCAGGAGGCCGGCCGCCGCGAGGATCTCCTGGGTGGGTACGTCGCCGGCGCAGGCAAGGACGACCTCGGGCTCGCGCGTGCCGTGCTCGCTGCCTGCCCATTCCCACACGCCGGCGCCGCGGGCGCAGTGCGCGCGGGCGTCCTCCAGGGAGAGCCAGTCGAAGCACGGCTGCTTGCCGGCCACGATCACGTTCACGTAGTCACGGCTGCGCAACGCGTGGTCGGCGACGGACAGCAGGGTGTTGGCGTCCGGGGGCAGGTAGACGCGGACGACCTCGGGGCTCTTGTTCAGGACGTGGTCGACGAAGCCGGGGTCCTGGTGGGAGAAGCCGTTGTGGTCCTGGCGCCACACATGGGACGTCAGCAGGTAGTTGAGGGAGGCGATGGGCGCGCGCCAGTGCAGGGCGCGTGAGGTCTTGAGCCATTTGATGTGCTGGTTGACCATGGAGTCCACGATGTGGACAAAGGCTTCGTAACAGGAGAACAGCCCGTGCCTGCCCGTCAGAAGGTAGCCCTCCAGCCAGCCCTGGCACGTGTGCTCGGAGAGGATCTCCATCACCCGGCCGTGCCGGTCGAGATGCTCATCAGTGTCCAGGACCGGGTCCTGCCATGCCTTGCCGCTCGCCTCGTACACGGCCTGGAGGCGGTTCGAGGCGGTCTCGTCGGGGCCGACGAGGCGGAAGTCGCGGCGCTCGCCGGTGGATGCCATGACGCTTTCGAGGAACTGTCCGAGTACCCCGGTCGGCTCGTGGCGGGTCGCGCCGGGCCGGTCCACGGGGACGGCGAAGCCTTCGAGCGGAGGCAGGGGCAGGTCCCGCAGGAGCAGGCCGCCATTGGCGTGGCGTGTCGCACCGAGCCTCCGTTCGCCCTCCGGCACGCATTCCAGCACCTGGGGGCTCGGCCGGCCGGTCTCGTCGAAGAGCTTCTCGGGACGGTACGAGCGCAGCCACGCTTCCAGTTGGGCCCGGTGGTCGTCGTTGTCGCGGACTTGCGCCAGGGGCACCTGGTGGGAACGCCAGGTGCCCTCGACGGGCACGCCGTCGACCTCGGCGGGGCCGGTCCAGCCCTTGGGAGTGCGCAGGACGATCACCGGCCAGCGCGGCCGTCCGGCGGGGGCGCCGGTTCGGGCTTGGTGCTGGATGCGCCGGATGTGGTCGAGGGCCGTGTCCATCGCGGCGGCCATGGCCTGGTGGACTTGGCGCGGGTCATCACCGGTTACGTGCAGGGGATCGTGGCCATAGCCGCGCAGCAGCTCGTCGAGCTCCGTCTCCGGCATCCGCGCAAGCACGGCGGGGTTCGCGATCTTGTATCCGTTGAGGTGGAGGATGGGCAGGACCGCTCCGTCGTGGACGGGGTCGAGAAACTTGTCGGAGTGCCAGGAGGCGGCCAGCGGTCCCGTCTCCGCCTCGCCGTCGCCGATGACGCACGCCACCAGCAGGTCCGGGTTGTCCAGGGCGGCGCCGTAGGCGTGCGACAGGGAATAGCCCAGTTCGCCGCCCTCGTGGATCGAGCCGGGGGTTTCGGGCGCCACATGGCTCGGCACTCCGCCGGGGAAGGAGAACTGCCGGAACAGCCGCGCCATGCCGTCCTCGTCACGGCTCACGTCCGGGTAGACCTCGCTGTAGCTGCCCTCCAGCCAGGAGTTGGCGAGAACGGCCGGCCCGCCGTGTCCGGGACCCCAGACGCAGAGTGCGTCGATGCCGTGCCGCTTGATGATCCGGTTGAGGTGGGTGTGCACGAGATTGAGCCCCGGGGAGGTGCCCCAGTGGCCGAGCAGCCGCGGTTTGATGTGCACCGGTTCCAGCGGCTTCTTCAGCAGAGGGTTGTCCATCAAGTAGATCTGGCCCGCCGAAAGGTAGTTGGCGGCCCTCCAGTGCGCATCCAGCGCACTGAGCTCCTCGTCGGTCAGCGGTACGCCGTCCGGCCGCTCGTCCTTGCGCATGCTTCCTCCGTCATGTGTGGTCGCGGGCGGCAGGCGGGAGCCGGGCCGGCGTAGCCGAAGCATGCGACGCGCCGCGCCGCAGGAGTGCGGACCGTCTCAGCAGCGCCCCGGGGCATGGGACCTCCCGCGAGTCCACCGACCCCACGGCCGGAAGTGCACCCGCCGCCTCAGACACTGACACAGCAAAAGCCGCGCGGTAAGGGCCGGATGGGCCCACCCTGCTCCGCCCGGGCGGACCACAGCCACGTGCCTGCTCTGTACGAGGCAGACGGGATGGACACCGGCACGAGCCACCGCCCCGACGCCGGGCGTGGAGCCGGGGCTGTCACCCACACGAGTCGCGCCGTGGAGCGTCAGAGCAAGTGCACCTGCCCCGTGACTCCCGGGAGTCAGTCTTGGAACTGGGCGTGGGGCCAAGTGACTGGACCTGCGCCATGGTTGGGTATCAGGACGGCATCCGCACCGGCACTGTCCATTCCGCGCGGAGGGGGCGGGCTCACGACGCCTTCCCGGAGTGGGAGTCGTGGCCGTACATGTTCGTGGCGGCGACAAGGGCGAGCATCCCGACCGCCATCATGATCAGTCCCACCAGTGGCCGGTCAGCACCGTCCCATTGCCAGTCGACGGCGAACACGAGAATCGCGCCGAGCCCGATCGATGTGACGGCTCCGATGACCAGCAGTCCGAGCATGTGGCCCACCTCCTTGGAACGGCTGATGGGCGCCCTGCCCCTGCCAGATCTCACTGTCACCGAACAATGGAGCGGCTCCCAGGGCCTGATGGCCCGTCCGGCGCGCCCATGAGGCCCGCAACGCGCGGTGGACACAGTGGTGGCCTGGCAGGCCGAGAATCGGGCTGCCAGGCCCGGGACATCGTGACGGGACTCAGCTCAGGGCCGCGCCGAGTGCCAGGAAGCCGGCTACCGCCACCAGCAGTATGCCCATGAGGGGCGTTATGAAGCGCAGGTACTGGTCGTAGCGGACCTTGGCCAGGGCAAGGCCGCCCATGACGACAGCGGAAGTGGGGGTGATGAGGTTCACCCATCCCGAGGCCGACTGGTAGGCGGTGACCACCAGGGCTCGGCTGACTCCGGCGAAGTCGGCCAGCGGCGCGAGGATCGGCATGGCGAGCGCGGCGTGGCCGGAGGAGGGGACGAAGAACGCCAGGGGGAGGTTCACCACGAACATCAGGACGGCGAACACGCCGGACGATGTGCCGGACACCGCCCCATGCAGGGTGTTGAGGATGGTGTCGGTGACGCTGGCGTTGTTCATGATGACGGTGACACCCCTTGCCAGCATGACGATCATGGCCGCGCCGATGAAGTCTCCCGCTCCGGCGGTGACGGCCTCCGCGGTGCCCTTCTCCCGCAAGCCTCCGATCAGCCCGACGAGGACGGCCGCGACGATGAAAAGGGCGGCGAGCTCGGGGAAGTACCAACCGAGTGTAGGCAGGAAGGTGACGTGCAGATCCGTCCAGGGGACCACAGCGAAGATCATGAAGAGGAAGGTGGCCGCGAAGAGGCCCAGGACGGCGCGCTGACGACTGGTGAGCTCCACCTGGTCGCCGCCTTCGGTCTGGAGACGACGGTCGTCCTCGGTGAGCAGGGTCAGGGAGCGGGAGGGGTCGGCGGTGACGCGGCGGGCGTAGCGCAGCAGGTACGCGGCTGCCAGCGTCGTCAGGCAGGCCCACATCGCCAGGCGCAGCAGGATGCCGTCTCCGGTGCCGATGCCGGCGCTGTCGGAGGCCACTCCGGTGGCGAACGGGTTCACGGTGGAGGCGAGGGTGCCGACTCCCGCGCCGACCATGATGACGGTCGCGGCGACCATGCGGTCGTAGCCCAGGCCGAGCATCAGGGGGATCATGAGCCCGTAGAAGCCGAGGGTTTCCTCCGCCATCCGTAGGTGGTGCCGCCGAGGGAGAACACCGCCAGCAGGACGACGAGCAGCACCGCTCTGTGGTGGCGCAGGCGTTGAGCGAGACGGGCCACCCCGGCGGTGAGGGCTCCGGTGCGCATGGTGACGGTGATGAAGGCCCCCACGGCCAGGATGAAGAGGAACACTCCAGCGGCGCCCGCGAAGGTTCCGGTGCCACCGGGTGTGGTGAGACCGCTCTGGGTGTCGGTGACGCCGTACAGGCCGTTGACCGGTGAGAGGAACAGGTCCTTGAGCCGCTCCCAGAAGCCGGTGGTCACCTCCACCGACCGGTAGGTGCCGGGGACGGGGCTCCCGTCCTTGGTGTCGTAGCGTCCGGCGGGCAGCACGAAGGTCAGGGCCCAGACCGCGACGGTGACCGCTATCAGGACGGTGAACGCGGAGGGGAACGACAAGCGCCGCTTCGTGGGTGCGGTGCCGGCCGTGTCGGCGGTGGGCTCGGGGGCTCTGGGGGGTGGTGCCGAGGCTCATGTCAGGTCCTCATGTGCGTCGAGGCGGCCGTCGAGGTCGCGGCCGGTGGGTGTGACGACGGTGCCGGCGGTCCCGTCGAGGATGGCGCGGGCGTCTTGGAGGGCGCCGATGGCTGCCGTGCCCCCCCGTGAGTTCCACGAACCGGCACACGGCGTCGACCTTGGGGCCCATCGATCCCGCTGGAAAGTGCTGGGCTCGCAGCGCTGCGGGGGTGGTTCGTCCTATGGGTTCGGCCTCAGGGGTGCCGTAGTGGAGGGAGACGTGGGGGACGTCGGTGAGCAGCAGCAGGGCGTCGGCGTCCAGCGCCTCGGCCAGGAGGGCCGCGGTGAGGTCCTTGTCCACCACCGCTTCGACTCCGGTCAACTGCCCCTGTCCGTCCCGGACGACCGGTACGCCGCCGCCTCCGGCGCACACGGCCACCGCTCCCGACTGGAGCAGCAGCCGGATCAGGCGGGTCTCCATGACCCTCTGTGGGCGGGGTGAAGGTACGACACGCCGCCAGTGCGTGCCGTCCTGCCTGACCGTCCAGCCCCGGTCGGCCGCCAGCCGTTCGGCCTCATCCCGTCCGTAGACGGGGCCGACGAACTTGGCCGGGTCGGCGAAGGCGGGGTCGGCCGCGGAGACCAGGGTCTGGTTCAGCAGGGCGCACACCTGGCGGCCGGGAAGGGCGTTCTGCAGGGACTGCAGGAGCCAGTAGCCAGTAGCCAATAGCCAATAGCCAATAGCCAATCATGCCCTGGGTCTCCGCGCCCAGGACGTCGAAGGGGTAGGGGCTGCTCAGGGAGCGGTCTGCGGCGCTTTCCAGTGCGAGGACGCCGACCTGGGGCCCGTTGCCGTGGGTGATGACGAGCTCGTGCTCGTGGGCGAGCGGGGCGAGGGCCGCCACGGCGGCGCGGACGTTGGCGAGTTGCACGGCGGCGTCCGGGCGCTCCTGGCGGCGGAGCAGGGCGTTGCCACCCAGGGCGACGACGACACGCATGAGTGTTCTCCAGGGGGTGAGGGGCGGCCGGGTCAGTCGGCGAGGGTGGCGACGAGAACCGCCTTGATGGTGTGGAGCCGGTTCTCGGCCTGGTCGAACACGATGGAGTGGGAGGACTCGAAGACCTCGTCGGTGACCTCCAGCACGGTCATGCCGGTGCGGGCGGCGATCTTCGCGACGACGGTGGTGTCGCCGTTGTGGAAGGCGGGAAGGCAGTGCATGAACTTCACCCGCGGGTTCCCGGTCGACTGAAGGACGGCGGAGGTCACCTGGTACGGCTTGAGCAGGGCGATGCGTTCGTCCCACAGCTCCGGCGGCTCCCCCATCGACAGCCAGACGTCGGTGTAGACGAAGTCGACCCCGGCCACCCCTTCGGCCACGTCCTCGGTGAGCGTGATCCGTGCGCCGGTGCCGGCTGCCACCTTGCGTGCCTCGTCCACTGTCTCCGGGGCGTTGTGCAAAGAGCCGGGACCGACCATGCGTACGTCCATGCCGAGCATTGCCCCGGTGATCAGCAGGGAGTTACCGACGTTGTTCCGGGCGTCCCCCAGATAGGCGATGGAAACCTGGTGCAGCGGCTTGTCGGTGTGCTCCCACATGGTGAGCACGTCGGCGAGCGACTGGGTGGGATGCCACTGGTCGGTCAGCCCGTTCCACACCGGCACGCCGGCGTACCGGGCCAGCTCCTCCACCAGGCGCTGGTCGCTACCCCGGTATTCGATGCCGTCGTAGTAGCGGCCCAGCACCCGGGCGGTGTCCTTGATCGACTCCTTGTGTCCGAGCTGTGAGCTCGAGGGCTCCAGGTAGGTCACGTGCGCGCCCTGCTGGTGGGCGGCCACTTCGAACGCGCAGCGGGTCCTGGTCGAGGTCTTCTCGAAGATGACGGCGATGTTCTTGCCATGCAGCCTCTGCTCCTCGCAACCACTGCGACGGTCCGCTTTGATCCGCGCGGACAGCTCCAGCAGGTGGCGGAACTCCACCGGGGTGAAGTCGAGTTCCTTGAGGAAGGTGCGGTGGCTCAGGTCGACGGTCATGCTCTGGCTCCTCGGGGCGTGTGTCAGGGGTATGGCAGAGGTGGGGTGTCCGGGCGCCGGAGTGCGTCAGGCGGCTTCTCGTTCGATGGGGCAGCTCATGCACCGAGGGCCGCCACGGCCTCGGCCGAGCTCGCTGCCGCGTACGGTGATGACCTCCAACCCGTTCTTGCGCAGATGGGTGTTGGTGGTGACGTTGCGCTCGTAGGCGACGACCACCCCGGGCTCCACGGCCAGCACGTTGCAGCCGTCGGCCCATTGCTCCCGCTCGGCGGAGCGCACGTCCTGGCTGGGTGTGAGCACGTTGATGGACGGCAGGCCCAGGGCGTCGGCGATGGCCTGGTCCATGTACTCGGGTGCGTGGTCCGTGATTTTCAGTCCCTGCCCGCCCGTGCCGGGTTCGATCGTGGACACCGGCAGCATGCCCAGGCCGGCGTAACGGGTGAAGGTGTCGCCGCTGACCATCGTCATCACAGTGTCCAGGTGCATGAAGCTGCGGCGCTTGGGCATGTTGATCGCCACCACCCGCCGGGCGGAGCCCGCGGCGAACATGCGCAGTGCCAGGTTCTCCACGGCCTGCGGAGTGGTGCGCTCGCTCATGCCGACGAGCACGGCGCCGTTGCCGATGACGAGGACGTCGCCACCCTCGATGGTGACGGGGTGGGCCCCCTCACCCTCGGTCCACCGGTGGAACTCGCCCTTGCCGAAGAGGGGGTGGTGGCGGTAGACGGCCTCGAAGTGGACCGTTTCACGGCGGCGGGCCCGCTTGCTCATCGGGTTGATGCTCACCCCGTCGTACGCCCAGCACGATGTGTCGCGCGTGAACAGGTGGTTGGGCAGCGGTGCGAGGAGGAAGTCGTCGGGGGCCATGGCCTGGAGCCGGACACTCGGTGTGGTCCCGACGCGCTCGAGCAGTTCACCCTTGGTGACACCACCGATGAGGCAGGCGGTCAGCGCGGTCGGCTCGAGGGAGTCGAAATAGGCGCGGAAGTGGTCGGTGGCCAAGGCCCCGAACTCGCGCTCGTCGAAGACGCGACCCTCAGCTGCCGAGCGGCGGGCAGTGCCAGCGTCTCGGTCAGCAGGTCCGCGAAGAGATGGACACGCACTCCGCGGTCGCGCAGCGTGTCGGCGAAGGCGTCGTGCTCCTCTCGGGCCCGCTTGACCCACAACACGTCGTCGAAGAGGAGCGCGTCCTTGTTCGTGGGAGTGAGCCGCTTCAGTTCCAAGTCCGGCCGGTGCAGGATGACCTGCTTCAGACGGCCCGTCTCGGAGTCAACGTGAAAAGACATAGAGCCCCCGTGAGGTCGGTGTCGAAGTGCCGCGGAAAGCAAGGCACATGGCGTGCTCCCCGGCGTCTGCGTGACGCCGGGGAGCACATGAACCCTGTCACTCGCGGCCGGCTGAAACCGGACGGCAACAGTCCCCGGTGGCAGGCCGTGCGGTACCGGCGGTGAGGGCCCGTTGGGCCGAGGTCGCAGGGCCCTTCGGCTCTGGGTGCCGGACGGAAGGACAGGCGCACGGGACGCACGGTCTGGGTGTATCGGCCCCGCTGGCCGCGCAGGGCTCCCGGCGACCTGCTCCACTGCGCGCCTCTTCGCGGTACCACGGCCACAGGAGCCCCGCAGTGGTGCAGCGGCGTGCGTGACGGAACCTGGGTCGGCGCCGACCTACGACCGGCGGGCGCGGCGGCGATTCCGCCCCTCGGGAGACTTCGTCCGCAGCGTCAAGGCTGCCGACTACACGCACTTCGACACGGGCTACCCCTCGATCCCCGTACACCTGCGAGCGCCCGGCACCCACGCTGGCCGCGAGTCCGGACAGAAGGCGCAGATCATGGATCTGGGGGTAGAAGATGATGTCGCACCCGAGGAGACGCTCCACCGGCGTCCTGTTCGCATTGGCCACCAGGAGAGTGCGGCCGTGCTCTTGAAATCTGCGCCACGCCACGTGGCTGGTGCGCTCCGTCAACCATCCGAGCATGCGCTCCGCGTCGTGAGCCACCAAACGACACAAATCTGGCCGAGAGTAGCGGCCCGGGCCGCTACCGGATGCACGACCTCGTCCGGATCTACGCAGGCGAACAGGCGGACCAAGAGTTGCAGGCGGAAGCCCGCGCCATAAGACCGCAGACTCTCGCGGTCGAGCAGCAGCAGAGACTCGTCCGTCGTGATCGCGGCTCAGCGGTGGGGCGAAGGTGAAGGACGTTCCCCCGCCCCGGCCGACAAGCGGGCCAGGATCCGGGCAAGTCCCGGGCCGGCCCGCCACCATCCACCCGAACCGCCTCGCGACCTGGTACACAGCCTGGTCGGGAGGCGGCTATCCGACAATGACACCCCATCTGGGAATGCGTCCGGCGAGCGTCAAATGAGCGTCAAGATATCGCCCGCAACGCCCCCAATGCACATAACACACACTGGGAAACCTGCAGGTCAGACGCCCTTTGTGATGGGTTCAAGGATCGCCACGCACTCCACGTGGTGCGTCATCGTTTACACGTCACAAGGGCCCAGCCCTGGAAAAACTGCTGGTCAGAGGCGGTTTACCGGCTCTGCGGGTGGGCTGATTTCGGGCCCGAGCGTCAAACGAGCGTCACGGTCAGCAGGCGCCAGCTGTCGCCATGTCAGGCCTGTGGCCGGGCCCCGAGTACCCCCACCCACCCGGCGAGGCAGCAATCAGCCACACAAACGATCACGGGAGAAGGTAGCAACGCCCCTATCATGCCCTGTCCGGCGGCAGCTCGTCGAGCGGGCCAGATCCGAGGAATGTCCATCCGAAAGCAGCGGACGTACCCCGCACCGAGGCGTGGACCCGCCAGGTGGTCGTCACAGAACGTAACCAAATGCGCCTAAGCCCTGTCCGTGGCGGACAGGGCTTAGGGTCGATCTACTCCCATGCCCCGAGGACAGCCTTGTGGGCGTCGGGTTGCAGGTGCGCGTAGCGCTGTGTGGTCTGGAAGCTCTCGTGGCCGAGAAGGTGCTGGACCTCATATAGAGACACCCCCTTCTGTACAAGCCACGACGCGCAGGTGTGACGCATGGAGTGGGGTGGGTAGTGCGGGACGGGCCGCTGATCCCCGTCAGTGTCGAAATACGAGGCCTTGCCGACGGCCGGCCACCACGTCTGCCGTCGCCAGTTGCCGTCATCGAGACGACGCCCCGCACGCCCCTTGGTGGTCGTGGTGAAGACCAAGGCGTCCCTGTCCAGCTGATGGAGATGACGTTCGAGGGCCTCCAGGACATGCGCGGGCAGCGGAACCTCCCGTCGGCTCTTCGAGCTCTTGGGATACTCCTTGATCCCGCTCTTGGTGTTGACTTCGACCACGAACAGGCGCGAGCGACGCCGGTCAACGCGATGGCTATGCAGGCCAGCGAGTTCCCCCCAGCGCAGGCCGGTGTAGAAGCCCATGAGGCACATGGTCTTCCACGGGGCCGGCAGCTCATCCAGGATGCTTTGTGCCTGGTCGAGCGTGAACCACTGCGGCGGCTTGATCGCGATGGCGGGCAGGTCAATGTTGCGACAGGGGCTCACCGCGAGCACGTCATCATCCACGGCCGCGCGCATGATGGAAGACGTCAGGTTGTAGGCGCGCTTGATCGCGGAGGCGCCCACGCCCTGCTCCACCATCTCGCGGATCCAGCTCTGGACGTCCATGCGGGTAACGGCAGCCATCTCCCAGGCAGCCCAGTGCGGCAGAACGTGGTTCTTGATGGTGGAGGCATCGCCACGCAGCGTTTTGGGTTCCACAACGCGGGCGTATCACCATCGGTCGTGCCACTCGCCGAAGGATATTTCTCCTGCGCGCGGGTCACGCATGGTTCCACGAGCGAACTGGGTCTCCATCTCGGCGCCCCAGACCCGAGCCTGCGATTTCAGCGGAAAGGATTCGCTGAATCGGTCTCCTGCCCGGTTTCGGACAGTCGCCTGCCAGTTACCAGTCTTCAGTCTGCGCAGGTACAGGTCTGCTCCTCAGTTCGGGGTAAACGGGGCGTGCTGAATCAGCGGCGCGCTGCGGCAGGACCTACGGTCCGGCTGTGTATGAACTCGTCGAGGCTGACGACAGGAACCCGTGCGCGCGATCTCCCTGATCCGGTGCGCAGGTCGACGACAGGCAAGTCCCCGGCCGCGATGAACCGATATACGGTCCGGCGGTCGACATCCAAGGCAGCAGCGACAGCAGGAATGGAGAGCAGGCGCGAGGGCACAGAGAGCTCCTGAGGGCATGATGGGAGATGAGCACCGGGCAAGGGGATAGCTAGCCGTCCGCACAGCTCCACCGCCAAACACAGCCGCCGCGAACAGATTCAATGGTCCGCAGAATCCGGGATTTCCGAATTCACGGATCGGGTGCTAAATAGGCGCTGCACGGCCCGCAGCGGAGCATGTCCGGCCGAGTCCCCCGGCAGTTCGTCGTGCAGGCGATCAGTCCTGCGCGCCGCGGTGCCTCTTGCCCATCTCAGCGGCGTAGGACTTGGTGGACGACGTCCCGCTCCATGTCCCACAGACACAAGCCACCACATACCTGGACCGGCCAGGGCATCCGGTGGTGAGCGGACGTCCTCCCCTCGTGTGCTGGTGCGCCGGCGGACACACCGTTCCGTCGCCGTGCCTGCCGGTGACCTCGATCTTGTGCCGTGTCATGAAGCTCCCAGGGAAGTGATGGGACCTCACACCCATCTGGGATGCAAACGTCCTCTGACCTGCGGTTTTCCGTCAGAGGAGTACGTTGACATGAGTTACGGCACGATCTCCACTCCTTGGGCAGGTTGCCGGTCTGCCGCCGGCGAACTGGACCAGCCGAGTGGCTCGCTTAAGCCACTGCCTCCCGTCGGTGGATCCTCCGAGCCGGTCGCGGCTTCATGCCGCGAAGGGGAAATCCCTGCGGCGTCCGACCGGACTTGGCACCATCACGAGCATGACGCCGCACCCCCTCCTTGACGTCGTCCACGTGACCACATTCGACGCCTACGTTGCGGACATCGGAACGATCTTTCGCACTTTCGCCGATCAGGACTCCGGATGTGTTTCATACGGAGTCCTGATCGATGGCCGGAAGTGGTTCGTGAAGAACGCTTCGACACCTGCAACGGTCTCCTCGCTACGCCGAGCCGTCGGAGTGCACCAAGTCGTGACCCATCCAGCCATCGCGCCCCTGCTGCACAGCATCTCGACGGATGAGGGACTGGCCCTCGTCTACCCCTGGGTGCCAGGCGAAGTCCTCTACCACCCCACCAGAACGCGAAGCGGCGGCAGAACAGCGCCCCACAGCCCGATGGCCCGTTTCCGCGGCCTTCCGCTGCCCGAGGTCCACGCCGCCCTGGACACGGTTCTGGATGCCCATCTCGCGGTGGAGGCCGCGGGGCTCGTGGCAGTCGACCTCTATGACGGCTGCATGCTGTACAACTTCGACGAGCGGCGAATGAGTCTGTGTGACCTTGACGAGTACCGGTGGGGGCCATTCACCCTGGACGCCGACCGGCTCCCAGGCTCCAGCCGGTACATGGCGCCGGAGGAGTTCGTACGGGGTGCGGTCATCGACATCCGGACTACGGTGTTCAACCTTGGCAGGGCTCTGCGACTCCTTCTCGACGCCGGCGACGAGGAGGACCAGTGGCGCGGTACCCGCAACCAGCTCACCGTGATCCAGCGCGCTACAGCACTAGACGCACAAGGACGGTTCCCCACAGTGCGTTCGCTCGTCGAAGCTTGGCACGCCGCCTGATCAACACAGCACTCTCTCTGGGCTGGCTGGCGGCGGGGCACCTAGATGCAATATCGAGACGTTCATCACGAGCTAGAGCTGGACGTCGATCACCAGGGGAACGCAAGAGGCTGGAAGGAGGGCACGAAGTGCACGGTGGAGCCGGAAGAAGTGAGACACAGCTCCGAGCGCTGCGCGCCGCGGCCAAGCGTTTGGCCAACCTATACGAGCAGGTCACCTTCATTGAAGTGCACCGCCAAGTAGTCCATCTGATTCCGACAGAGCCGGTGAGAGTCTTGGACATCGGAGCCGGCACCGGCAGGGACGCCGCCGCCCTAGCGGCCCGGGGACACACAGTCGTTGCGGTAGAACCCTCGGAGGAGTTCAGAGCCGTTGGGCAGCAAACGCACGCCGGTCACAACATCCAGTGGGTAGATGACAGGCTGCCTGAGCTAGGGACGCTGGTTCACCAGCACCAGCCCTTTCATTTGGTGCTGCTGACAGCTGTGTGGATGTTTCTCGACGAGGATGAGCGGCATCGTGCCATGAGCCGCGTTCATGAACTGCTGCAGGACGGCGGCCGCCTCGGCATGGTTCTGCGCACCGGACCGGTGCCGGCCGAGCGGGGGATGTACCCCGTGTCTGCGGCGGAAACGGTGTCTCTCGCCGCCGCTCGAGGGCTCAGCCTAATTCACGCGAGCACACAGGCCGACGCGCTCGGGCGTGCGGACGTCATGTGGAGCAACCTCTTCTTCGAGAAGCCCGCGGTTGCAACGTCGCATGGAAGCAGGTAAGCCTCTCTCCGGACAAAGACGTTAGCCGCCACGCGACGCCCATCGAGACGATCAACTGCCTTCGGCAGGGCAACGAACGCGTTGCCTGCCGAAGGGCACACCCCAGCACTCAGGGGGCATCAACTGACGGGAGATTCTTCGCGAGCTCGTCCGCGGCAATCGGGTATCGCTCGTTCTTCACGGTGCGATACGTCCTCATTGCACGGTCGATCTGCGCCCTGGAGTTGGGCGCCAGGTGGGCCAGCAAGAGCTCGAACAAGGCTGTGTTGTTGTCCTTGGCGGCGATCATCTTCCCCTTGCGACTGGCGCTGTCCGGCGTTTCCTGCCAGACGGCGCTGAACGGGGGTGCAGACATTCGCCATTCCAGCCCGGACAGGCGCTCCAGCAAGCGCGGCCAGTCGAGGAGGTTCTGGTCAATGATGTGGCGCGCAGCCCGCGCAACCTGCACCTGAACTGCGGGCCTCATGAACGGATGACCTTCGCCGTCGCGGCCCTTCGGGGCACGCAGCTCCTTGGGCGCCGACTGGGCCTCGTAGCGTTCACGCATGTTGCCACACGCCTTGAGTAGCTCGTCGATGCGCACGGCCAGATCATCGAAGCTCTCATCGAGTACGTCGTCTGCCGCCCGTTGTGACGTCTTGCTCATGCTGTCGTGGAGTCCAAACCCAAGATCGGTGAGCAGGTCATACAGCACGCCGATCGTCGTCCAAGCAGTACCAGTGACCCCTACCTGGCGTGTGGCGAGCTTCAGCTCTCCGTCTGCGCCGACCTTGCTGAAGACCTGAACCACGCCGTCCTGCCGCAGGAATTCGTGATCGTCGAGAAGCCGGCGGGTCAGGATCGCGAAGCCGTCGTCCTCATCCAGCGCGATGTTCTCCTGCGCTGTCGTCTTGACCGCGTTGCGGTTGATGTTGGTAAAGAGGCGACGCGTGCGCCTGCGGCCTTCCTCGTTATCGAAGTGGGGCACGACGATGACGCTGATGTCTTCGCGGCCGAGCTCTGGATTGCGCTTCACGGCGTCCTTGATCGCCTTCAGCCGGTGCTGACCATCGAGGGCGAAGAACTGGTGGGTACCGTCGAAGGTCAGGACGCCGAAGTTCCCATCCATGCCGGACAGCACGTCGCTGTTCTCAGCCGTTTTTTCCATCTCCAGAGGGATGTACTCGGGCGCACCGCCCCACGCGGCAACGATGATGGCGCCCAGGAACCGATTCTCGTTCGTGAGCAGGTAGTTGGTGATCTCGGTGGTCCGCGCGCCAACGCCGCGCTGGATCATCGTGCCCAGATCCTGGTTCCCACCCAGGTCATGAGCGAAGTTGATCTCTCGCGCCACTGCCGCGTAGCTCATGAGGCAGGAGTAGTACGTCCAGTTCCCAACCTTCGCCTCGAAGGCAGGAACCCACGTCTTGGAGGGCATCGTTTTCTCTTCCTACTGTGCGGTGATCAGGCTGACCAGGCGGAACGGGGAGTACCGAGGCGGGCCCGGAGCTTCGGCCGACCGCGGTCGTTGAGCGGGGGGTTGTACAAGCGAATCAGCCTCTTCTCCAGCCCCTCGATCCGGTTGCGCTCGGGGACCGTGGCGCACCAGAACTCCAGGGGGCGCAGCGAGAGATAGCGGGTGAGACGTTGGTTGCGGGTCTCGGGCTCGGCCTGGGTCCAAAGATCCTCCGGGTTGCCCCGCAGATGCCGCCGGTAGTCCTTGTACCGAAGCCGGATGGTGTTACCACGATCATTGTTCGATGCACCCGCTTGCCCGATATACAGCAGTTGCGGGAAGCTGCCATGCGTGGGCATCGCGCCAACGTGGAACTGGAACGGCGGCCGCCAGACGAACATGTAAAGCCCAGGTTCGTCAGGCAGGGCCGGCGACAAGTCCTCCGTCGCCTGGTGGATCTCCCACGAGCTAGCGAACTCGCGCAAGTCAGATGCAAGTTGCTCGGAGCTCGTCTCGTCCAGCATCCGGAGCAGACCGACCTCGATCTGCAGGGCAGGGCTGTCGTCCTCTCGGTACCTCTGAACGACCCGGCGGAGCGCGTCCGCACCCGAGATGCTTGAACTAGTCATGCCTGGCGAGCCCCCCATGGCGTCGATGTGGTGATCGTCAGTTTGTCAGGTGCCACTGACAAGTCATCAGGGGATAGCAAATATTGCTGCCTTCAGGACAACGGGTTCACGCCACTTCCCGTGAGCCTTGCCGTTCCGCCCTCACGCACCAATGGGAGCAGTGCCTGCCGACGACTCGCACCGCAGCCCGATGCTCCCCCGCTTCGAGCCACGATGAGCCACTCGATTTGATCAGCCGACAACATCACGCATGCGCTGCACCCAGACCGTCGAGGCCCCCATGTCGAACACATGTCCTATATTCGGGAAAGGGTGCGCGGGGAGATTGCGCCAACGATGTACGGGACCTGGTGGATGGCCGACACGAGCACTTGGCGTCCACCAGGAGTGCGACTTTCTCGCGCGACAGAGCTCCGGCAGTAGACGTCATGATCTTGGAAAATGCAGGTCAAGGGGTGTTTACTCCGTCGATCTGCAGGCTTCACCGAGGGCCTCAGTCGATCCTTGGCCCACAAAGCGGTCTCCGTACCCTCGGGGCGTTGGTTAGGATCTCAGTGCACTCCTGGCGGAAGCTGAGTGCGGCCCGACGAAAGCCGCCAGGACTGGCCGAGGCACACAAGCAACAAATGGGGGCAGAAGATGGCGGGTGACCTGCAGGGCGCAGATGTGGCGTACCTGGACTACAACGCCACCGCGCCACTGCGGCCAGAGGCCCTCGAAGCCATGCTCGGCGCCCTCCAAAGCGTCGGCAACGCCTCAAGCATGCATCACGCCGGCCGCGAGGCAGCCGCCCGGGTCGACACGGCCCGCCGAAGCCTCGCTGGCCTTCTCAATTGTGCTCCAGGTGAAATCATCTTCACATCCGGGGCGACGGAGGCAAACAACCTGGCGCTGAGGGCCGGCTATGCCCGCGGCGGCTTGCTGGTCACCACTGCCGCTGAGCACCTTGCCGTGATCGAAACGGCCCGCACGATCACAGCGGAGCACCCCGACTCCCTCCTCATCCTCCCGGTCGACCAAGATGGCGTCGTTGACCTTGAGCCCCTTGTCGCGGCACTCCGCAACAAGCGGGTGGCGCTCGTCTCCCTCATGCTCGCGAACAACGAGACCGGCGTGCTGATCGACCTGTCTCCGGTATGCAAGGCCGCTCACGAGGCCGGCGCTCTGGTCCATACCGACGCTACGCAGTACGTCGGACGCCTCCCGCTGGACCTTGCAGAGCTCGAGGTCGACCTGCTCTCCCTGTCGGCCCATAAGTTCGGCGGCCCGCAAGGGGTCGGCGCGCTCTTCGTGCGTCGCGGAACCCCGCTGCCACACCGCCCACTACTCGTTGGCGGCGGGCACGAGCGCGGATGGCGGGCCGGAACGCTGAATGTGGCTGGAATCACAGGGCTCGGTGCTGCTGCTCAAGCCGCTCGTCGGCAGCTGGCCGCCGAGGCAGTCAGGGTCACTGCATTGCGCAGCGCCCTCGAAGCCGCTCTGATCGCCGAGGTCGCCAATTGCCGGATCAATGGAGCTCGCGCTCCCCGGCTTCCGGGAGTTACCAGCGTCACCTTCCCGGGCGTGCCGGCAGAGGCGGTCCTCGCGGCTATGCCACAGGTGGCTGCGTCTGACGGGAGCGCGTGCTCGTCAGGGGCTCCTAGTCCCAGCCACGTACTTCTCGCCATGGGGCACAGCCGCGACGAGGCGGATTCCACCGTGCGTTTCTCGCTCGGCTACGCCACCACCGAACGCGACATCGAACGAGCCTCGGCCGCAGCCATCGAGGCCGTTCGGCACGTGCGGTCGGTCATGGCCGCGACGGCAGAACCCTGACCGGCGTTATCCCACATAGACACGTCCCCTCCGATCTTGCACTTGAAAGGCCCCTCCCATGTCAGACAGCCGGCTCCCTGAAGCCGTGGAGCTCTCCTTCGGGCGCCACGAGACCTTTGCCCCGCGTTTCGGCTGGCTGCACAAGGCGTATATGCAGGTCAAGAGCGACAGCGAGATCTTCCACCGCGAGGACGCTCCCGTCCTGCTGGGCGTGGGTAAGAACATGGTGTATTCCATGCGGCACTGGTCGAAGGCGTTCAAACTCACGCAGGAGCACCCGCACGAGGACCCCTCCTACCGGGCCCTCGTCGCATCTCCGACCTGGCGGGCCCGGTGGCTGCTCGACGAAGAAGGAGCAGACCCCTATCTCGAGGACACGGGCAGCTTGTGGCTGCTGCACTGGTGGTTGCTCTCGAACGACTCCGAAGCCAAGTGCTGGGCGCCGAGCTGGTACATGATCTTCAACCTGGCACCCCGCTCCCGGGTCACCTCTGCCGAGATGACCAGCTTCATCACGCGCCACGTCCACGAGAACTTCAGGGAGAAAGACTGGCCCGCGGGCGAGTCCATCTCGCGTGATGTGGAATGCATGATCAAGATGTACGCGCTGGACCAGGAGTTCAACCCCCTGTCGCCGGGTAGCTTCGAAGACCTGCTCATGTCCCCCTTCCGTGAACTAGGCCTGCTGGAAGGCCAGGGCAAGGGCAAGGAACGCAGCTGGCGCTTCACCAACGGATCGCGCTCGAACCTGCCGGCGCCCGTACTGGCCTACGCCTGCCTGGACTTCGCCGCGCGGTCCTCGACGAACGCCGGCTCCATCTCGCTGGCCCGCCTCGCGCAGGATCCGGGATCTCCGGGCCGAGCGTTCCGCATGCGGGAACCGGATCTGGCAAAGGCCATCGAGTCTTTGGTCAGCGACCACCCGGACCTGCAGATCGTCTCGGCACTCGGTCAGAGCAGCCTGGCCTTCTCCAAGGCTCCCCTCCCGCTTGCCTGGGACATCCTCGACGCACATTACGGACGCGTGCGCGAGCGCGAGGGATTCCCCACGCCCCAGGAATGGACCAAGAAGTACCCCGCACTTGACGGCAACGCTCCCAAGCGAGCGCGCAAGAAGATGCCCCAGCAGGTCGAGGCGCTGGACCTGATCGAGGAGATCGCGTAACCATGGCAACGAAGACCACTCAGCGCCCTCAGCAGGTCGCTCCTGTACAGCTGCCTGCGGGTATCTCCCTGGTCGGCTCGGAGCTGCGCTCCACCAACCTTGAGCGCGATGTCGAGGAGAAGCACCTCAACGACCCGTACGTAGGAGTCCGCGCGCTCGACGTACTTGATCGCGTCACAAATGCCGTGGCCGATCTGCGTCGCACCCGCGCCTGGTCGTTCACTGGTCCGTACGGTTCTGGCAAGTCCACCCTGTCGAACCTCTTCGACGCCTTCCTTGGCCACGACGAAACCCGGCGTGCCGAGGCCGAGGCTGCGGTCAGGGCCAGCAACCCCGGGCAGGCAGCTCGGCTGGCCCGTGTACGCGATGAACTCAGCGACAAGGCCGGCTTCCTCGGCGCCGTCGCCACGGCTCGGCGCGAACCTCTCGCCGCTACTGTGCACCGCGCTCTTCAGACCGCGGTCGATCGTAAGTGGAAGAAGAGGGTTCCCAAGGAGATCGCCCAGGCGCTGGCCACCTGCGCGGAAGGCGAGGTCCCGAGCCACGAGAGCATCACCAACGCCGTCGCTGCCTTGTGTGACCGGCATCCCCTGCTCCTGATCATCGACGAGTTCGGCAAGAACCTCGAGTACTCCGCCGCTGCCGGCGACTCGGGGAGCGCTGCGAGCGACGTGTTCTTGCTGCAGATGCTGGCCGAGAAGGGCGCTGGCCCCTCGGGCATGCGGCTGTTCATGTTCACGCTGCAGCACCTTGCGTTCACTGACTACGCGGCCCGTTCCAGCGCCATCCAGACCCAGGAATGGGCCAAGGTCCAAGGCCGCTTCGAAGACATCACCTTCGCTCCGAACCTCGGCGATGCAGTCCACCTGATGCGCCGGCGCCTCGACTTGACCGGGGTATCGGAGTCTGGTCGCGAACTCATCCAGCAGCAGGCCGACGCAGCGGCTGACGCGTGGCAGCGCCACGCCCTGCGCACCGTCGTGGACATCTCCGCTGAGATGTTTGCCAGCCTCTACCCTCTGCACCCGCTCACCGCTGTTGCCGCGCCTCTGCTCGCTGCACAGATCGGCCAGCACGACCGCAGCCTCACCGGCTTCTTGGCCAGCGACGAGCCGAACACCGTCCGCCGCGCCCTGGAGACCTTGTCGTCTGACGCCCCTGAACGGGCATGCACCATGCGCCTGCCGCAGCTGTACGACTACTTCTTCGCCTCCGGCCGTACTACGATCCTCGCCTCGAGTAAGGCCAGCCGCTGGCTCGAAGTCGATAACCGCCTTAATGAGGCCCATGGGTTGCCCACGGAGGACCAAGACGTTCTCAAGGTGATCGGCATTCTCAACCTCATGGATGCCGATGGTGCATTGGGCGCCACCCCGCCCATGATCCAGTTCGCTCTGAATGACCCGACGGACGCACTCGACCCCGATCGCTTCGCCGCCCTGCAAGAGCGGTTGAGCAAGCTTGTCGACGATGGCTTCATCGTCCACCGCGCCTACAGCAACGAGTACCGGGTCTGGCAGGGCACAGACGTCGACATCGATGCGCGTGTTCGAGAGGTGGCCACGCGTATCGCCCCGGCAGACGTCCTGGGCTACTTCAGCAAGCACCTCGGGACGGTGCTTCCTGCGGCGGTCGTGGCTGGCGGACACAGCCAGCGCACGGGCATGCTGCGCTACTTCTCCACCACGGTCAGCCACAAGAGCGAGAAGCTCAAGGGACCTCAGATTGTCCAGGACGCTGCTGACGGCCTGATCGTCTACCACCTCGGGCCACTGAAGACCCGCCCCTCGGTGCAGTCGCCGCTGCCTGTGCTCATCGGCACCACGAAGAACCCTGACGCCGTTCTACAGGCTGGCATCGACCTGGTCGCTCTCGAGGAGCTTCTCGACGACGACAGCATCGACCACGTCGCCACCCGCGAGATCGAGGAACGTGCAGCGGATCTCTCGCAGACCATCGGCGCCCTGTTGGACGAGGCGTTCAATCCCCTGAGCCCTCAGTCCAACTGGCACCTGTGGCACAAGGGAACCGAGGTCCAGGGTGATGACAGCGAGCCCATCGAGGCCCGCAGTTACGCCAACCTGGCCTCTCAGGCTTGTGACCGGGTTTACCCGCACACCCCGCACATCCGCAATGAGATGGTGGGGCGCCACCAGCTGACTAGCAACGGCGCCCGTGCCCGTCGCGAACTGCTGACTTCAATGCTGCAGCGTTCGGGCAACCCCCTACTCGGATACGACAAGACGAAGTACACGCCTGAGCGGGCCATGTACCACGGCGTCCTGGAATACCTCGGGCTGCACCGCGCCGCCGGCGAGACGGAGGCTGGAACCGACACCACGAGCATCCTCACGCATGGCCTGTCGCGCCCCAACGTCGAGAAGAACCCCAGCATCATCAAGGCCTGGGAAGCCCTCGAGGAAGCCTTGACCGGCGCCAAGCAAGCCACGCCGATCGTCGACATCTACCAGCAGCTCATGGCGCCGCCCTACGGTGTCAAGGCCGGCGTCGTTCCGATCCTCGTGGTTACCGCACTCATCCTGCGGGCTCAGGACGTCGCCCTGTTCGAGGACGGCAACTACTGCCAGCGGCTCACTCCGGAGATCGTCGAGAGGCTCAACGTCCCTTACCCGGACCGCTTCACGATCAAGGCTTCCCCGACGGGCCGCGGGCAGCGCCTCCTCGTCGTCAACGGTCTGGCCAAGGCACTCAACGTCGACACCCCGCGCTCCCGGGCTGCGCGTAACCCTGCGCTGCTCGGCGTGACGCGGGCGATGCTCGAGCGCGTCATGGTTCTGGAGCCCTATGCCCTGAAGACTCGTCGGCTGAGCGCCGAGGCACTCGCGATCCGCGACGTGCTTTCTCAGGCCACCGACCCCGACGAGCTGGTCTTCACCTCTCTGCCCGCAGCGTTGGGCTTTGAGCCGATCGGGGCTACGGCACCTCGGGACGACGAGGCAGCCAAGGCCTTCGTCGCCAGCCTGACCACAGCACTTGACGATCTCACCGGTGCCGGCGCTGCCTTGCGCCAGGAGGTCGTGGCCACGATCGGCCGCGAGTTCCGTCTGCCGGCCGAGATCACCAGCCTGCGCACCGGACTCACCGAACGGCTGCTCGGTTTCGCCAACGCGCCGCTCGAGCTCAACCTGCAGGGCTTCGTCTCCCGTGTTCTCAACGAGAGCCTGCCGGACGAGGACTGGCTCGACCCGATCATCATCCGCCTGGCGAACCGAGCCCTGGGAGACTGGACTGACAAGGACGCCGCGACCTTCCCGCGGCAGGTCAAGGAAGTTGCCCGCGCGCTCGACCGTGTAAGCCACCTGTACGAAGCCCACACCGCGACCGATGCGGCCAAGGAAGAGACCGATACCCGGCAGATCGACACTCATCTGCTGACGCTCACCACCCCTCAGGGGACCGAGGAACGCACCCTCATCCACGTCCCCAAGCAGTCCCGCCAGGTGGCCGACGAGCTCGTTGTCAGTGTCATCAGGCAGGCTGAAGAAGCACTGGGTCCCGACGGCGCACGAATCCTTCTCGCCGCCCTGGCCGAGCGCCTGGCCGTGCAGGACGCCAACGCGGCCCCGACGACGAAGGAGACGCTGTGACCGACACCAACAGCCTGGCTGAGAAGAAGCGCCATGTCCTCGGCCTGTCGGGAGGCAAGGACTCCTCCGCTCTCGCGATTCACATGCGTGACCGGGTCCCGGAGATGGAGTACTTCTTCTGCGATACCGGCGCCGAGCTGCCGGAGACGTACGAGTACCTCAACCGACTTGAGGCCGCCGTCGGCAAGCCGATCGTGCGCCTCAACGCGACCCGCGATTTCGACCACTGGCTCGAGGTCTACCAGGGCACGCTGCCCAGCCCTCAGATGCGCTGGTGCACCAAGAACCTGAAGCTCAAGCCCCTGGAGGAGTGGGTTGGCGATGACGAGGTGATCTCCTACGTCGCGATCCGCGCCGATGAGAACCGCCTCGGCTACGTCAGCACCAAGCCGAACATCTCCGCGGTCTTCCCCTTCCGGGAAGACGGCATCGACCGAGCCGGCGTCGACCGCATCCTCGAGGAGGCTGGCATCGGTCTCCCGGCCTATTACGAATGGCGCACTCGCTCGGGCTGCTACTTCTGCTTCTTCCAGCGCAAGCACGAGTGGGTGGGCCTCAAGGACCGTCACCCAGAGCTGTTCGAGAAGGCCATAGCGTACGAAGAGAAGGTCAACTACCGGCGCACCGCAATGCAGGGCCGCGAGTACACGTGGTCTCAGGGCGAGTCCCTGCACGAGCTCATTGCCCGCCGGGATGAGATCGAGGCCAAGCACCAGGCTGCACTCGACCGTGCGGCCAAGCGCGTGAAGCCGAACCGCCCCCTGCTCGAGATACTCGCGGATGCACACGACGAGGACGACGACGAGGCCGGCTGCGCCGTGTGCCACCTGTAGACGTCTCAAGTGATGAGGCCTTGCTGTATCCGGTACGTTCCGGAGACAGCAAGGCCTTTCTCTTTTCCGGTGATCGCCACAGTGAGCTGCGCTCATACTTTGGCGGCGCAGACACGGCCAACCCATTATTTGCACGGCGAATCCGCCACCCCAGACGGAATCCATCTCAGCCCAGACAACTTAGAGATTCCTGAATGACAGCTTCGCCGTCAGCTCAATCGTGGAGCACAGCTCGGCGTTGACTCGTTCGCCGCACGTCGGTTTGCTTGTCCGACCGAGAGACATGCGGAGGGGCTGAGCTTGACCGAATTGATGCCTGCATATGAACGCGTTCCGATAAGCGACCACGAGCCAGAGCGGGCCCTGAGGGTCATTTCATACGGAGGCGGGGTGCAATCCACAGCACTTCTCGCCCTAGCGGCGAAGGGCGCCATCGACTTCCCCACCTTTCTGTTCTCCAACGTGGGGGATGACAGTGAGAACCCAGGGACGCTGCGATACATCACGGAGTTTGCCTCACCGTTTGCGCAGCAGCACGGTATAGCCCTGGAGGTCCTGGACAAGGTACGACGCGATGGACGCAGGGAGACGCTCTGGCAGCATCTACACAGACCGGAAACGCGCTCCATACCGATACCAGTGAGGACCCGAAGGGCGTGGGCCGGCCATGCGCCCGCAACAGGTACCGGGCCACCGACAGCACGGCCCGGCGCACATCACGAGGCCGGGGCTGTCCAGCGGCCAAGAACGTCGTCGACCCGCCGGGCCAGTGCCGGACTGGCATGCCATAACGCCTTGCCGGTTTCCGTGTCGCGGAGACCGTCTCGTCGTCCCATACCAGGCCGCCACGCGAGCCGACCGGCTGCACGCGGTCGAGGACCTGGAGCCGGGCGAGGCGTACATCAGCTACCGGTGGAACGACGGCGCTCCCCTGCGCACCGTCGTGACCCGGGGAAGTGTGACCGCCGGGCTTGCCACGGGCGTCACCTCGGAATTCGCCACCGCGGCCGTCAAAGCTGGTCGCCTTGGCAAGGTACTACCCAGCAGCGATTTCCCTAGTGCGGATCGGCTGCTCGGGCCGGTCCCGGACGAGATCGACACACTGATCATCTCTCCCGATTCGCTTCTCCTCGGCGTTCCGTGGCACGAGGTACCGAGCCCGGACCCGTCCAATTCCAACCTCACGCTCGGTGAGCGCTACACGATCGCCATCGTTCCAGCAGCGGGCGTTCTGCGTCATCTGCGCGCTCATCGGCCAAGCCCAGAACCAGGCGGGCGAGACACTGCTTACCTGGGCGTGGCCTGTGACGGCGGGGGCAAAGGCCTCGTCTTCGTGGACCAGGAGGTGGAGGCCACAGGGTCGAACCAGAACCCGGGTCCGGCTTTCTCGCGTCTGCCGATTGCGGCGGGTTCCTGGAGCGCGGGTGCAGTGCGGGGCTGCTACACCTTGCATGCCATGCGGAGCCGCACGGGCTGTTGCTGTCCCGCGACGGCACCTGGACCAGGCCCACCGACCTCCTTAACGTCCCCGAACACACCTTCGGCGCCGACATCCTCCTGCTGACCGGATGCAGCGCGGGCGACTTCTCCGGGGAGGAGAACAACGAGTTCCTCGGAGTTGTCCGCCAGTTGATCGTGGTGACCGGCGCCCGAGCCGCCGTGGTCAGCATGGCCCCTGTCCGGGACGCGGCCGGCGTGCTCTTCGCCGACCTGTTCGTGTCGGCTCTGAACGGCAAAGGCCCAGACCGGCCGTGGCGAACACCCGATCGACCGCTCGCGGTCGGTCCTGCGGTCGCTTGGGCACGACAGACCATGCGCCGCAGACTACGGGCCGACGATGTCAAGGCCCTCATCGCTGGCTGCGATCACCCGCGACCGGCGCACGCCTCCTGGTGGTCCCCCTGGTTCGTGGTGGGCGACCCCACAGCGACCACAAGCCGCAGGACCATCTGAACGAACATGGCTGGGAGAGCAACGATGGACTACTTCCTAGACCTAAAGACCGACAACGCCGAGGCCCTCATCTCCGCCATCGAGGCGGACGCGGAAACGGCTGGTGCGGCAGACGCACCCGTCTCCGACAGCGGCATCGGCCTGCGTATTGATCCCGAGAACAAGCTGCGAGGGGAAGGAGGCATCCAGCTGTTGACTCTCCTGCTGACGGTGCCTGTCGGGATCACGGTTGACGTGGCCGCCGATCAGATCAAGAGCTACCTCCGCCGGAAACGCGGGATCAAGGAAGCAACCATTGCCTGGACAGACGAAACCCTTGATGCCGACGGCAACGTTGACGCTATCCCGAGAGAGCGAAGGGTCGAACTCGACGAATCCTGAGCGCTGCCGCGTAGCCACACCGCTTGAAGACTGTCGCATGTGAGGTCCCGAGGGCGCACTCCGAGTTGATCGGCCAGGGGAAGGACCGCTCGGGCCACACGCTGCCCGAATTCGGTGAGCCGCGTGGAGCGGCCTTTGGACGCGCGCTCCACGCATTGACCGCCGAGGTCCGCCTCCAGCTGTTTGAAGGCCTTGTTGACCGCGGTCCGGCTGAGCCCGTGTTCCTCACAGGCGGTGGCGAACGTCGGGTAGCCGGCGCCGCGCAGGAAGATCTGCAGGAATTCGCCCGGCCGAGTCGGCCGCAGGCGTGTCAGCTCGAGCCGCGACTCGTAGACGACATGGTCACGCATCGTGGAGGACCAGTACGTGCCCGAGTGTTGCTTCTGGCCATCTCCACGACGGCGGAGAACACCGCTGCATAGATCGAGACCGGGACCAGCACTACTACGGGCGAACCATCAGACAGGAGTTCGTCTCACTGCCCTGTCCCTTGGGCCAGAAGAAGGCCACCGTCAATGAGAAAGGGACATCAGAAATGCGAGCCTACACACGAGCCATCTCAAGGAACTCGTCGTCGACTCCCGGACGAGGCAGGGCGTAGACATGAAGTACCCCCACCCCGCTCGGCCACGGACGTCCCTGAAAGCGAGGCACGAACTTCTCCATCCGTACCCCTCCTCTCGCGGTGATGGCGTAGGGCCATCGCTCCGCCCATCGTGGCCGAGCCCGGCACCTCACGCAGCCCACCCTCCCAATCTGAGGTACAGGGCATCGATCCGGCCGCCGACCGCCCACGGGACCGATCGCACGATCTCCCGGAGAGTCCCCCCGAACTCAACGTCACCAGGGGCCCTGGAGCCCGACGTATTGCTCCCGGAAACTGCCGATAATTGCGGTGATCACTTCGTCATGTCCCCTACCCTGCCGGACACAACCAGCCCTCAGGACAAGGACTCTCCGATGACGAGCAACCCCGTCGTACGCCCGGAGATCATCGACTTCTACACCCGCTCCGACGAGGCCGCACGACTGCACGCAACCGCCACGGGCACCCTGGAACTTGCACGCACCGGCGAGTTACTCCACCGCCACCTCCCACCTGCTCCGGCCAAGGTGCTTGACGTCGGTGGTGGCCCAGGAACGCACGCCCGCTGGCTGGCCGCGGAGGGGTACGCCGTGCACGTCGTGGACCCCGTACCCAAGCACGTCAGCCAGGCCGACGCCCTTGACGGCGTCACAGCAGAGCTCGGCGACGCCCGCCACCTCACCGCCGCAGCTGGCACGTACGACGTCGTGCTGCTCCTCGGTCCCCTGTACCACCTCCACGACAAGCCGGACCGGCTCTCCGCACTGACCGAAGCCGCCCGCGCAGTCCGGCCAGGAGGTCTCGTTGCCGCGGCCGCGATCTCCCGATACTCGCCACTCCTCGATTACATCGCCACCACCGGTATCACCGAGCCCACCGTCCAGGCCGGCGTACGCGACACCCTCGACCAGGGCCGCTATGCCGGACAGCGTGGCTTCACCGTCGCCTACTTCCAGACCTCCGCCGAGCTCCGCGAGGAAATCACAGAGGCCGGACTCGCCGACCCCACCCTGTACGGCATCGAAGGACCCGGCTGGGTGGCGGTCAAGGCCATCGAGAAGTACACCGACACCAACCTCTTGGGCACGGCGATGTACGACGCAGCCCTCGCCGCCGCGCGCCTCGCAGAACCTCACGCTGCGCTCACCGACGCCTCTGCCCACGTTCTTGCCATCACCCGAACCCGACCGGTCTAGATGATCAATTCCAAGGGATGCCTGCGGAGGGTGTGGGGTGGGCGGCGGCCGAAGCCACCGCGAGACGGTCAGGCGGCGGGCTGCCGGCCCTGGTTGTCGAGGTGGCAGCGAGCGGTCAGGCGTCAGGGTCGACTTCGGGGTGCGTGAACCGCACGGGCTTGCCCAGCGACCGGCCGTAGGCGATTTCGGCTCGAGTGCTGTCTCCGATGTAGTCGCCGACTACGAGCACCTCATCAGCGAGCCGGATCTTCGCCCGGTGCAGATCGTCGAGTCGAACCTTCAGCGCCTCGGCCTCGGCCTCGACAGGATCGGACCAAAGTTCGTGCGGCGACTTCATGTCACAGCCCGGTTTGACGACAATCTTTCCGGCTTTGGTCTCCCGCAGATCGGCCTCGTTCATCTCGGTCATGAAGCGGGTGGAGCCGCAGATCACGACGATACGCGGAAGGCTCAACAGCTTCTTCGCGTCGGCGAGCTTCTCCTCGGAGGTGAGCTTCTCCTCGGGGGTGAGCTTCTCCTCGGGGGTGAGCAGTTGCGGGTGTGACACTGGTTCCTCCTGGTGGTGTGGTCCAAGGGGTGCCTGCGGAGACGAGAACGAGGCGGCTCTGCTGCGGCCGCTGGCGCCGGGCGCGGTACCGGAGGCCGCCGACCTGCGCAAGTCGATGCAGGCTTTCCGCGGCCCGCGCACGTGTCATCTGGCCCAACGTCCCACTGGCGCCGAGGGACACGCCCCATGACGGTCCTGGCCGTGAGAGAACGTTATTTCCAGGGTTCGAGGTATCCGTGCTTGGTGTACCAAGAGTTGTCGGCCAGAGCCCGGTACAACGCGGCCTGCCAGGAGTTGGGGCCTTCGATGGCAGTCCAGTCCGCGGCGCCCTCGCGCAGGTGCTCGTTGATCGCCGCTGTCGGCAGACGGCGCAGGCTGCGGCTGAGGTAGCGCAGTTCGGGGCCGGCCTGGGGGTTGTAGAGCCGGGCGAGCTTGAGGGTGGTGAAGTGGTGGCGGACCCGGGCGGCAAGCAGGGGTGGCATTTCGGGCGGCGGGGAGGCACAGAAGCTGACGGCCGGGGTGGGCGGCCCGACGATCCGTGCGAACAGCCACACATGCTCGTGGACCTGGCCGTCGTAGTAGGGGTGGAGGGTCTGCTTCTCGGCGCTGGCGGGGGCCTGTTCGCCTTTGTAGAAGTTGCAGTCGCGGCAGGCGGGGACGAGGTTTGCGGGGGTGACGGCAAGCAGTGGGTAGTGGGTCTTGGGCAGCTGATGGTCGAGGGTGTCGGCGATCCCCTGCCCGCACAGTGCGCAGCGGCCGTCGGGCGCCTCGGCGAGGAGTTGGTCATAGACGTCCCGTCCGGGGCTCTTTTTGTGAACCATCCGGTTGGTGTAGGTCTTCTTCAACTGCTCGTTGATGCCGCCGGGCTTCTTCGGCTTGCCGTCGGGCTGGTCTTGGAGATGGGTCAGCTTGTGCAGGGCGCGGTTGGTGGCGGCGGTGTCGTACTCGGCCGCCGCTTTGGCAACGGTGTCCTTCAGCGCCTGCAGTTTGGTGCGGGCGGTGAGGGGTTTGGCTGTGGCGGTGCAGGCGTCGAAGACGGACTTGGCGTCCTGGGCCGGCTTGGGGATGGGGAGCATCAGCGGCCGTCCTCCAAGCCAGCGGTGTCGTCGAAGTCGCGGGCGGCGATCAGGGACCGCGCGATGATGCGTGCCTCGCCGCCGAGCCGGCCGCCGAAGCGGTCGACGATGGTCTCGTAGGTGAGTCCTTCATCGACGAGGACGCTCAGGTCGCGGTGGAACCCGGTGTCGGTGACTTCCAGGCCGAAAACCTCGTGGGTGAGGACGCCGACGTTCTCGCCGAAGGTTTCGATGGTGGGCCGGTCGGCGGCGAGGCGGTCACCGTAGCGGCGGAGTTTCCACACGCAGTGGGCAGGGACTTCCTGCAAAACGACTGGGGAGTGGGTGGCGACGATCGCGAGCCCGTTGCGGTCTGTGAGCAGGTCGGACAGGACCCGTATGAACGCCGACAGCAACGGCGGGTGCAGGTGGGTTTCGGGTTCGTCGATCAGAACCAGGGTGCGCTCGCCAACATGCTCGACGAGCCGCGTCACGGTCAGCAGGACAACCTTGTGCCCGGAGCTGAGGGAGGCGAACAGTTTGCGAGCGGCCGTACGGCGGCGGGCGGTGCTGCCGATGGCGGCGAAGGAGGCCAGCCAGTCCTCCTCCAGCAGCCCGCTGCCGGAGTACGACAGGGTCCGCAGGGCTTCGGTCCAGCGCACGGCCTGCTCGCCGTTCAGGCAGGCTTCGATGCTGTCGGCGAAGTCCCGCTTGAGCTGAGACGGCGACTTCATCCGGTGTGCCCCCGTCGCGGAGGGGATGCGCAGGCCGACGTGGACGGTGGGGAAGGTATCGCTGTCGGGGAGGTGGGGCAGGTCGTCGAAGGCGCTGAAGGAGACGCTGACGAGATTGGCGAAGGAGCGCCGGCCTCCGCGGTCTTCCTCCAGGATCCGCCCCACCTCGGCCGGGTGGGGTTCGAGGTCGGCGACGGCGCGGGCGAGGCGGTTGACCAGCACGGACTTGCCTGCACCATTGCGGCCGGTCAGGACGTGGATGTTGCTGGGTGGCAGCACCTCGCGTGTGACCCTGAACGACAGCGCAAGGCCGTCACCGCCGAAGGCGGGCGTGACATAGGTGACGTCGAAGGAGGCCGTGCGGGCGCCGCCGCGGGCGATGCGGCGGAACTGCTCCTCGATCGCGGCTGGTCGCAGGAACCGCCACAGCGCGGTGCGGGTGACCTCCTCGCCCTGGGCGAGCTGAAAGACGTCTTCGTCGAAGGCCATGTCATTAAGGCCCGCGAGGACGGCGATGCGCAGTCCGTCGCCGAGGCCGGCGAGGCGCTCGTAGTAGGTGTCGTCCTGCCCGACGGAGAAATACTCCCCCGGAATCCTGGTGAACTCTTCCGGGGGCTGGACGACCGTCTCGGCGCGGAGGCTCATGCCCAGCGCGCCGATCTTCACCGGGCCGATCTCGTGGCGGCCGCGGGCGTCTATGACCCACAGGTGGAACATGGTGCGCCACCCGAAGTCGTCCCAGGCATCCCGCACCAAGACCGCGACCGGGCCAGACTCGGCCGGCATGCGGTCGTCACGGTCGATGATCATGAACCGCACGGCGGCCCCCCTCTTCTCCACGCTTCCGCACCCGCCCCTGCAGCCGGACGGCTACGCCGATCCTACGGGCGGCCTCTCACGCCCATTCATGGAGGTCAGAGGCCCGGTGAGGCGGTCGGCGAGGAGGGCGATGTCATCGGCGGCGGAGGCGGGGACCAGGTGGGTGAGGAGGCGGTCAAAAGAGCAGAGGAAGGGGAGCGGGGCCGCTGCGTCGTCACGATGGGGCACGAGCTGTTGGCTTCACGGCCCCGAAGGGTGCCGTTCCTGGGTTGGCGTTGGCGTCCCTCCGGGGCTATCACTCCATCCGAGAATTCGGAAATCACGGATTCTCCGCAGAATGGAAGGACACCGCCACCCTTCCTGATCATCGCGACACAGGGAGGACACCTACCGGCTCAGCACCAGCAGGTTCTCAGGCAGCCTCGTAGCTCATCCGGAGCAACGGCTCAGCGCGACCCAGATCGCCCGCCGTCCGAAGACGGACCTCGACATCACCAGTGCCGTGGTGGCCGATCTGGCTGACATCCCTGGTGAAGCCCCCAACAAGGTCCACATCTTTGGGGTCAAGGTGGAGCGTCACCACGACCTCCTGCCGGTGGGCGTGACTGACGCATGCGAAGTTCCGCAACCGCCGGTACGCGCGGTACTGCTTGCGGTCGACGCTGCTCACATCCCCTCCCAGCCCCTGAAGCAGTTCGTCGAGCGCGTTGCGCAGCCCGGCGATGGGGTCCTCACGCATGCCGACCGACGCACTCGGTCGGCGGCGACGCTGCTCGCTGCGCTCCTGTGCCCCGGCTGTCGCTTTGGCCACCGGTTCGAGGGCGAGCAGCCCTGTGCCGAAGTAGCTGTAGCGGACGAGGTCGATGGTGCGTCGGATCTCGCGCACGGCGTGAAGGTCGTAGCGGGTGTAGTCCTCCGCGACGCAGATCAGCCGAGGGCTGCTCCACAGCACTTGTGAAGCGACGTCCGCCCCGAGACGCTCCCGGACCAACTGCTGGAACTCGGCCCGGTGGTCGGTTAGCCACGCCAGGTAGAACAATCCCTGGGTGATGACGCCGGCGTCGGCCTCGCTTGTACTCGACCACGACCGGCGAGCCGTTCTCGTCCAGCCCCAGCGAGTCGATCCGTCCGCGATGCACAGGTCCGGTGCTGTACTCGCTGGCCAGGAACCGGACCCCCAGCATGGACTCCATGTTCGCCTCGACCAGATCCTGCAGGTGACGCTCCACCTCTGCCGGGCGTGCCGCGATCTCCACCGCGCTCCCCCCGGCCACGTCGAACAGCCTCAGCCCCGCCACCCCCATAGCTCGTGCTCCGCAGGCCACAACGGTGAGGGAGCCCGAATTGTTTCCGGCGGAGCCATCAGGATTGCACGGTCCCGTAAGAGCAGCACGTGCCCAACAGTCGGACGCCTCCCCGACCGCGCTCGTGATGCCTACCGAGATTGATAGAGTGGGGGGTTGCCCCGTGTGGCCGATTCGAGTCCCATAGGCACCCGCCGCGCCAGCACGATCAACGGCCGGGGCGACCGTGCGGCGCAGCCCCGCAAACGGGATCGACCGACGGCCTCAACCGTCTGCCAAGGTCTTCGGGCTAGGTGCTCCGAGGCCGGCAAACCGCCACCCCCAAGCACCTGACACCCCGTCAAAACGAGCGTCAAACGAGCGTCAAGATATCGCCCGTAACGCCCACAGTACACATAATGCGCACTGGCAAAACCGCAGGTCAGACGCCTTCCCGCACGGGTTCAAGGATCGCCACGCACTCCACGTGGTGCGTCATCGGGAACAGGTCGAACGCCCGCAGCGTCCGCGGCCGGTACCCGTACTCGCCGAAGTACGCCAAGTCCCGTGCCAGCGCGGCCGGGTCGCAGGCCACGTACGCGATGCGGCGGGCGCCGAGGCCCGAGATGTGCTCGACGATGGAGCGACCGGCGCCCGCGCGGGGTGGGTCGAGGACGACGAGGTCGGCTTCGGTGATGCCGGTGCGCGGGAGGACGGACTCGACCTTGCCCTGCTCGATGCGGACCCGCGGGAGGTCCTGGAGGTTGTGGCGGGCGTCCTCCACCGCGCGCTTGCCGGACTCGATGCCGAGCACCGCGCCCTTCTCGCCGACGCGTTGGGCGATGGCGCCGGCGAACAGGCCGACGCCGCAGTAGAGGTCGAGGGCGGTGTCACCCTTGCGGGGCAGCAGACCCTGCATCACGGCCTCGACGAGGGTCTGGGCGGCCTTCGGGTGGACCTGCCAGAAGCCGCCCATGCCGACGCGGTAGGTGCGGTCGTCGGCGCGTTCGCGTACGAAGGGGCGGCCGTGGACGCGGTGGACGCTGCCGTCCTTCTCGTGGATGCGCAGCACCGAGACCGGCTTGTCGAGCTCCACGATCGGCAGCCGGGCGCCGGGGCGCGGGGTGAGGATCACCTGGCGGTCCTGGGAGCCGGTGGCGGCGATGGCCTCGATCGAGGCCATGCCCTCCCAGGTGCGCTGCTCGATGCCGAGTTCGCTCACGCCGGGCCCGGCGATCATGCAGTGGTCGACCGGCTCGACCTCGTGCGAGCGGTGGCGGCGCAGGCCGGCACGGCCGGAGGGGTCGACGGCGTACTGGACGCGGGTGCGCCAGGCGGGCACCTCGCCGGCGGGGAGCTTGTCGCCCTCCGCGGGCATCACGGTGCCGTCCCAGCCCGCCTCCTCCGGGGTGAGGCCGGCGAGACGCTTCAGCTGTTCGGCGATGACCTCGCCCTTGAGGCGGCGCTGCGCGCCGGGCTTGGCGTGCTGCCAGTCGCAGCCGCCGCACTTGCCCGGGCCCGCGTACGGGCAGGGCGCCTCTACGCGGTCCTTGGACGGCTCCAGTACGCGGACGGCGTCGGCGCGCAGATAGCGGGAGCCCTCATCGCCTTCGGTGACGCGGGCCACGACCTTTTCGCCGGGCAGGGCGTGCCGGACGAACAGCACCCGGCCCTCGTCGGTGCGGGCGATGCAGTGACCGCCGTGTGCGACGGGGCCGATCTCGACCTCGTACTCCTCCCCGACGAGCGAAGACTCAGGTGCGTTCTGCATGGTGGGGAGGACTCCAAGGGCAAGGGGGTGCGACTACGACAGCCCACCAGTCTACGTGGGTGCGCGAGGGCCTCACGCCTTGGTGCTGGACTCCTTGGAGCGCTCGTTCACGGGACCGCGGCGCACCGCGCCCGGAGCGTTCCAGTCCTGGCGCTTCTTGGCACGCGCCTTCGCCGCTTCGGACGACTGGAGCTGGTAGGGCACGGAGGTGACCATGACGCCCGGAGTGAACAGCAGCCTGCCCTTGAGCCGCAGCGCGCTCTGGTTGTGGAGCAGGTGCTCCCACCAGTGGCCGACGACGTACTCGGGGATGATCACACTGACCGCGTCCCGCGGGCTCTCGCGGCGCAGGCTCTTCACGTACTCGATGATCGGCCGGGTGATCTCGCGGTAGGGCGAGTCGAGGATCTTGAGCGGCACGTTGATGCCGCGCCGGTCCCACTCGGCCTTGAGGGCCTTGGTCTCGGCCGGGTCCACATTGATGCTGACCGCCTCGAGCCGGTCGGAGCGCATCAGCTTGGCGTAGGCGACGGCGCGCAGCGTCGGGCGGTGGACCTTGGAGACGAGCACGATGGAGTGGACCCGGGAGGGACGCACGGTGTCGTCGGTCGGCTCGTCCGGGGCGGCGATCTCGTCGGCGACGCGGTCGTAGTGCTTGCGGATCGCCGTCATCGTTCCGTAGAAGATCACCATGCCGAGCAGGGCCACCCACGCCCCGTGGGTGAACTTGGTGCCCAGCACGACCACCAGCACCAGACCGGTGAAGAAGGCGCCGAAGGCGTTGATCGCGCGGGAGCGGATCATGTGGCGGCGCTTGGCGGGGTCCCGCTCGGTCGCCAGATGGCGGTTCCAGTGCCGGACCATGCCGGTCTGACTGAGGGTGAAGGAGACGAACACACCGACGATGTAGAGCTGGATCAGCTTGGTGGAGTCGGCTCCGTAGACCCAGACGAGCAGGATCGCGGCGCCCGCCAGCAGCACGATGCCGTTGGAGAAGGCGAGCCGGTCGCCGCGGGTGTGCAGCTGGCGCGGCAGGTAGCGGTCCTGGGCCAGGATCGAGCCGAGCAGCGGGAAGCCGTTGTACGCGGTGTTCGCGGCCAGGAACAGCACCAGGGCGGTGGCGGCGGCGAGCACGACGAAGAAGAAGGTGCCGTTGCCGAAGACCGCGGCCGCCACCTGGGAGATGACCGGGTTCTGGACGTAGCCCGAGCCGACCGGGGTGCCGTTCTGGATCAGGTCGTGGGCCGGGTTCTCAGCCATCCTGACGTCGGTGGCGATGGCGAGGCCGATGATGCCGCAGAACATCGTGACGGCCAGGGCGCCCATGAGGAGCAGCGTCGTGGCGGCGTTCTTGCTCTTGGGCTTGCGGAAGGCGGGCACGCCGTTGCTGATGGCCTCGACGCCGGTGAGCGCCGCACAGCCCGAGGAGAACGCACGCAGCAGCAGGAAGACCAGGGCGAAGCCGGCGAGTCCCTGCGCCTCGGGTTTGATCTCGAGGTCGGCTGTGGGGGCGCGCATGGTGTCGTCGAGGACGAGCCCCCGGTAGGCGCCCCACACGATCATGATGAAGACACCGGCGACGAAGATGTAGGTCGGGATGGCGAAGAGCTTGCCCGACTCCTTGACGCCGCGCAGGTTCATCAGTGTCAGCAGCACGATGATGCCGATGGCGCAGAACACCTTGTGCTCGACCACGAACGGGATCGCGGAGCCGAGGTTCTCCACGCCGGAGGCGATCGACACGGCGACGGTGAGCACGTAGTCGACGAGGAGCGCGCTGGCGACGGTGAGACCCGCCTTGGGGCCGAGGTTGGTGTTCGCCACCTCGTAGTCGCCGCCGCCGCTGGGGTACGCGTGGACGTTCTGGCGGTAGGAGGCGACCACCGTGAACATCAGCACCACGACGGCCACGGCGATCCATGGGCTGAAGTGGTAGGCCGACACACCCGCGATCGAGAGGACCAGCAGGACTTCTCCCGGGGCGTACGCCACCGAGGACAGCGGGTCGGAGGCGAAGACGGGGAGTGCGATGCGCTTCGGCAGGAGCGTTTCTCCCAGCCTGTCGCTACGCAGGGCCCGGCCGATCAGGATCCGTTTGAGCGGGTCGGTCAGTTTGGACACGGAGAGGATCGTAAGGGCTCTGTACGGGCGAAGCCCACCCGCGGTCCCTCCGTGCCGTGTATCGGCATCTTGTCGCCACGTTGTGGTGATACGCGGGTACGGAGGGCTATGGGGATCCACGTGATCCACGGGCGGCGGCACGTCAGTGCGTTCGAATCGGTACCGCGGATGAGGGCAAGCTGGTAGCCGCGTCATAAGCTCGTCAAGGGCAGCGCCGGGCGCTCGTCCCCCCTCCACTGCCCAGCAGAGCCGAGAGAGAAGAGTGACCAGGGTGTTTGCGCAGGTCAGCCGGATGACCAGGACTGCGGGGTAGATAGGTGCACATTGTCATCATGGGCTGCGGCCGGGTGGGAGCGGCGCTCGCGCAGACCCTGGAGCAGCAGGGGCACACGGTCGCCGTGGTCGACCAGGACCCCACGGCTTTCCGCCGGCTGGGTTCCGGGTTCGGCGGGCGGCGGGTGACCGGTGTCGGCTTCGACCAGGACACGCTGCGCGAGGCGGGCATCGAGGAGGCCGGCGCCTTCGCCGCCGTGAGCAGCGGCGACAACTCGAACATCATCGCCGCGCGGGTCGCCCGCGAGATGTTCGGCATCGAGAACGTGGCCGCGCGGATCTACGACCCCCGGCGCGCCGAGGTCTACCAGCGTCTCGGGATCCCGACCGTGGCCACCGTCCGGTGGACCGCCGACCAGATGCTGCGGCGGCTGCTCCCGTCCGGTGCGGAGCCGTTGTGGCGGGACCCGAGCGGCGGTGTGCAGCTCGCCGAGGTGCACACGTCGGCGGCCTGGATCGGCCACAAGATCAGCAAGCTGCAGGAAGAGACGGGCGTGCGTGTCGCGTTCCTCACGCGGCTGGGCGAGGCGGTGCTTCCGACGTCGCAGACGGTGCTGCAGGAAGGCGATCTGGTCCATGTGATGATGCGCACGGACGAGATCGAGAAGGTCGAGGCGGCGTTCGCCCAGGGTCCTGAGGAGGACGGTCACTGATGCGGGTCGCGATTGCCGGGGCCGGCGCGGTGGGGCGTTCCATCGCGGGCGAGCTGCTGGAGAACGGGCACGAGGTGCTCCTGATCGACAAGGCACCCACCGCGATCTCGGTGGAGCGGGTGCCGCAGGCGGAGTGGCTGCTGGCCGACGCCTGTGAGATCACGTCGCTCGACGAGGCCGCGCTGCAGCGCTGCAACGTCGTGATCGCGGCGACCGGTGACGACAAGGTCAATCTGGTCGTGTCACTGCTGGCGAAGACCGAGTACGGCGTGCCGCGCGTGGTCGCCCGGGTGAACAACCCCAAGAACGAGTGGCTCTTCAACGAGTCCTGGGGCGTGGATGTCGCGGTGTCCACGCCGCGTCTGATGTCGGCGCTGGTCGAGGAGGCGGTGAGCGTCGGCGACCTGGTCCGGCTGCTGCGCTTCAGCCACGGCGACGCCAACCTGGTGGAGCTGACGCTGCCGCCCGAGTCGGCGCTCGCGGGCACCCAGGTCGGGGATGTGGCCTGGCCGGAGGACACCTCGCTGGTGACCATCATCCGCGGTCCCCGGGTCCTCACCCCGCACGGCGAGGAGACGCTGGAGCCGGGAGACGAGCTGCTGTTCGTCGCGGCCCAGGCCCGCGAGGAGCAGCTGGAGGACCTGCTGTCGGTACGCCGGGGGGACCCTGCGGAGAGCTGACGCGAGTCAGCCGTCGCGTTGTCGCTACGGCCCGGGGAACCACGTTCCCCGGGCCGTGCTGCGTGTGACGGGCCGGTTGGCTCGCGCTGCGCGGCGTCGCGGGCATACGAACGGCCCGGGACCTTCTGGTCCTGGGCCGTTCGTGCACGCGGACTCACGCGCATCGTTCATGCGAAAGAGGGCTGGGCTACGCCTCGTGGTCGCCCCGCGCGGCTGCGTTGCGCTCTTCCTCGGCTCGCTCCTCCTTGGCGCGCTCCGCGCGCTCCTGCTCCTCCATCTCCGCGAAGACGTCGATGGGCGGTGGTGCCTTCGCCAGGAAGACCCAGGTCAGATAGACCGCCAGCAGGAACGGCGGGATCTTCAGGGCCACCAGCACCCAGCCGAACTGGGTGGTGTCCGCCCACCAGTAAAGCGGGAAGAGGATGGCGCACTTGGCCAGCAGGATGAGGCCCCATGCCCAGCTGGCCTTCGCGTACGCCTTCTTGCGGCCCGGGTTGCGGGTGCGCCAGGAGAGGTTCTCCTTGAAGACCGGGCCGAGGATGAGGCCGATCAGCGGCACGCCCGCGAGGGTGGTGATGATGTACGCGAGCCCGAGGCCCAGCGTGTACAGCATGCCCGGCAGGTAGAAGTCCTTCGCGTTGCCGGTCATCATCGCGAAGACCACACCGAAGGCCACCCCGAAGACACCGCTGAACGCGTGCTTCACGGTGTCCCGGCGGATCAGCCGTACCGCGACCAGCAGCAGCGAGACCGCGAGTGCGGCGATCGCCGAGATGTGCAGGTCCTTGTTGATCGTGAAGATCGTGACGAAGAGCAGCCCGGGCAGGACCGTCTCCACCATGCCCCGGATCCCGCCGAAGGCGTCGAACAGGGCCGCTTCCGTGACGGCCCTGTTGTGCTCGGGGCCACGGTCTTCCTGATCCTGCGCGGTCGGCTTGTCGAGGGAGGTCACCGGCTACTCCTGTCCGAGCGGTCGCAGCTCGTATTTGGGGTTGAACAGCACACGCCGGCCGTGGCTCATGGCGATCCGGCCCGAGGCGATCATCCTGCGGCCCGGTTCTATGCCCACGATCGAGCGCCGGCCCAGCCACACCACGTCCAGAGCGGCGGAGCCGTCGAACAGCTCCGCCTCCAGGGCCGGGACTCCGGCCCTCGGGCGCAGGGTGACCGTGCGCAAGGTACCAGTCACCTTCACGATCTGGCGGTCCCCGCAGTCGGAGATACGCGTGCAACCCGATGCCTGTGAGTCCTCCTGGAGCTCCTCGGACTCGAGGTCCTCCTGGGAGCTGGACAGACGGTCGAGCATCCGGCGGAAGCGGCCGGCCGGTTTCTCGCCATTCCCGGATCGAGATGCAGCACTCATACCGAAAGCGTACCGGGGCGCTACCCCGGCCCGGTCACGAACCGATCATGGCCGTTTCGGGCCGGTGCCCACCGCGGGTCAGCGTTCGAAGCGGTATCCCATTCCGGGCTCCGTGAGGAAGTGCCTGGGGTGCGAGGGGTCCGCCTCCAGCTTGCGCCGAAGCTGGGCCATGTAGACCCGCAGATAGTTGGTCTCCGTGCCGTACGAGGGCCCCCACACCTCCTGGAGCAGCTGCTTCTGGCTGACCAGGCGTCCGGTGTTGCGCACCAGGACCTCCAGCAGGTGCCATTCGGTCGGGGTGAGGCGTATGTCCTTGCCACCGCGGTTGACCTTCTTCGCGGCGAGGTCGACGGTGAACCCCTCCGTCTCGACGACGACGACCGCGTCGTCACCGCCGCCGACCGGCTCGGCCCTGCGCACCGCGGCGCGCAGCCGTGCCAGCAGCTCGTCCATCCCGAACGGCTTGGTCACGTAGTCGTCGGCGCCCGCGTCCAGTGCCTCGACCTTCTCGTCGGAAGTGTGCCGCGCGGAGAGCACCAGGATCGGGACGCGCGTCCAGCCCCGCAGGCCCTTGATCACCTCGACGCCGTCCATGTCCGGCAGTCCGAGGTCGAGGACGACGGCGTCGGGGTGGCGGGCGGCGGCGAGCTGGAGCGCCGTCGCGCCGTCGGCGGCCGCGTCGACGTCGTACTTGCGCGCCTTCAGGTTGATCACGAGGGCACGTACGATCTGCGGCTCGTCGTCGACCACGAGCACTCGGGTCATGAGTCCCTGCCTTTCGTCTCTCGTCTTCTCGTCCGTGCGGAGGGTGGCGCGGGACGGTGGGCCCCGGTCAGGTGGTGACCTGGGCGGGGAGCTCGGAGCCGACGGGGCTGCCGGGCGCCCCCTGGAGGGTCAGCACCATCGTCAGGCCGCCACCGGGGGTGTCCTCCGCCGTCAGCGTGCCGCCCATGGACTCCACGAAGCCCCGGGCCACGGCGAGACCGAGTCCCACGCCCGCACCGCGCGGGGCGTCACCGTAGCGCTGGAAGGGTTCGAATATCCGGTCCTTCGCCTCGTCGGGCACGCCCCGGCCACGATCCACGACCCGCACCTCGACACGGTCGCCGAGCGCGCTCGCGGACACCAGGACGGGGCTCGTGTCGGGGCTGTACTTGACGGCGTTCTCGACGATGTTGGCCACGGCCCGCTCCAGCAGTCCCTTGTCGACGCGCACCATCGGGAGCGTCTCCGGAATGTCGAGGCCGACAGCGGAGTCGGGGACCCCGACGAGCGCCATGGGCACCACCTCGTCGAGGTCGATGGTGCGAATGAGGGGCGTGACCGTGCCGGTCTGGAGCCTGGACATGTCCAGCAGATTGCCGACCAGGTGGTCGAGCCGGTCGGCCCCGGTCTCGATGCCTTCGAGGAGTTCGGCGCGGTCCTCGTCGGACCATTCGACGTCGTCGGAGCGCAGCGAGCTGACGGCCGCCTTGATACCGGCCAGCGGGGTGCGCAGATCGTGGCTGACGGCGGCCAGCAGCGAGGTGCGGATCTTGTTGCCCTCGGCGAGCTTGCGGGACTCCTCGGCATCGTCCACGAGTCGCTGGCGGTCCAGGACCACGGCCGCCTGAGCCGCGAAGGCACCGAGGACACGGCGGTCGGCGGCGGGCAGCACCCGCCCGGACAGAGCCAGCGCCATGTGGTCGCCGACCGGCATGTCCACATCCGCGTCATCGGGGCGGGCGGCGGGCGAGGGACCGACGCTGCCCGCGCACTCCCAGGGCTCCACGTCGCTGGTGCGCTCCAGAAGCGCCACCGACTCCATACCGAAGGTCTCCCGCACCCGCTCCAGGAGCGCGTCCAGGGTGGTCTCGCCGCGCAGCACACTGCCCGCGAGGAACGACAGGATCTCGGACTCGGCGCGCAGCCGGGCGGCCTGGTGGGTGCGGCGGGCCGCGAGGTCCACGACCGAGGCCACCGAGATGGCGACCGCCACGAAGATCACTATCGCGACGATGTTGCGGGGGTCGGCGATCGTGAAGAGGTGCAGCGGCCGGGTGAAGTAGTAGTTCAGCAGCAGTGAGCCCAGGGCGGCCGAGGCCAGCGCGGGCAGCAGCCCGCCGATCAGCGCCGCCGCCACGGTCAGCGCCAGGAACAGCAGCATGTCATTGGCGAGTCCGAGCTCCGTCCCGCCCTGCTGGATCCTCGTGAGGACCAGGGCCAGCAGCACGGGGCCCAGGACACCGACGAACCATCCCGCGATGATCCGGGAACGGCCCAGCCGGGCGCCGCGTGCGACGGGCAGACCGCGCCCCTTGGCGGCCTCCTCGTGCGTCACGATGTGTACGTCGAGGTCGGGTCCCGACTCCCGGGCGACAGTCGCGCCGACGCCGGGCCCGAACACGTACTGCCAGGTCTTGCGGCGCGAGGAGCCGAGCACGATCTGGGTGGCGTTGACCCCGCGTGCGAAGTCGAGCAGCGCTGCTGGGATGTCGTCACCGATGACGTGGTGGAAGGTGCCGCCGAGGTCCTCCACAAGGGTGCGCTGGACCGCCAGCTCCTTCGGAGACGCCGAGGTCAGCCCGTCACTGCGCGCGACATAGACGGCGAGGATCTCGCTTCCGGAGCCCTTGGCCGCCATCCGGGCCGCCCTGCGGATCAGGGTGCGGCCCTCGGGGCCGCCGGTGAGTCCGACGACGATCCGCTCGCGGGCCTGCCAGGTGGTGCGGATGTTGTGCTCGCCGCGGTACTGCTGGAGGTATTCGTCGACCCGGTCGGCGACCCACAGCAGCGCGAGCTCGCGCAGCGCGGTGAGGTTGCCCAGGCGGAAGTAGTTGGACAGCGACGCGTCGACCTTGTCCGGCTGGTAGATGTTGCCGTGCGCCATCCTGCGGCGCAGCGCCTGGGGCGACATGTCGACCAGTTCGATCTGGTCGGCACGGCGCACGACCTCGTCGGGCACGGTCTCCCGCTGCCGCACCCCGGTGATCGACTCGACGACGTCTCCGAGCGACTCCAGGTGCTGGATGTTGACGGTCGAGATGACGTCGATGCCCGCGGCCAGCAGCTCCTCGACGTCCTGCCAGCGCTTGGCGTTCCGCGCGCCCGGCACATTGGTGTGGGCCAGCTCGTCCACCAGGGCGACGGCGGGCCGGCGCCGGAGCACCGCGTCCACGTCCATCTCCGTGAACACGGTGTCCCGGTAGGCCATCTCGCGGCGCGGGGTCTGCTCGAGACCGTGCAGCATGACCTCCGTGCGGGGCCGGTCGTGGTGCTCCACGAAGCCGACCACGCAGTCGGTGCCACGCTCCACCCGGCGGTGTGCCTCGGAGAGCATCGCGTAGGTCTTGCCCACGCCCGGAGCCGCGCCGAGGTAGATGCGTAGCTTGCCGCGTGCCATGGCCTCATTGTCCTTCGATGGCCACCCCCGGTGGGCGGCTGTGTCCACAGCGGACACTCATTGAAGCTACATCCATCAAATCCGCCAAAACGGACATCATTCGGTGGCGATGGACGTATTGATGCGATTCTGACGCGAGCACGGCGAGCGAGCAGCAGCGCCCCGGGGCACGGAAACACCGACGGGGGCCGTACACCACGCACGGTGTACGACCCCCATCACGGAAAGCTGACGTCAGCGCACCTCGGTGATCTCAGGTCCGCGCTGGAGCTGCCCCATCCCTCCGGAGAAGCGGGACCCTTCCTGCTCCTCCGTCTGGATGCCCTCGGGCACCATCTGAGCGTCGTTCGGGAGCTTGAGGACGATGGGATCGCGCGGAGCCATCGGGCCCTCGCCGCGCACCACGACCGTGTCCCTGAAGATCTGCTCCAGCAGTCCGGCCGCCTCGGGCTGGACCGCGCCCTGCCCGGAGATCACTCCACGCAGGAACCACCGCGGCCCGTCGACGCCGACGAAGCGGACGAGCTGGACGCCCCCGGTGCCGTCCGGGAGCTGGACGGGCACCTGCGCCCGGAGCTCCCAGCCCAGCGGACCCTCGACCTCGTCGATGACGCCGCCCTGCTGGGTGATGCCCGAGGCGATCTCCTCGCGGACCTCGCCCCAGATGCCTTCCTTCTTGGGCGCGGCGAACGCCTGAAGCTGGACCGCGCTGTCCCGCAGCACGACCGTCGCCGCGACGATCGCGTCGCCCGCGACCTCCACCCGCAGCTCCATGCCCTCGACTCCGGGCACGCAGAGACCGCCGAGGTCCACCCGGCCGTCGCCGGGCTGGGAGACCTCGGAGACGTCCCAGGGCCCGTCGGGCCGGGGCGCCGGCGGAAGGTTCACCCGGCGCGGCGCGTCTTCCTCCGCCGCGTCCTCCGTGTCGAGCTCGTCGACGACCTGCTCGGCCTCGCCCGCCACATCGTCGGCGGAACCGCTCTTCTTGCGACGTCCGAACACGTCACTGTCCTTCCCGGTCGGATACGACCGAAGCGTATCGATTCCCACCCTGTAGGCCGTCCACGCCTGACCCGCCCACAGCGGTGTGACCACCGGTGGACCCGAAGCCCCCCTCGGCCCGGGCCGATCCGGGAAGCTCCGCCACCTCGTGGAAGCGCACCTTCTCGACCTGCTGGACGACCAATTGGGCGATCCGGTCGTACCGCTCGAACCGCACGCTCTCGCGCGGGTCCAGATTGACCAGGATCACCTTGATCTCCCCACGGTACCCGGCATCCACCGTCCCTGGGGCATTGACCAGGGCGACACCGCACCGGGCGGCGAGGCCGGAGCGCGGATGCACGAAGGCCGCGTATCCGTCCGGGAGGGCGATGGACAGTCCCGTGGGCAGGACCACGCGCTCTCCGGGGGCGAGCTCGGCACCCTCCGTGGTCACCAGATCGACACCGGCGTCGCCCGGATGTGCGTACGCCGGAACCGGCACCTCGGGGTCCAGCCGCCGGATCAGTACGTCGACGGGGTTGCGCATCAGGGGTTCACCTCGAAGGCGCGGGCGCGCCTGACCTGGTCGGGATCCGCCATGACGGCCTGGATCTCCTGCTGGCGGCCATTGTCGACGAAGTGGTCGACCTTGACCTCTATGAACAGGGCTTCGGCCCGGACGGCGACCGGCCCCTCCGGGCCGCCGATCCGGCCGGTGGCCCTGGAGTAGATCTTCCGGCCGCTGACCGCGGTGACCTCGGCCTCCAGAAACAGCACGGTGTCCACCGGCACAGGGCGGACGAAGTCGGTCTCCAGCCGCCCGGTCACCGCGATCACGCGCAGCAGCCAGTTCAGCGAACCGAGCGTCTCGTCGAGCGCGGTGGCGAGCACGCCGCCGTGGGCCAGGCCCGGGGCGCCCTGATGGGCCGGGGCGACGGTGAACTCGGCGGTGAGACTGACGCCTTCCCCGGCCTTCGCCTCCAGGTGCAGCCCGTGGGGCTGTCCGCCGCCGCAGCCGAAGCAGTGGTCGTAGTGCGCGCCGAGGAGCTCGCCGGGGGCGGGCGCGTCGGGGTGCCGTACCGGCGGTATGGCGTCGGCGGGAGGGGTCAGTGCAGTACTCACAGGCGCAGACCTTACCCGCGCGGCAAGCCGCAGGTCGCGCCGTGCCAAGCTTGGATTCATGCAGCCTTCCGCCGCCTCCTCCGGATCGCCCTCCGCGCCGTCCTACGACGAGCGCCTCACCGCGCCTCGCTCGTGGTGGCTGATCGCCGCCCTGGCGGCTCTTTCCGGGGGTCTGGTGCTGCTTCCGCTGGGTCCGGTGCCGATGCTGGCGGGGCTGATCGGGGCGGGTGCGCTGGCGGCCGCCGCGGTGAGCTCCTACGGCTCTGCCCGGGTCCGGGTGGTGGCCGGCTCGCTGGTCGCCGGTGACGCGCGGATCCCGGTGTCGGCGCTCGGCGAGGCGGAGGTGCTGGACGCGGAGGAAGCCCGGGCCTGGCGTTCGTACAAGGCGGATCCGCGGGCGTTCATGCTGCTGCGCAGCTACGTCCCGACAGCGGTACGGGTGATGGTCACGGACCTGGAGGACCCGACGCCGTACGTGTATGTCTCGACCCGGGATCCCCGGGCGCTGGTGGCGGCGCTGGACGCCGTACGGGCCTGACCCGGCAGGACACAACCTGCCCGGCGACCGGGCAGGGCGCTACGACCCCGTCCAGTCAGTTCTCCTCAGTTCTCCAGCTCCCTGCGCAGCTCCGGCGGAAGCTCAGGGGGCAGCTCGCCCGTGGGCTGCTCCAGCCGCGGCAGGTCGGGCAGCGCGTCCCAGGGGATCTGCCGCTTGCGCAGGTCCTTCCTGATGCGCTCGGCGAGCTTTCTGGTGTCTCGCCGGTTCATCACCGCGCCCACGGCGGCGCCGACCATGAACGGCATCACGTTGGGCAGGTTGCGGACCATGCGCTTCATGATCTGCTGGCGCAGCTCGCGCTTCATCTGGCCGCCGAGCGCGGCGTTGATCGTCGTGGGCTTGGTGACGTCGATTCCGCGCTCTTCGGACCACGAGGTCAGATAGGCGGTGGCGCGCTCCTTGGCGTTGCCCGGGGGCCGCATGCCGTAGACCTCGTGGAGCTCGGCGATGAGCTTCAGCTCGACCGCGGCCACACAGACGATCTCCGTGGCCAGCTCGGCGGGCAGAGCGGGAGGCACGGGCAGCATCGCCGCCGCACCGATTCCGGCGCCGACGGTGGAGCTGGCGTTGGCCGCTCCCGCGATCAGTTTGTCGGCGAGCTCCTCGGGGCCGAGACCGGGGAAGTGCGCGCGGAGTGTCGCGAGATCGCGCACCGGGACGCGCGGGGCGATGTCGATGACGCGATCGGTCAGCAGACCCAGCAGGGCCTTGCCGGCCTCGCCGGTTCTGCGGACGCCGCTCTTGACGGCGTCGAGCCGCCGGTGCCTGTCCGGAGGCACCGGCTGTCCGGTGGCCTCGAGCGAGGCCGGGAGGCCTCGCTCGTCGTCACGTGCGTCGCCCGGAGAGGGCAGGTGGCCGGCATGCCCCTGACCCGCTCCGTGGGGCGCCTCGGCGCCGTGCCACGGCTCCGGGGCGCTCCGGGCATGCCCGGGCTCAGGAGTCCCCGGAGAGCCCTTGCGCCGGAAGCGTGGCTTCCTGAAGGGCTTCCCGAACGGTGTCCCGCCAGCCACGGCCGCTCGTGCCTCAGTCGCAGTCGCGGCAGATCGGCTGGCCGTTCTTCTCACGGGCCAGCTGACTCCTGTGATGCACCAGGAAGCAGCTCATGCAGGTGAACTCGTCAGCCTGCTTGGGCAGCACCCGGACGGCCAGTTCCTCGTTCGAGAGGTCGGCTCCGGGCAGCTCCAGGCCCTCGGCGGCCTCGAACTCGTCGACGTCGACAGTCGACGTCGACTTGTCGTTCCGACGAGCCTTGAGCTCTTCAATGCTGTCCTCGTTGAGATCGTCATCGGTCTTACGTGGGGTGTCGTAATCGGTTGCCATGTCGCTCTCCCCCTCTGGGTGTCTGCGGTGTCTCAGCGCACGTAACGCGTGAGAGGCCGGACTTGTGCCCGACCTGAGGCGGAGATTTTGCCTCACATCAAGGTCTGTTACTCAATCGACACCCAACCGGACCCCTCAAGAGTGATCAGGTTGGATGGCGATCGGGACCGTACACGGTCCGAATGTCGCACTGCACAGGCGCCACCCCGTGTACTTCCCGTGATACGGGCCCCTGAAAACCCGGACTTTTCCTGGTTTTCCACCGACTTCCGCTCACGGAGCGTAGATGGCCGGAAATCCACCACTGTGATCGATCACACAGAGAACTCACGGTGTCGAGTCCGGAGAATTCCGCGTAAAGCGAACAGAGATGTTTTCTCGTCCAGCAACGCGCTGACCGACGAGGGAAGGACGGCTCCGGGCATGCCCGGCCGCCCCGGAACGGCCACGTCAGACGGGCAGGGTCACCCGCATCACAAGGCCGCCGCCCTCGCGCGGCTCCGCGATGATACGGCCCCCGTGGGCACGTGCCACGGATCGGGCAATCGACAGGCCGAGTCCGACTCCCTTGTCACTGCCGGTGCGCTCCTGGCGCAGCCGCCGGAAGGGCTCGAAGAGGTTGTCGATCTCGTACGCCGGGACCACCGGGCCCGTATTGGACACCAGCAGCACCGCCTGACCGTGCGCGACCTCGGTGGTGACCGCCACCCAGCCGCCACGCTCGCCCGCCGGGACGTTGTACCGCACGGCGTTCTGCACCAGGTTCAGGGCGATCCGCTCCAGCAGGACCCCGTTGCCCTGGACGAGTGCGGGTGCCCTGCGCCCGCGGAACTCCACGCCCTTGGCCTCCGCCTCACTGCGCGCCTGGTCGACAGCTCGGGTGGCGACCTCGGCGAGGTCCACCGGTTTGCGCTCGATGATCTGGTTCTCGCTGCGGGCGAGAAGCAGCAGCCCCTCCACGAGCTGTTCGCTGCGCTCGTTGGTGGCCAGGAGGGTCTTGCCGAGCTGTCTGAGCTCCTCTCCGGCCTTGGGGTCGGAGAGGTGCACCTCCAGCAGGGTGCGGTTGATCGCCAGGGGTGTACGTAGCTCGTGGGAGGCGTTGGCGACGAACCGCTGCTGCGCCGTGAAGGCCCGCTCCAGCCGCTCGAGCATCTCGTCGAAGGTGTCGGCGAGCTCCTTCAGCTCGTCGTCCGGGCCGTCCAGCTCGATTCGCCGGGAGAGGTCGGAGCCCACCACGCGGCGCGCGGTGCGGGTGATCTTCCCGAGCGGGGAGAGCACCCGGCCTGCCATCGCGTAGCCGAAGGCGAACGCGATCACGCTCAGGCCGACGAGGGCGAACAGCGAGCGGGTGAGGAGCTCGTCCAGGGCATGCTGGCGCTGCTGGTTCACACAGGAGTTCACGAGCCGGTTGAAGGCTTCGGTCGAGTTGGGCGGGGTGTCCGGGAAGGTGCACACATCACTGCTCACCTGGCCCTTGTCGATCTTGAACGGCAGCTCGCTGCCCACCTGCACGGCCTGCGCGGCCAGCAGATAGATGATCGAGAGCAGCAGGATCCCGGCGATCAGGAACATCCCGCCGTAGAGCAGCGTGAGCCTTATCCGGATGGTCGGCCGGAACCAGGGGCGTGCCGGTTCACCGGGGGTCCAGGTGGGCTTCGGGGGCGCCGTGGGAGGCGCGGGTGCAGCCGCCACGGGGTCAGATCCGGTAGCCGGAGCCGGGGACCGTGACGATCACGGGCGGCTCGCCGAGCTTGCGGCGCAGCGTCATGACGGTGACCCGCACGACGTTGGTGAACGGGTCGGTGTTCTCGTCCCAGGCCTTCTCGAGCAGTTGCTCGGCCGACACGACCGCGCCCTCGCTGCGCATGAGCACCTCCAGTACGGCGAACTCCTTGGGGGCGAGCTGGACCTCCCTGCCGTCGCGGAAGACTTCGCGACGGTTCGGGTCCAGCTTGATTCCGGCGCGCTCCAGTACCGGCGGCAGCGGCACGGTGGTACGGCGGCCGAGAGCGCGTACCCGGGCGGTCAGCTCGGTGAAGGCGAACGGCTTGGGAAGGTAGTCGTCGGCACCCAGCTCCAAGCCCTCCACACGGTCGCTGACGTCACCGGACGCGGTGAGCATCAGAACCCGGGTGGGCATGCCCAGCTCCACGATCCTGCGGCAGACGTCGTCGCCGTGGACGAGCGGGAGGTCCCGGTCGAGCACGACGACGTCGTAGTCGTTCACCCCGATGCGCTCAAGGGCCGCGGCGCCGTCGTACACGACGTCGACCGCCATGGCCTCCCGGCGCAGCCCGGTGGCCACCGCATCGGCGAGCAGCTGCTCGTCCTCGACCACGAGTACGCGCACGTGGCTGGTCCTTCCTCTGGATCCTGGTCGCGGCCCCACCTCGTGATCACGCGCGATCGGGCATGACCAGGCGTGTTCAGACATGTTCAGGGCAGGGCTGTCGTAGTGGATGCACTGACTGTGTGCCTCCATCCTGCCCCTTACGCGCGTAAACCGGATGTAAGTCACGGTGGTGCCCGCGGGCACTCGGAAGGGGTACCGGGAATTCATGGGATTCCCTGAAGAGTTGAGGTTTCCCGGTGGGCGTGCCTGGGGAGGACGAGGGCACACCCGCGATCACGCCATGTATGTGGCCTGCCACACCCCGCTCTCTGTCCCCCAGGGAGGGGGCGTGATCAACCCGCCGTAGGCACACCCCCGTGCCATCGACCCACGACGACGAGGGGGCGCAACCATGGACGCATTCACCACAGGACTCCTGCATCGCATCAGGACCACGGAGACCGACCTCACCCGGGCCCGCGAGACGGGCGACGAATTCCTGGCGGAGGTCGAGCAGGCCGAGCTGGACGACCTGCACCGCCTCGCCGCCGAGCATGGCGTGGAGGTCGGCGCCGCGAGCGTCTGACAGCCGCGCATCGCATGCACGAGGGGCCCGGCACCGCCCGTTGAGCGGTGTCGGGCCCTCGTGCGTGCGCGCCGGTCGTGTCCGGAATCCGGGTGCGTGTCAGTCGTGCCAGGCGCCCAGCTCGTCGAGCAGGCGCTGCAGGGGCTCGAAGACCCCCGGGGTGGCGGCGATCGTCAGATCGCCGGAGGGCCGCTCGCCCGGGCGGGCGCCGGTGAGAGCCCCGGCCTCGCGGGCGATGAGGTCGCCGGCCGCGAGATCCCAGGCGTGCAGTCCGCGCTCGTAGTAGCCGTCCAGGCAGCCAGCGGCGACATCGCAGAGGTCGACGGCCGCCGATCCGCTGCGCCGGATGTCCCTCACCCGGGGGATGAGCCGGTGGGCGATCTCCGCCTGGTGACTGCGGACGGAGTGCACGTAGTTGAAGCCGGTCGCCACTAGGGCCTCGTCCAGCGGCGGCGCCGGGCGGCAGCGCAACCGTCGTTCGCCGCAGTAGGCACCGCGGCCGCGCACCGCGTGGTAGGTCTCACCGCGCATCGGCATGTCCACAACCCCGACCACGGTCTCGCCGTCCCGCTCGGCGGCGATCGACACGGCCCAGGTGGGCAGCCCGTACAGGTAGTTCACCGTGCCGTCCAGCGGATCGATCACCCAGCGCACCCCGCTGGTGCCGGGCGCCGATCCGCCCTCCTCGCCGAGGATCCCGTCATCGGGGCGCCGCTCGGCGAGGAATCCTGTGATCAGTTTCTCCGCCGCGATGTCCATCTCGGTCACGACATCGATCGGACTGGATTTGGTCGCGGCGACAGCCAGGTCGTCGGGCCGTCCGTCACGGAGCAGCGCTCCCGCTCGTCGTCCGGCCTCCTGGGCCAGGGACAGCAGTTCGTCGAGCAGGGGGTCGGTCACAGGGGGCTCCCTCGTCGGTACGGGTCGCGGACGTACGTCAACGCATCACGGATGCACATGGCCGCGCGGGCGCTCGGATACCGGCATGCACGGGGCGCTTATGCGTACGGGCTGTCGGCGCCCGCCGCCGCGGGCCGCTCCGAGCGCGGCGGACAGCAGCCGATCGGGCAGAGGTCGTACGACGGCCCGAGCGCCCCCAGCGCGCACCGCGCGACCGCCGTGCCCCGCTCGGTTGCCGCCCGCTCCAGCACCAGGTCCCGTACCGCCGCCGCAAACCGGGGGTCCGCACCCACCGTGGCCGAGCGGCGCACCGGAAGGCCCAGCTCGGCGGCCTTGGCGGTGGCCTCGGTGTCCAGGTCGTACAGCACTTCCATGTGGTCCGAGACAAACCCGATCGGGACCATCACGACGGCCGGAACCCCGGCCCCGTGCAGCTCCTCCAGGTGGTCGCAGATGTCCGGCTCCAGCCAGGGGATGTGCGGCGCCCCGCTGCGCGACTGGTAGACGAGCCGCCAGGGATGCTCGGTCCCCGTCTCCTCGCGCACCGCGTCGGCGATCACACGCGCCACGTCGAGGTGCTGCTTCACATACGCCCCGCCCTCCCCGTGTTCCCAGACGGGGCCCGACGCGTCCGCCGCGGCGTCCGGGATGGAGTGGGTGGTGAACGCGAGCTGCGCCCCGGCCCTGAGCTCTTCGGGGAGGTCCGCGAGCGCGGCCAGCACGCCCTCCACCATGGGGCCCACGAAGCCGGGGTGGTTGAAGTAGTGCCGCAGCTTGTCCACCCGGGGCAGCGGCAGGCCCTCCGCCTCCAGCGCCGCGAGCGCGTCGGCCAGATTCTCCCGGTACTGCCGGCAGCCCGAATAGGAGGCGTAGGCGCTGGTCGCGAGCACCGCGACCCGCCTGCGCCCGTCGAGCACCATCTCGCGCAAAGTGTCGGTCAGATACGGCGCCCAGTTGCGGTTGCCCCAGTAGACCGGCAGGGCGAGGCCCGCGGCGTCGAAGTCCGCGCGGAGCGCGGCGAGCAGGGCCCGGTTCTGGTCGTTGATCGGGCTGACCCCGCCGAACAGGAAGTAGTGCTGGCCGACTTCTTTCAGCCGCTCCTTGGGGATACCGCGGCCCCGCGTCACGTTCTCCAGGAACGGGACCACCTCGTCCGGTCCCTCGGGGCCGCCGAAGGACAGCAGCAGCAGGGCGTCGTAAGGCGCGGAGTCGGTCGGGGCGGTGTCGCGGGTGTCCAGCTGTTCGGCCATGGTGCCGATCCTCCCACTGTTCGCTCCTTGCTCTCCCGTCCCTCTTCCTCTTCTGGCCCCGCGGCAGGGGCCCGCGCCGAGGGGCCGAGTCGGGCCGGGACCCGCAGTGGAGTTAGGGTTACCTAACCCGTAAGCTGTTCGGGCTATCCACACGCCTTACGGAGCGCTCCCGCGCCCGTCCACCCCGTGCCCGACGGAGCGCCCCTTGCCCAGCCCCTACCGCGCGATATTCGCCACCCCCGGCGCCCTGGCGTTCTCAGCGGCCGGGTTCCTCGGCCGTATGCCGCTGTCCATGATGGGCGTCGGGATCGTGGTCATGATGTCCCAGCTGACTGGGCGTTACAGCATTGCGGGCGCGCTCTCCGCGACGCTCGCGCTCTCGGCGGCGGTGCTCGGCCCGCAGATCTCCCGGATGGTCGACCGGCACGGCCAGCGGCGGGTGCTGCGGCCCGCCCTGCTGGCCTCGGGCGCGGCGGTGGCGGGTCTGCTGGTCAGCGCCCGGCAGGGCGCCCCCGACTGGGTCTTCTTCGTGTTCACGGCCTGTGCGGGCTGCATCCCCAGTGTCGGAGCGATGACCAGGGCCCGCTGGGCCGCGATCCACGAGGGCGCGCCGGAGCGGCTGCACACGGCGTACGCCTTCGAATCGATCGTCGACGAGCTGTGCTTCATCGTCGGCCCGATCGTCTCCATCGGGCTGTCCACCGCCTGGTTCCCGGAGGCGGGTCCGCTGCTCGCCGGGGTGTTCCTGGTGATCGGTGTGCTCTGGCTGACGGCGCAGCGCGCCACCGAGCCCCCGGTGCATCCGCGCGACGCGCACACACCCGGCTCGGCACTGCGCTCCCCCGGTCTCCAGGTGCTGGTCGCGACGTTCGTGGCGATGGGCGCCATCTTCGGCTCGGTGGACGTGGTGACGGTCGCCTTCGCCGACGAACGGGGCAACAAGGCGGCGTCCAGCCTCGTACTCGCGGTCTACGCGCTGGGCTCCTGCCTCGCCGGAGCGGTCTTCGGGCTGCTGCGGCTGAAGGGCGAGCCGTCCCGCAGGTGGGTACTGGGCGTCTGTGCGATGACCGTGAGTATGATCCCCCTCCAACTGGCCGGGAATCTCGCGACCCTGGCCGTGTCGCTCTTTGTCGCGGGCCTGGCCATCGCACCGACGATGGTGACCACGATGGCCCTCGTCGAAGCGCACGTACCACGCACCAAGCTAACCGAGGGCATGTCCTGGACGGGTACCGGGCTCGCGGTCGGTGTAGCACTCGGCTTGTCGGCCTCCGGGTGGATGGTGGACGAGTACGGGGCCGGTGCGGCGTACGCGGTGCCCGCCGTGGCGGGAGTGCTCGCGGTCGTGATCGCGTTCCTGGGGTACCGCCGGCTGCGAGGGCCGGTGCCGACGCGGGAGGGGCAGGATGACGGGCACATCCACGACCAGGGCGGGGCACGCGTGGCGTAACTGGGCGGGGACGGTGACGTCCCGCCCGGTGCGCGAGGTCACCCCGGCCACGGCCGATGAACTCGCCGCCGTCATCCGCACGGCGGCGGAGGACGGACTGCGGGTGAAGACGGTCGGCACGGGTCACTCGTTCACCGCGATAGCGGCGACCGACGGGGTGCTGATACGCCCGGACCTGCTCACCGGTATCCGCGAGATCGACCGTGCGGCGATGACGGTGACGGTCGAGGCCGGCACGCCTCTGAAGCGGCTCAACGCCGCGCTCGCCCGTGAGGATCTGTCCCTCACGAACATGGGCGACATCATGGAGCAGACCGTGGCCGGCGCGACCAGCACGGGCACGCACGGCACGGGGCGCGATTCCGGTTCGATCGCCGCGCAGATCAGGGGGCTTGAGCTCATCACGGCGGACGGTTCGCTGCTGCGTTGCTCGGAGAAGGAGAATCCGGAGGTCTTCGCCGCGGCCAGGATCGGCCTCGGCGCCCTCGGTGTCGTCAGCGCGATCACCTTCGCCGTGGAGCCGCTCTTTCTGCTGACGGCCCGGGAGGAGCCCATGAGCTTCGACCGGGTCACGGCCGACTTCGACGAACTGAGCACCGAGAACGAGCACTTCGAGTTCTACTGGTTCCCTCACACGGACAACTGCAACACCAAGCGCAACAACCGCAGCACCGGTCCCGCCGCGCCGCCCGGGGCGCTGAGCGGCTGGGTCGAGGACGAGCTGCTGTCCAACGGCCTCTTCCAGGTGATCAATTCCCTCGGCAGGACGGTACCCGCGACGATCCCGCCGATCGCCAAGGTGGCCAGCCGCGCCCTGTCCGCCCGCACCTACACGGACATCGCGTACAGGGTCTTCACCAGCCCCCGCCGAGTGCGCTTCGTCGAGATGGAGTACGCGCTTCCACGGGCGGCCGTGGTCACGGCGCTGCGCGAGGTCAAAGCGATGATCGAGCGCTCACCCCTGCGTGTCAGTTTCCCCATCGAGGTACGGACCGCCCCGGCCGACGACATCACGCTGTCGACGGCGTCGGGGCGCGACAGCGCGTACATCGCCGTGCACATGTACAAGGGCACGCCGTACCGCTCCTACTTCACCGCGGTCGAGCAGATCATGACCGTGCACGGCGGCCGTCCTCACTGGGGCAAGATCCACACGCGGGACGCGGAGTACCTCGAGGGTGTGTACCCCCGGTTCGGCGAGTTCACCGCCCTTCGGGACCGGCTGGACCCCGGGCGGGTGTTCGGCAACGACTACCTGCGGCGGGTGCTGGGCGACTGATCCGGCCCCGCCCAGCGGCCGGCACCCGGGGTCATGGGGACCCCGGGCCACCGGACCCGTCCGCCGGGGGCCCACCGGGCGGCGGGGAGGAACCCTCACCGTCCGGGGGCGCGTCGGAAGAGGTCGGAGTCGGAGACGGGGACGGGGACGGGGACGGCGGTACGGAACCGGCGTCGCGGTCCGGCGCCGGGCGCGAGTCGCCGTCCTCACCCTGCTGCCCCTGCCGCCCGTCCGCACCGGGTCCCGTACCGTCGCCGGAACCACGGCCGGGCGAGGGACTGTGCTCGCGCTGCTCCGTCCCGCCTGCCGGAGAGGTGCCGTCGTCCGCACCTCCCCCGCCGACGCCACCGCCCGAGACGGCCGAGCCCACCGTCGTCCCCGTACCGCCGCTCAGCTCCCGACCCGTGGCCACCTCGTACCCGGTGATGCCGATCATCGCCACGGCGAACACCACCACCGCGGCCGAAAGGGGCCTTTTCCAGCCACGGAGCCGACTGCCATGGACGGTCGGCTCGCCGAACTCCCCTTCGGGGCGCGCCTCGCAAGGGGGACGGGGCGACCGACCGGGCCCGGGTCCGGCCTGGACGGCGGCATCGCGGATCTGTTCGCCGGTTCGCCGGAACAGGTGCTGGAGCACGGTGCCGCCACAGGTGGCGACTGCACTCACCACACCCGCGCCGATGATGGTTCCGTAGACCCCGAGCCGGGACGCCAGCACCGCCGCGGCGATCGCCGCGAGGGTGCTGCCCGCCACCTGGGGAACGCTCAGATCGAGGCGCTGGTCCTTGTGTTGTGCCGTCTTGAGCTCGTCCTGTTGTGCCGTGCCCAGCTCGTCACTGCCCGGCTGCGGATCCGTGTTCGACCTCTGCTTACCCATCTGTCCCACCATGCACCAAGTCGGGACATAAAGGCGAAGTGGATGATTCCACTTCAGGGAATTTCGTGAAGATTGATACCTCCCGTTTTGGGGTACGGGCTCAACTCCCGCACTCCGCCACAAGTTCGGCGGCGCGGCGGTCCACCCCCGTGGCCCGAATGGAGTACTGTGGCGAGCCCGGAGACCGGTCGCCTCATGGGCGTTCGGACTGCGGGAGGGGGCCGAAAAGCGGCACTCGAACCGGCGGCGCCGCGGCACCGCACGGCGCCTTGCGGCCCAGCGTGACGAAGCCGGTCACGCTGCGTTGTAAATAGGTAACCGTGCCATAACGGCGATCCAGGGCCCTTGCCCGACACGCCGGGCAACTCGGCAAGGTTGTGGCAGGCTGCACCCGGGCAGGCCACACTCGACTAGCGGAAGCAGCGACGTACGTGACGTCGGCAGGCACCACCCGGGAGGTCCCCATGCCCGAACTGCGTGTCGTGGCCGTCTCCAACGACGGCACACGACTGGTGCTGAAGGCTGCGGACAGCACGGAGTACACGCTTCCGATCGACGAGCGGCTGCGTGCCGCCGTCCGCAATGACCGCGCCCGCCTCGGCCAGATCGAGATCGAGGTGGAGAGCCACCTTCGGCCGCGCGACATCCAGGCCCGGATACGGGCCGGTGCCTCCGCCGAGGAGGTCGCCCAGCTCGCCGGCATCCCGGTCGACCGCGTGCGGCGCTTCGAGGGCCCCGTGCTGGCCGAGCGTGCGTTCATGGCGGAGCGGGCCCGCAAGACTCCCGTACGACGCCCCGGGGAGAACGCCGGCCCCCAGCTCGGCGAGGCGGTGCAGGAGCGGCTGCTGCTGCGCGGCGCCGAGAAGGACTCCGTGCAGTGGGACTCCTGGCGCCGTGACGACGGCACCTGGGAGGTACTCCTCGTCTACCGGGTCGCGGGTGAACCGCACTCGGCCTGCTGGATGTACGACCCGCCGCGGCGGCTCGTACAGGCCGTGGACGAGGAGGGACGCGCGCTGATCGGTGAGACCGACGACGCGCTCGCCGTCGCGCAGGAGCCGACCTTCCCCTTCGTCCCGCGCATCGCACGGCTGCCCCGCGACCGGCCGCTCGACCGGGTTCCCGAGCGCGCCCTGGACCGGCCCGCTCCGGTACCCGCCGCCGCAGAGTCCGAGGAGAGCGAGCGCGACTCCCTGACCAGTCTGCTGGAGGCGGTACCCAGCTTCCGTGGCGACATGGTCGTGCCCGACCGTCCGACTCCGGTCGACCCCCCCGCCACCGACCCCGACGATGAGGCGGTGGCAGAGGAGCCCCCGGCTCCCGCCGCATCGGCGGGCGCGGGCGCGGCCTACGCAGATGTCCTCATGCCCCGCGCGGTGAGCGGGCACCGTGATCGGCTCACCGGTACGACCGACCGCCAGGCGGAGGCCGACGGTGTCCGCCCCGGCCGCCGCGCGGCGGTGCCGAGCTGGGACGAGATCGTCTTCGGGACACGGCGGAAGAAGCAGGAGTAGCACCACCTCGGCTCTTCCGTGCCCTTCGCACCCTCGGCGCCACCCGAAGGGCCCGTACGACGTTCCGTACGGGCCCTCTCCGCAGGTCCGCGGTTCGCGGCTACTGTGGGTCGGGCCCCGTGGCCACCGGCCGGCTCGCGTCAGAGGACCACTCCGACCATGAGCCCGCGTAGAGCGCTGCCGGAATCCCGGCGATCGACAGGGCCAGGACCTCATGGGCGCCGGAGACACCCGATCCGCAGTAGACGCCGACCTCCGCGCCTTCCACCGCACCGAGGCGCTTGAAGCGGGTGGCCAGTTCCTGCGCCGGGAGGAAGGTCGCGGCCCCCGGGGTGACGTTCTCCGTCGTCGGCGCCGAGACAGCGCCGGGGATATGGCCGCCGACCCGGTCGATCGGTTCGACATCACCGCGGTAGCGCTCACCCGCCCGCGCGTCCAGCAGCAGCCCCTGGCGCGCCAGCGCCGCGGCCCCGTCAGCGTCGAGCAGGGGCACGGCACCCGGTGCCGGGGTGAAGTCGCCCGCCTCGGGCGCCGGGATCTCCGTGGTCAGCGGACCGTTCCAGGCCTCGAGCCCGCCGTCCAGTACGCGTACGTCCCCGTGCCCCGTCCAGCGGAGCAGCCACCAGGCCCGGGCGGCTGCCCAGCCCTGGCCTCCGTCGTACACCACGACCGGAGTGGACTCCGACACGCCCGCACGGCGCATCACCGCTCCGAAGGCCGCCACGTCCGGCAGGGGATGCCTGCCGCCCGCTCCGGGCGGACCGGCCAGCTCGGTATCGAGATCGATGTAGACAGCACCGGGAATGTGCCCGGCCTCGTACGCGACCCGCCCGTCGAAGGGAGGGGCGCCCGCCGCCTTGGCCAGGCTGAGCTGCCAGCGGATGTCGAGGAGCACGGGCGGCCGCTGACCGGCCGACTCGCTCAGCAGTTCTGATGCGGTGATGATGGGGTTCATAGCAGCCATCCTCGCGTAGGGCATGGGTACGGCATGCCCCCATCGGCGACGGAGGGGATGAGCCATGGCAGAACGGGCATCCTCCAGGGAGATCCCCGGAAACGCGGCGCGGCCGGGCCACGCCGCGCACCGGGTGGTGCAAGCATCTGGAGGGGGCACTGGGCTGCTGCCCGGCAGGGCTGCTCGTTCCCGGCCCCACGCCGCACGGCCACGACGATGGTCCGAGGAAAGGGTGACGATGACGACCGAGGCGACTCGGCGCACGCCCGGCACGCCCTGCTGGGTGAGCCTGATGGTGCACGGGCTTTCCGCGACGCAGGAGTTCTACCGGGATCTGTTCGGTTGGGACTTCATCCCCGGACCGCAGCACTTCGGCCCGTACGTCCGAGCCATGATCGACGGCAAGGAGGTGGCAGGCATCGGCCAGCTCCCGCCCGATCGCCATCTTCCGATCGCCTGGACCCCGTACATGGCCACCGAGGACGCCGACGAGACGGCCGAGCAGATCAGATGCTGCGGCGGGACCGTCGGCGTCGGTCCGCTGGACGCGGCAGACGCGGGCCGTATGGCGATCGCATCGGACCCGGAGGGTGGTGTGTTCGGCATCTGGCAGGCCGCCGCCCACACCGGCACCGCCCTGTTCGGCACCCATGGCACACCGGTCTGGAACGAACTGGTGACCAGAGAGACGTCGGCGGTCAGCAAGTTCTACCAGTCCGTCTTCGGATACGACGTGGAGCCGGTGGTCTCCACGGAGTTCGACTACGCGACCCTGCACCTGGAGGGCCGCGCGGTGGCTTCCCTGCACGGGGTCGGCCACGCCCTGCCCCGGGACAGGGGCTCGCACTGGATGACGTACTTCGAGGTCGAGGACACCGAGGAGTCCGCGGCCCTGGTGCGGGACCTCGGCGGCCATGTGCTGCACGAGCCCCGCGAGGGCAGCAGCGGATGGCTGGCGACGGTGGCCGACCCCGAGGGAGCGGTGTTCACGATCGTGAGGTCGGCCGAGCGCTGACGCGCGCCGGTGGCGGCCGGTCCAGTGCCGTGCCGGAACGGTTCACCGCCACCGGCACGGCCTGCGGCGGCCGTGGTGACCGGCGTGCTGCCCCACCGCACCCGCGGAGAACGGACATGCAGGGCATGGTCATGACTCCGCGACGCCGAACGGCGCCGGTCAGCCCGGCGTCACCGGCAGCACGTCAGGCGACAGAGCTGCCGCTCGCGCCGCCGCGCTCGTCATCCGCTTGCGATGGTGCCGGCGGCACAGCACCTCGTACCCGACGATCTCCGCGGCCCCGCCCACATCGCCCACCACGACCTGCTCGCCCTCGACGACCATCTCGCCGCCCACCGTGCGCGCGTTGTGGGTGGCACGGGCCCCGCACCAGCACATGGCCTCGACCTGGAGCGTCTCCACCCGGTCGGCCAGTTCGATCAGCCGCTGGGAGCCGGGGAACAGCTTGGTGCGGAAGTCGGTGGTGATGCCGAAGGCGAACACGTCGAGAGCCAGGTCGTCCACGATCCTGGCCAACTGGTCGATCTGGTCCACCGGCAGGAACTGGGCCTCGTCCACGATGACGTAGTCGACCTTGCCGCCCCGCGACATGTGGTCCACCGCGTAGGCGTAGAGGTCGAGCCGGGGTGTGGCCTCCACCGCCTCGGTCACCAGCCCCAGCCGCGACGAGAGTTTGCCCTCGCCCGCCCGGTCGTCACGGGTGAAGATCATGCCCTGGAGGCCGCGTGCGGATCTGTTGTGCTCGATCTGAAGAGCGAGGGTGCTCTTTCCGCAGTCCATTGTTCCGGAGAAGAACACCAGCTCGGGCATGGGAAAGCGACGACCTTTCAGGTCTTGGACGGGACGGACGGTGAGGCGCGCGAGCGCGTGGTTCAGGAGCGTACTTCGATCAGCGGAACGAGTTGCTCCACGGGCGTCATCGAACCATGCATGCCGACCATCGCCGACTCCCGGGGCTCGTTCACGGACGCGGTGATCACCACATCCGCGTGCGCCGCCGCGACGACATCGCCGATACGGCCGTACACACGCTCGTCGACCCGGCCGCCGAACCAGCCCGCCGCGATCGCCTCGTCACGGCTCGCGACCCAGAAGCGGTCGCCCAGCACCTCCCGCCAGACGGCGAGCACGTCGGACTCGGCGCCCGGCACCGCGTACACATGGCGGGCCCTGCCCTCGCCACCGAGCAGGGCGACACCGGCACGCAGCTCCCAGTCCTCGTCGAAGTCGATGCGCGACTCCTCGTCGAACGGGATGTCGATCATGCCGTGGTCGGCGGTCACATAGAGCGCGGTGCGCGGCGGAAGCAGCTCGGCGAGGCGCTGCACCAGGCGGTCGACGTACATGAGCTGGCCGCGCCAGGCGTCGGAGTCCACGCCGAAACGATGGCCCTTGCCGTCGACCTCGCTGTAGTAGGTGTAGACGAGCGACCGGTCGGCGGCGGCGAGCTGCTGGGCTGCGAAGTCCATCCGCTCCTCGCCGCTGAGCCTGCCGTGGAACGTTCCACCACTCAGGGCGATCTTGGTGAGCGGGGTGCCCTGGAAAGCCGGCGACGACACCTGAGCGGTATGCACACCGGCCTCGTCCGCGAGCTGGAAGACCGTCGGGTACGGCTGCCAGACGTGCGGGGAGGTCCATGGCGTCCAGCGGAGCTGGTTCATCAGCTCGCCGGTCTCGGGGTTGCGGGCGGTGTAGCCGGGCAGCCCGTGCGAGCCGGGTGGCAGGCCGGTGCCGAAGGAGGCGAGCGAGGTGGCGGTGGTGGAGGGGAAGCCGACGGTGATCGGTGCACCCGTGCCGCCGCGGGACGAGCCGAGCAGGGAGGTCAGGAACGGCGCCTCGGCGGGGTGCGCCTTGAGCTGCTCCCAGCCGAGGCCGTCGATCAGGAAGACGCAGTTCCGGTCGGCGGGCTCCAGCTCCGTGAGCGTGGGGTGTGTTCCGGGCACGCCCTGGCCCGCGGTGATGGTCGGCAGCAGATCGGCGAGGGATCCGGAGCCGTATGCCGGCACGGCGGCGGTGTCGAGTGCGAGGGGGTGGAAATCGCCGTGCCAGGCGTCACCGGGCAGGGCGGAGTCGGGCAGGACCATCAGCGTGCGGCGGCCGTCGTGGCGGCCGTGGCCTCGGACAGCGCCTGGGCGAAGGCGAGGGTCTGCCGGACCGCGTCCGGGCCGTCACCCGCTTCGCTGACGCGCAGGCTGAGGTCGTCCGCGGTGGAGCTGCCGGTGTAGCCGTGGTCCGCGTCGCAGTTGGGGTCTCCGCAAGCGGCGGGCTCGAGGTCGATGCGGGAGACGGCGCCCCAGCCGATGGTGAGAACGACCTCGCGGGGCAGGGTGCCAGGGGTGTACGCCTCCGGGTTGGCGACGACACGGCTGACGACGACCGAGGAAATACGGTCCAGCTTGACCGATTCGGTGGAGGTCGTGGCGTACGGCGTCGGGGAACTGTTGTCAGCGGCCTGCTCGTCGGTGTGGCTCACCACGAACCGGGTGGCCGTGAGTACCAGGACGGTGACATGGCGGCGGACCTCGTTCGAGTCGAACGTGGTCTCCTGGTGGACCAGGTACGACGCGATCTGCTCACCACCGACGGCGGCTTCCACCGCCTCGGCCACGAGAGCCGGGTAGTAGCCGCTGCGCTCGATCGCCGTGCGCAGCCCCTGGGTCGTCGTACCGGTCTTCGCCATGGGCTCCATCCTACGGGGCCGCGGGACCCTGGAGTGCGCTCAGTAACGGGGGAGCGTCCGCGGCCCCAGGTCGCTGCGGGGCGGCGGCGGGGCGAGCCGGACGGTGGCCCCGAGCACGGAGAGACCCTGCTGGGCCACGACAACCGGTTCCAGGTTGATCCCGACCACCTCCGGATGGTCGTCGACCAGTCGCGACACCCGCAGCAGCAGTTCCTCGAGGGCGTCGCTGTCCACGGGAGCCGAGCCGCGCCAGCCGAAGAGGATGGGAGCCGTCCTGATGGAGCGTACGAGCTCGGCGGCATCGCGGTCGGTGGCGGGGACCAGCCGGTGGGCCGTGTCCCCGAGCAGCTCCGTGGAGGGTCCGGCAAGCCCGAACGACAGTACGGCCCCGACGGCCGGATCGATGGCGGCGCGTACGACGGTGTCCACACCGCGCGGGACCATGGCCTGCACGACCGGCCTGAGCTCGGCCGGACCGCCGAGTGCCGCGGTCAACTCCGCATAGGCCTGCCGGACTTGGTGCTCGTCGGCGAGGTCGAGCCGGACGCCCCCGAGGTCCGAGCGGTGCCGCAGGTGCGGCGCCATCGTCTTGAGCGCCACGGGATACCCGAGCTGCGCGGCCGCGCGTACGGCGGCATCGGGGCTCGGCGCGGGGGCGGTGGCCAGTACGTCGATGCCGTAGCGGGCGAGGAGTGCGCGCGTGTCGTGATCGGTGAGGGTGACGCCGTGTGCCCCGCGTGTCTGGTCCATCACCCGGCCGACGAGCGCCGCGGCACCGGCCTCGTCGATGTCGTCGAACTCCGGCACCTTGCTGGGACGCGCGGCCTCCCGGCGCCACTGCGCGTACCGCACGGCTTCGGCGAGGGCGCGTACGGCGCGCTCGGCCGCGGGGTACGCGGGGATGCGGGGCATGGCGGGAAGCGCCTGCGCGGCGGCCGCTTCCGGGGCCTGCGCCCCGTCCCGGACGGCGGCGTCTCCCCGGACGGCGGCGGCGTCCTCTCGTACCTCGGCGGCGTCCTGTCGCAGGGCGTCGCGTCGTAGGGCACCGAACGGACGTGCCGGCCCTGTCCCGTCGGGTGCCGGGTCCCCGGGAGCCGCGTCGGCGCCGGGCGCGGTGGACGCCCGCGGGGGCGCCGAACTCGTGGCCGCCGCCAGCGCGTCCGCCAGACCGCCCAGTTCGACGTGGACCACGAGGACCGGCTTGGGAGGGGCGGCCTCCGCCGCCTGGCGCAGTGCCCCCGCCAGCACCTCGCCGTCACCCGACTCGATCGCACCGCCCTCCCCCACCCAGGGGATCGCGTTGACGACGACCGCGTCGCACGCCGGGTCCTTCATCGCCTCGGCCAGCGCGTAGCGGAAGTCGTCCGGGGTGGCCGCCGTCGTCAGGTCGCGCGGCGGGAGCGGCCGCAGGCCCTCCGCCAGGCAGGCGTCATAGGTGAGCAGCCCGAGGGACTCGGAGTTGCCGAGGATCGCCACCCGAGGGCCCGCGGGCAGCGGCTGTCCCGCGAGCAGCAGCCCCGCGTCGACGAGCTCCGTGACGGTGTCGACGCGGATCACGCCCGCCTGCGCGAGGAGCTCGGAGACCGTGGCATAAGGGATGCGGGTGGTCGGCACCGCATGCCCGGGCGGCGCGCTGCCGCTGTGCCGGGCGCCCCGTACGACCACCACGGGTTTGACGGCGGCGGTGCGCCGCGCGAGACGGGCGAACTTGCGGGGGTTGCCGAGCGACTCCAGGTACAGCAGCACCACATCGGTGCCCGGGTCCTCGTACCAGTACTGGAGGAAGTCGTTCCCGGACACATCCGCCCGGTTGCCCGAGGAGATGAAGGACGACAGTCCGGCGCCACGCCGGTGCAGTCCGCTGAGCAGGGCGATCCCGATCGCCCCCGACTGGGTGAACAGACCGATCCGGCCCCGGTTCGGCGACTCGGGGGCGAGCGACGCGTTCAGCCGGACGGCGTCCGCGGTGTTGATGATCCCGAAGGCGTTCGGACCGATGATCCGCATGCCGTAGCTGCGTGCCTGGCGCACCAGTTCACGCTGTCGCTCGCGCCCCTGCGCGCCGCTCTCCGCGTAACCGGCGGTCAGCACGACCAAGCCCTGCACCCCGTGTTCGCCGCAGTCCGCGACGACTTCCGGCACCCGCTCGGCGGGTACCGCCACGACCGCGAGGTCGACGGGCTCCCCGATCTCCGCGAGCGTCCGGAAGGCGGGCACGCCGTCCAGGCCAGGCACGTGGCCCGGATCGTGCATGCCCTGCGGGTCCTGAGTGGCCTCCGCGCGCTGCACACCCTTCGCGTCCTGCGCCAGGGCCCGGTTCACCGCGTACAGCCGTCCGGTGTAACCGGATTCCACGAGATTGCGCAGTGCGGCACGACCCACACCGCCCGGGGCCCGGCCGGCCCCGATCACCGCCACCGAACCGGGGGCCAGCAGGCGCTGCACGGAGCGCGCCTCGGCGCGCTGCTCGCGCGCCCGCTGGACGGCAAGTGACCTGGCGGTCGGCTCCAGGTCCAGCGTCAGCCGGACGGCTCCGTCCTCGAAGCTGCGCTTCTGGGTGTAGCCGGCGTCCGTGAAGACCTTGATCATCTTGCTGTTCGCCGGCAGCACCTCCGCCGCGAACCGCCGGATCCCCCGCTCACGAGCGACCGCCGTGATGTGCTCGAGGAGCGCGGACGCGACGCCCCTCCCCTGGTGCGCGTCCTGGACGAGGAAGGCGACCTCGGCCTCGTCGGCGGGCGCCGAGGCCGGCCTGCCGTTCGCGTCGATCCGGTCGTAGCGCACGGTCGCGATGAACTCGCCGCCCACCGTCGCCGCCAAGCCCACCCGGTCCACGTAGTCGTGGTGGGTGAACCGGTGGACGTCCTTGGTGGACAGCCGGGGGTAGGGCGCGAAGAAGCGGTAGTACTTGGACTCGTCCGAGACCTGTTCGTAGAAGCTCACGAGCCGCTCGGCGTCCTGCGTGGTGATCGGCCTGATGCGCGCGGTGCCGCCGTCACGCAGCACCACGTCGGCTTCCCAGTGGTCGGGGTACGCGTGGTCCGACGGGGTCTGCATGGGCCCAGACTACGACCCGGGCCCCGGTCGCGAAGCCCGTGAGCCGGGTGCAGTCTGAGGTCACCCCCAGACTCAGGAGGCATCACCATGGCTGAGCGCCGCGTCCATGTCGGCTGGGCCGAGGGCCTGCACGCCCGCCCCGCTTCGATCTTCGTCCGCGCCGCCACGGCCGCGGGCATTCCGGTCACCATCGCCAAGGCCGACGCCAACCCGGTCAACGCCGCCTCGATGCTGGCGGTGCTCGGCCTCGGCGCGGAGGGCGGCGAGGAGATCGTGCTCGCCTCCGACGCGGACGGCGCCGAGGTGGCACTGGACCGGCTGGCGAAGCTGGTGGCCGAAGGACTCGAGGAACTGCCCGAGACCGTGTGAATTTGGCGCAGCATTCATGAAGAATGGTCGCCACCGGAAAACCGGGGCACCAAGGCGCAGCAATTCATGCCGGAGGGCACACACCCCGGAAATCGCTTATTGAACCTCTTTTGTATACGGCACCTGTGTTAATCACGCACACTCGCTGTGTTTACGGGATGTTGCGAAACCCTCACCGCCGGGCGCGGCGGCGGAATACGCAGCCGGTGCGCCCTGGCCGTCCGCTCCGCGTGCATCGCGGTGAGCGCCCGCGCCCGCTCCGCGTCCCCGCGCGCCACCGCGTCCACGATCGCCGCATGCTCGGACCAGCACTCCATCGGCTGGACCGGCTGCTCGACCGCGTACATCCACGCGATCTTGTGCCGCAACTGGGTGAGCAAGGTGATGAGCCCGGGGCTGGCGGACGCCTGGGTCAGGGTCTCGTGGAACCAGCCGCCCAGTGACCGCAGATCCTCGCCCTGGCCGCCGCGAGCCCGCTCCCGGCCCAGTCTGACCAGGCCGCGCAGCACCTTCAGATGGGCCTCGGTACGCCGCTGTGCGGCCCGGGCCGCACCGAGTGGCTCCAGCAGCATGCGGGTCTCCAGAAGGTCGGCGGCCTCCTGCCCGGTCGGCTCGGCGACACACGCGCCGGCGTGCCGGCGGGACACCACGAAGCCCTCGGACTCCAGGGTGCGCAGCGCCTCGCGCACAGGGACGCGCGAGACGCCGTAGCGACGGGCCAACTGCTCCTCGGCGAGCCGGCTGCCGGGCTCCAGAACCCCGGACACGATGTCATCGCGGATTGCCGTGCATACCGACCGCGCAGGAATGCGCATACCGAACCTCCGCCTTAATCCGCTGCATCCGCTCAATCCGCGCGAGACCCAGTCGATCAGTCGAGCGACGTCTGTTCGGTGACTCTATGACAATGGGCCGGAATTTCCGATGGCCTGCCCCTGTCCCTGGATATCTTTTGGCCGGAAAATGCCGAAGACTCCGGCCGGTCTCGATGACCGGGCCGGAGCCTTCGTCCTCCGCGCGCCGTGGGACCGCGCGCGGATCGGAGCGTTGTGTGCCGCGTTGCGGGTCGGTCAGACCTTGACGCCGTGGCCGCGCAGATAAGCCACCGGGTCGATGTCCGAGCCGTACTCGGGGCTCGTACGAGCTTCGAAGTGGAGGTGCGGGCCGGTGGTGTTGCCGGTGGAGCCGGACAGTCCGAGCTGCTGGCCCGGTGTGACCCGCTCGCCGACGGAGACGCTGATGGACGAGAGGTGGCCGTACTGGGTGTACGTGCCGTCGTTCATCTTGATCACGACGTTGTTGCCGTACGCGCCACCCCAGCCGGCTTCCACGACGGTGCCGGTGCCGACCGCGACGACCTTGGACCCGGAGGAGGCGTGGAAGTCGATGCCGGTGTGGCTGCCCGAGGACCAGATGGCCCCGCCCGAGTGGTAGTCCGTGCTGACATAGGACCCGGCGACGGGGAGGTTGTACGTCAGCAGGCGCTTGCGCTCGGCCTCACGGGCGGCGCGCTCCTCGGCGTCCCGGGCGGCCTTGACCCGGAGCTCGGCATTGCGCTTCGCGTCGGCTTCGGCCTTGGCCTTGGACGCGGCGAGGTCGGCCTCTTCCTGCTGGATGTCAGCCTGGGCACCGACCTGCTTGGCGAGTGTGTCGCCGGCGATGACCACCTGATTCAGGCCGGTGTCCTCGACGGAGGGGCTCTCCGGCTCGGCGGCGAGGGCGGGTGAGGCGAGGGTTCCGACGACGCCGGTGGTGGCCAGGGCCGCGGCTCCGGCGATGCCCGCACGCTTGCGCGTCAGCCGGCTCGGACCACGATGCTTCCCGGTGGCACGGGTGAACGCCATGAAGTGGCTTGTCCTTTCCTTCCTTCTCGCCTACCGGGTTAGCTGACGGGTTCGGAGCAGGAAGGTCTCCTACGGTCCCCCTCCACGCGGATGCGCGAAGGCGTACCGATTCACCCCACGGGACTTGTGGGTCCCCGGCTCCCCAGGCTTGCGCCCGACGGGGACTCGGCGATAGCTGTCCGTTGCCGCAGGTGCGGCGCATAACAACGGGCGGACAGCGCAGAAGACGCTAAGCCGATCTTCCGCCAATCACCAAACGAACACGGGATTTTGTCGTACATCCCACAGGGCAGACAGGCAGCCTCTCCAACAAAACGGACAAACGGGCAGGTGTAGAGAGCGGCAAACGGGCAAAGAGAAGGGCCCCGTTGGCCATGCGCCAACGGGGCCCTTCCAGGTCCCCACCCTCGGACACCTCCCGGCTCCACGGACCTTCGGCTCACATACCGTCAATCAGCCGGTGACAACAGTCACTTCGCCGATTCCGAGCGCCTTGACCGGCTCCTCGATCTCCGCGGCGTCACCGACGAGGACCGTGACAAGCCTGTCCACCGGGAAGGCACTGACGACCGCGGCGGTCGCCTCGACGGTGCCGGTGGCGGCCAGCCGGGCGTACAGCTGTGCCTGGAAGTCGTCCGGGAGGCCCTGCTCCACCTGGTCGGCCAGGGTGCCCGCGACGGAGGCGGCGGTCTCGTACTTCAGCGGGGCGACACCCACCAGGTTCTGCACAGCCACGTCGCGCTCGGCGTCCGTGAGGCCCTCGGCGGCGAGCGTGCGCAGCACCGTGACGAGATCCTGGAGCGCCGGGCCGGTGTTCGGGGTGTCGACGGAGCCGCTGATGGCGAGCGTGGCCGCCCCGGTGGCACCACCCGGGGCCGCGGGGGCGGCCGAGCGCAGCACCTGGGCGAAGGCCCGCACTCCGTAGGTGTAGCCCTTCTCCTCGCGCAGGACGCGGTCCAGGCGCGAGGTGAGGGTGCCACCCAGGCAGTAGGTGCCGAGGACCTGGGCCGGCCAGACGCTGTCATGGCGGTCCGGCCCGATGCGGCCGATGAGCAGCTGGGTCTGGACCGCGCCCGGACGGTCGACGATCACGACGCGGCCCGTGTCGTCGGCGGTGATCGGCGCCATGACGCGGGGCTCACCCGCGCTGCCGGTCCACGCGCCGATGGTGTCGGCCAGCACCGCGTCCAGGTCGACGTCGGCGAGGTCACCGACGATCACAGCCGTGGCGGTGGCGGGCCGCACATGGGCCTCGTAGAAAGCCCTGACGGCAGCGGAGTCGATGCGTGCCACGGTCTCTTCGCTGCCCTGACGCGGGCGCGACATCCGCGAGGACGCCGGGAAGAGCTGCTTGGCCAGCTCCTTGGCTCCGCGGCGAGCCGGATTCGCCGTCTCGTGCGGGATCTCGTCAAGCCGGTTGCGTACGAGCCGCTCGACCTCACTGTCCGCGAACAGCGGCGCCCGCAGGGCCTCGGCCAGCAGGCCCATGGCCTTCGGCAGCCGGGAGACCGGCACTTCGAGCGAGAGGCGGACGCCGGGGTGGTCGGCGTGTGCGTCGAGGGTCGCGCCGCAGCGCTCCAGCTCGGCGGCGAACTGCTCCGCCGTGTGCTTGTCGGTGCCCTCGGAAAGCGCTCGGGCCATGATCGTGGCGACGCCGTCGAGTCCCTCGGGCTCCGCGTCCAAAGGGGCGTCGAGGAAGATCTCAACGGCCACGACCTGCTGGCCGGGGCGGTGGCAGCGCAGCACCGTCAGCCCGTTGCCGAGTGCGCCGCGCTCGGGCGCGGGGAAGGCCCACGGCCGGGCCTGCCCGGGCTGCGGCTGCGGGTGGAAGTCCATGGTCACGGCAGCCTCGGTCACTGTCCGGCCCCCTCTGCGTCGTCGGCGTCATCGGCGTCGTCGTTGTCCTCTGCCGCGGCGGCAGCGGCTGCGGGCTCGTACACCAGCACCGCGCGGTTGTCCGGCCGCAGCCGGGCCTGAGCGACGGCCCGCACCTCGTCCGCGGTGACGTCCAGGACCCGCGAGACGGCGCTGAACGCCAGCTGGGGGTCGCCGAACAGCACGGCGTACCGGCACAGTTCATCGGCGCGGCCCGCGACGGTGCCGAGCCGGTCCAGCCATTCGCGCTCCAGCTGAGCCTGGGCGCGCTCCATCTCCTCGGACGTCGGCCCGTCGGCGGCGAACCGGGCGAGCTCCTCGTCCACGGCGGCCTCGATCTCGGGAACCTCCACACCACCGGAGGTCTTCACATCCAGCCAGCCCATCGACGGCGCCCCGGCCAGTCGCAGCAGGCCGAAGCCCGCGGCGACCGCCGTGCGGTCGCGGCGCACCAGCCGGTTGTGCAGCCGGGACGACTCCCCGCCGCCGAGGACGGTGAGCGCCAAGTCGGCGGCGTCGCATTCCCGTGTGCCGTCGTGCGGCAGCCGGTAGGCGGCCATCAGGGCGCGGGCGGGAACCTCGTCGACGATCTCCTCACGCAGCTGCTCACCGATGGTCTCGGGCAGCGAGCCGTCGCGCGGCGGCTGCTTGCCGTCGTGGGACGGGATGGAGCCGAAGTACTTCTCGATCCAGGCGAGGGTCTGCTCGGGGTCGATGTCGCCGACGACCGACAGCACGGCGTTGTTGGGCGCGTAGTAGGTACGGAAGAAGTGCCGCGCGTCTTCGAGGGTCGCCGCGTCCAGGTCGGCCATCGAGCCGATCGGGGTGTGGTGGTAGGGGTGGCCCTCGGGGTAGGCCAGGGCGGTCAGCTTCTCGAAGGCCGTGCCGTAGGGGACGTTGTCGTAGCGCTGGCGGCGCTCGTTCTTGACGACGTCCCGCTGGTTCTCCATGGACTCCTCGTCGAGCGCGGCGAGCAGCGACCCCATGCGGTCCGCCTCCAGCCAGAGCGCGAGCTCCAGCTGGTGGGTCGGCATGGTCTCGAAGTAGTTGGTGCGCTCGAAACTGGTGGTGCCGTTGAGCGAGCCGCCGGCCCCCTGCACCAGCTCGAAGTGACCGTTGCCCGACACCTGCCCGGAGCCCTGGAACATCAGGTGCTCGAAAAGGTGAGCCAGTCCCGTGCGTCCCTTGACTTCGTGGCGGGAGCCGACGTCGTACCAGAGGCACACCGCGGCGACCGGGGTCAGGTGGTCCTCGGAGAGCACCACCCGCAAGCCGTTGGCCAGGCGGTGCTCGGTCGCTGTCAGGCCGCCGGAGCCGGCCTGCGCTGTGGCCGTGTGACCCATGGGCATGTGGTCCCTTCGATCGCGTTTCGGTAGTCCTGCCGGTTGTCCTGCCACTGTATGCAAGGCCACCGACACCTGGCGAAGTTCCCGGCGGTTCCGTCCCGGTTACGGCGTGTGGTCGCGAAGCCCGCTTGGGCCTCTGCCCCGGGTCGCGGTCCGCGTTGTCGGAGGTACGGTCCACAATGGTCCGCATCAGTTCCCGTTCATGTTCATGTTCATGTTGGTGAAGGAGCCGCAGCAGCGATGGCCCGCCGCAGCACGAAGACGCCGCCGCCCGACGACTTCGAGGAGAGGATCCTCGACATCGACGTCGTCGACGAAATGCAGGGCTCCTTCCTCGAGTACGCGTACTCGGTGATCTACTCCCGTGCCCTGCCCGACGCCAGAGACGGCATGAAGCCCGTCCACCGCCGGATCGTGTACCAGATGAACGAGATGGGGCTGCGCCCCGACCGCGGGTACGTGAAGTGCGCCCGGGTCGTCGGCGAGGTCATGGGCAAGCTCCACCCGCACGGCGACGCGTCGATCTACGACGCCCTGGTGCGGATGGCCCAGCCCTTCTCGATGCGGCTCCCGCTGGTCGACGGCCACGGGAACTTCGGCTCGCTCGGCAATGACGACCCCCCGGCCGCCATGCGGTACACGGAATGCCGGATGGCCGACGCGACGAGCCTGATGACCGAGTCGATCGACGAGGACACGGTCGACTTCTCACCGAACTACGACGGGCAGGAGCAGGAACCGGTCGCGCTGCCCGCCGCCTTCCCCAATCTGCTGGTCAACGGCGCGTCAGGCATCGCCGTCGGCATGGCGACGAACATGCCGCCGCACAACCTCGGCGAAGTCATCGCCGCCGCACGCCATCTGATCAGGCATCCCGGCGCTGACCTCGAGACTCTGATGCGTTATGTCCCGGGTCCCGATCTGCCCACGGGTGGCCGGATCGTGGGGCTCTCCGGGATCAGGGACGCCTATGAGTCGGGCCGCGGCACCTTCAAGATCCGTGCCACGGTGACGGTCGAGAACGTCACCGCGCGCCGCAAGGGCCTGATCGTCACCGAACTCCCGTTCGCCGTGGGCCCGGAGAAGGTGATCGCGAAGATCAAGGATCTGGTCGGTTCGAAGAAGCTCCAGGGCATCGCGGACGTCAAGGACCTCACCGACCGCGAGCACGGACTGCGGCTGGTGATCGAGATCAAGAACGGCTTCATCCCGGAAGCCGTCCTGGAGCAGCTCTACAAGCTGACGCCGATGGAGGAGTCCTTCGGCATCAACAACGTGGCGCTGGTCGACGGTCAGCCTCTGACCCTGGGCCTGAAGGAGCTCCTGGAGGTCTATCTCGACCACCGCTTCACCGTGGTGCGCAGGCGCAGCGAGTTCCGGCGCGGCAAGAAGCGCGACCGGCTCCACCTGGTCGAGGGCCTGCTCGTCGCACTCCTCGACATCGACGAGGTCATCCGGCTGATCCGCTCCAGCGAGAACTCCGCGCAGGCGAAGGAGCGCCTCATCGCGCACTTCTCGCTCAGCGAGGTGCAGACCCAGTACATCCTCGACACGCCGCTGCGCCGGCTCACCAAGTTCGACCGGATCGAGCTGGAGAGCGAGCGCGACCGGCTGAATGCGGAGATCGAGGAGCTGACCCGGATCCTGGAATCGGACGCGGAGCTGCGCAAGCTGGTCTCCTCGGAGCTGGCGGCGGTGGCCAAGAAGTTCGGCACCGAGCGGCGCACGGTCCTGCTGGAATCCGCGGGCGCGCCCGCTCCCGCCGCCGTTTCCCTCCAGGTGGCCGATGCCCCCTGCCGGGTGCTGCTCTCGTCGACGGGGCTGCTGGCCCGTACGGTCACGGCCGAGCCGCTGCCGCAGGACGACGGCAAGCGCGCCAGGCACGATCTGATCGTCTCCGCGGTCCCCGCCACGGCGCGCGGCGAGGTGGGGGCGGTCACCTCGGCCGGACGGCTGCTGAGGCTCGCGGTGATCGACCTCCCGCAGCTGCCCGACTCGGCGTCCGCGCCGACCCTTGCGGGCGGGGCGCAGCTGTCGGAGTTCCTGTCCCTCGAGCCCGACGAGTCGGTGATCTGCCTGACCACCCTCGACGAGGCATCACCGGGGCTGGCACTCGGCACGCTCCAGGGAGTGGTCAAACGTGTGGTGCCGGACTACCCGGCCAACAAGGGCGAGCTCGAGGTCATCGCCCTGAAGGAAGGCGACCGGATCGTCGGCGGCATCGAGCTGCGCACGGGCGATGAGGACCTGGTCTTCATCACCTCCGACGCCCAGCTGCTGCGCTTCCAGGCCGCGCAGGTCAGGCCACAGGGCCGAGCCGCCGCCGGCATGGCGGGCATCAAGCTCACCGAGGGCGCCGAGGTGCTCTCGTTCACCGCGGTGGACCCGGCGGCCGACGCGGTGGTCTTCACCGCGGCGGGCTCGACGGGCGCGCTGGACGACTCGGTCACCACGGCGAAGCTGACACCGTTCGACCAGTACCCGCGCAAGGGCCGGGCGACCGGCGGTGTGCGATGCCAGCGCTTCCTCAAGGGTGAGGACGTGCTGCTGCTGGCCTGGGCCGGCCCGGCACCCGCCCGTGCAGCGCAGAAGAACGGCAGCCCATCCGAGCTGCCGGACACCGATCCCCGACGCGACGGCTCCGGTGTGGCCCTGGCAAAGCCGGTGGCGGCGCTGGCAGGTCCTGTGTCCTAGCCACGGTCCCCCGCACGGGCATCTGGTTCAGCCCGGAGCAGCCCCTCGTGCAAACCGGTGCAGCGCGCCCGCCGCGATGCGGGCGCGCTTCGCACGGCAGCGGGCAACGGATTACGTCAGGTAGTCGTCCGGTTCGCCTTCCTCGGCTTCGGAGTCGCTCGCCGGGCTGGGGACGTACCGGAGCACGCCCCACAGGGCGTGCTCCTCCGGAAAGTCCTCAGGACCGCGCACGCGGGCGGCCTCGAGTTGCTCGATCAGGGACCCCGTATCTATTCCGGACCCGATGAGGACCAACTGGGTGCCCCGACCGGTGGCTTCGGTCCCCGGCCAGGGCTCCGGGTAGAAACGCAGGAATCTGCCGACGGAGTGGACGGAGTAGCGGTGGGCGGGGTCGGCGGGGCCGAAGTCCACGAAACCCTTGATCCGGTAGAGCCCTTCGGGCCGTGCGTCGAGGAAGTCCAGCAGTCTGCGTGGGTGGAGCGGCTCGGCAGCGGTGAAGGAGACGGTCTCGTAGGCGGCATGGAGATGGGTGCCATGACCGTGGGCGTCGTCACGGTCATGACTGGGTTGTGCGGAGTCATCGCCATGGATGTCGTCGAGGATGTCTTCGAACGACAGCTGTCCCACGCGCTCTCCGCGCGGGCGGCACTCGAAGAGCAGATCCGGATCGATGCGCCCGTAGGCCGCCGGGAGCACGGCTGCGCCGTCGGCCAGAGCGGTGATCCGCTGCCGCAGCCGCTCCCCCGTCTCGTCACCGACGCGGTCCGCCTTGTTCAGGACGACCAGATCGGCGATGGCGACGTGCCGCTCGATCTCAGGGTGTTGCTCCCGCGTCGCCTCAAATTCGGCCGCGTCGACGACCTCGACCAGACCGCCGTACACGATCCGCTCATTCTCGCTGGCCAGGAGCATACGAACCAGCTCCTGCGGCTCGGCGAGACCGCTCGCCTCGATCACGATCACATCGATCCGCGCCGCGGGCCGGGTGAGCTTGTCCAGGAACGCATCGAGCTCGCTTGCGTCGACCGCACAGCACAGACAGCCGTTGCCCAGCGACATCGTGGAATCACCGAGCTGACCTGCCACCGTCATGGCGTCGATCTCGATCGAGCCGAAATCGTTGACGATCGCGCCGATCCTGGTCCCGCCGCTCGCTCTCAGCAGATGGTTGAGCAGCGTGGTCTTGCCGGATCCCAGAAATCCCGCGAGGACGACGACGGGGATCTGAGGCTGGCTCAACGCGGCTCCCATGAGGCTTCGGCACCAATCGAGCCACCCAGGATACGGGGCGGTCCTCGTGCGACCCGGGACGCGGCGCTCACACCGCGCCCGCCCCGGTCAGCGCCCGCACCTCCGTCTCCGCGTGCTTGGCCTCGTCCGGCAGCTCGGACGAGGTGACTGTGCCGATCCAGCCCGCGAGGAAGCCCAGAGGGATGGAGACCACCCCGGGGTTCTGCAGCGGGAACACATGGAAGTCCACGTGGGGGAACAGCGCTTCCGGGCTTCCGGACACCACCGAGGAGAGCACCACGAGCAGCACCGCGGGGATCAGACCGCCGTAGACGGACCAGACCGCGCCGCGTGTGGTGAAGTTCCGCCAGAACAGCGAGAACAGCAGGACCGGAAGATTGGCCGATGCGGCGACGGCGAAGGCCAGTCCCACCAGAAACGCCACATTCAGATCACGGGCGACAAGTCCGAGTGCGATCGCGACCGCCCCGATACCCGCCGCCGCGATCCGGGCCACCGCGACCTCGCTGCGCTGGCCCGCCCCGCTCCGTCGCAACGAGGCGTACAGATCATGGGCGACCGAGGCGGAGGACGCGAGGGTGATCCCGGCGACGACGGCCAGGATGGTCGCGAACGCCACCGCCGCAACGACGGCGAACAACACGGTGCCTCCGGTGGAGCCCTCGCCCCCGCCTAGTTCCTGAGCGAGGAGCGGAACCGCCGTGTTCCCCGCGGGGTTCGAAGCGCGCACCCGGTCCGTGCCGAGGATCGCCGCAGCGCCGAACCCCAGCACTATCGTCATCAGGTAGAAGCTGCCGATCAGGCCGATGGACCAGACGACGGAGCGGCGCGCGGCGCGCGCGGTCGGCACCGTGTAGAAGCGGGACAGGATGTGCGGCAGTCCCGCGGTCCCCAGTACCAGGGCAAGCCCGAGGCTGATGAAGTCGACGCGTGCGGTCCAGTCCCCGCCGTACCGCAGCCCGGGGGCGAGGAAGTCCCTTCCATGACCGCTCTGCCGGGCTGCGGATTCGAGCAGCGCGTTGAAGTCTCCGTGGAAGCGCGCCAGTACGAGCACGGTGAGCGCGGTCGCGCCTGTCATCAGGAGCACGGCCTTCACGATCTGGATCCAGGTGGTGGCCCGCATCCCGCCGAACGACACATAGATCACCATCAGGGCACCGACCCCGATGACGGTCCAGGAGCGCGCGGTCTCACTCGTCCCGCCCAGCAGCAATGCGACCAGACTGCCGGCTCCCACCATCTGCGCCACCAGGTAGAGGACGGAGACGGTGACCGAGGACGTGCCCGCCGCTATGCGTACCGGACGTTCCCTCATCCGGGCGGCGACGACGTCGGCAAGGGTGAACCGGCCGCAGTTGCGGACGAGTTCGGCGACCAGGAGCAGTACGACCAGCCAGGCCACCAGGAATCCGACGGAGTAGAGCATCCCGTCATAGCCATAGAGGGCGATGACCCCGGAGATACCCAGGAACGAGGCCGCGGACATGTAGTCGCCCGCTATGGCGAAGCCGTTCTCCATGGGCGAGAACAGCCGGCCGCCGGCGTAGAACTCCTCCGCCGAGCCGTGCCGGTGACGGCTCACCCAGGTGGTGATGCCCAGGGTGACCGCGATGAAGGCGCTGAACAGCAGCAGCGCCAGCGTCTGGTGATCGCCGCTCAACGCTCGGCCCCCCGCGAAGGCTCCGCGCCGCCCTGGACCTCTTCCGTCCGGTCCACGGGGCAGGATGCCGCCCCGTCGGGGGGCCGGGGCTCCAGCAGGCCCTGAGACCCCGCGTCCCTGGTCTGGTCGAAGACCGTCCAGCGCAGATCGAGCGCCGCGCGGTCCCTTCGCAGCCGGGCGTGGCGGGCGTAGGCCCAGGTGAGGAGGAAGGTCGTGAGGAACTGGCCGAGGCCGGCCACCATCGCCACGTTGATCGCCCCGGCGACCGGCTTCGCCATCAGCGCGGGTGCGGCGGTGGCGGTGACGACATACGCCACGTACCAGGTGAAGAAGGCGAACGTCGCCGGGACGACGAATCGCCGATAGCGGCTGCGTACCTCCTGGAAGGCCGCGCTGCGTTGCACTTCCCGATAGATGTCGGACGGCCCTTGCCGGTGCTCCGGGTACGCGGCCCCCGGAAGCGGGGTCGGTGCGGGCATGCCTGTCCCGTCCAGCTCGCCCCATCCGAAGGCCAGTGCGTCGTACCACGGGTCGTCGATGCGCACGGCACCGTCGTCCCGGCATTCCTGCTTCTCCACGCTCAGCTCTCTCCCTGTCAGCGAACCATCGCGGTCGCTGACCCGAGACCAGAATGGACAGAACGGGGAGATCCCTGACTCTTCTCTCTTTCTCTTCACCCCATTAGGTGACGGATGCTGTGATTCCGCTGGGTTTCGGAAGCCGGGGCGGCGCGTCATGGGCGCCGCCCCGGGGCACGGAGTCGGGCATCGGACGTCCAGAGACAGACGTCAGGCGTCAGGCATCGATACGCGAGCGGTCGAGTGTCGCCGCGCTGCTGGTGATGAACTCCTTGCGCGGGGCGACGTCGTTGCCCATCAGCAGGTCGAACACCTGCTCCGCCGACTCCAGATCGCCGATGTTGATCCGGCGCAGCGTGCGGTGGCGCGGGTCCATCGTGGTCTCCGCGAGCTGGTCGGCGTCCATCTCACCGAGACCCTTGTATCGCTGGATGGAGTCCTTGAAGCGAACGCCCTTGCGCTGGAACTCGAGCAGCGTGGAACGCAGTTCGTTGTCCGAGTACGTGTACACGTACTTGTCCTGGCCCTTCTTGGGCTGGACGAGCTCGATCCGGTGGAGAGGCGGTACGGCGGCGTAGACGCGTCCCGCCTCGACCATGGGCCGCATATAGCGCTGGAAGAGCGTGAGGAGCAGGCAGCGGATGTGAGCGCCGTCGACGTCCGCGTCCACCAGGAGGACGATCTTGCCGTAGCGGGCGGCGTCGATGTCGAAGGTGCGGCCGGAGCCCGCTCCTATGACCTGGATGATCGCTCCGCACTCGGTGTTCTTGAGCATGTCGGAGACGGACGACTTCTGGACGTTGAGGATCTTGCCGCGAATCGGGAGCAGCGCCTGGAACTCGGAGTTCCGGGCGAGCTTGGCCGTGCCGAGCGCGGAGTCTCCCTCGACGATGAAGAGCTCGCTGCGGTCGACGTCGTCGCTGCGGCAGTCGGCGAGCTTGGCCGGCAGCGAGGAGGACTCCAGGGCCGTCTTACGCCGCTGAGCCTCCTTGTGCTGGCGGGCCGCGATCCGCGTACGGGCGGCGGCGACGGCCTTCTCCAGGACCGCCCTGGCCTGCGCCTTGGCATCGCGCTTGGTGGAGGTCAGGAATTCCTTGAGCTCCTTGGCCACGACATTGGCCACGATCCGGTTGGCGGCGGAGGTGCCGAGCACCTCCTTCGTCTGTCCTTCGAACTGCGGCTCGGCCAGACGCACGGTGACGACCGCGGTGAGCCCTTCGAGGGCGTCGTCCTTGACCACGTCGTCCTCGGCGACCCTCAGCAGCTTGGCGGAGCGCAGCACTTCGTTGATCGTCTTGGTGACGGAGCGCTCGAAGCCGGTGATGTGGGTGCCGCCCTTGGGGGTGGCGATGATGTTGACGAAGGACTTGACCGTGGTGTCGTAGCCGGTGCCCCAGCGCAGGGCGATGTCCACGCCGAGATCGCGGGTGACCTCGGTCGGCGTCATGTGGCCGCGGTCGTCGAGGACCGGGACGGTCTCCTTGAAGCTGCCGTGGCCGGTGAGGCGCAGGACATCGCAGACGGCCTTGTCCTGGGCGAGGTACTCGCAGAACTCGCTGATGCCGCCGTCGAAGCGGAAGATCTCCTGCGACTTGCCCTCGCCTTCCAGGTCGCGCTCGTCACGGACGACGATGGTGAGGCCGGGCACGAGGAACGCGGTCTGGCGGGCGCGCTGGTGCAGGGTCTCCAGCGAGAGCTTGGCGTCCTTGAGGAAGATCTGCCGGTCCGCCCAGTAGCGGACGCGGGTGCCGGTACGGGCCTTGGGCACCCGCTTGCCCTTGATCAGTCCGTTGGCCGGGTCGAAGGGGGCGTCAGGCCCGGACTCGGTGAAGATTCCGGGGACTCCGCGGCGGAAGCTGATGGCATGCGTGGCGCCGCTCCGGTCGACCTCGACGTCGAGACGGGAGGAGAGCGCGTTCACCACGGAGGCACCCACACCGTGCAGACCGCCGGAGGCGGCGTACGAGCCGCCGCCGAACTTTCCGCCGGCGTGCAGCTTGGTCATGACGACCTCGACGCCCGAGAGGCCGGTCTTCGGCTCGACGTCGACGGGGATGCCCCGGCCGTCGTCACGGACCTCGACCGAGCCGTCGTCGTGCAGGATCACCTCGATGTGGTCGCAGTACCCACCCAGGGCCTCGTCCACCGAGTTGTCGATGATCTCCCAGAGGCAGTGCATCAGGCCGCGGCTGTCGGTGGACCCGATGTACATGCCGGGCCGCTTGCGGACCGCCTCCAGCCCTTCAAGAACGAGCAAGTGACGCGCGGTGTAGTTGGAACCGTCACGGTCTGCGGTCAGCAGCGCACTGGACGGCACTGACATTTCGGCGGTCACGCGGTTCGCTCCTCGCTGAATTTGGATCTGGCCTCTGTGGGGTAAAGGCCCGGCGTCGTTCGCCGCTCAGAGGGTACCGAGGCCTGGTAGAGCCGATGTAACGCCACCCTCGTGATGGTTCATGCTAGTGCAGAGTCGCATACACGTTCGATCCCTCGATCGGGTGACGCGCACATCACGTTCCCTTCGGCGCATGAACCATTTAGGCTCCGGGCACGTCCTCAACAACAAACCGGCAAGCCAGCCGGGGAGGGCACATGAGACAGACAAGCAAGCAAGCGAAACCGTAAAGCGAAGCAATACGGCACATTCGCCGCCAGCCAGTCGGCAGCCAGCCGCCTCGAAGCACCCTGAAGAAAAGTTTCGAGGGAAAGGCCCGAGCGGGAACGTTTTCGGCCTGGTTGGATGTTGACCCTGGTACGACAGCTCGTCGAGCTAGAGAAGAGGCGACGTGACTACTGTTCTGACCCCCGCGAGCCCGCTGACGGCCGCTGACCGTTGCGACCGTTGCGGCGCCCAGGCCTACCTGCGCGTCGTCCTGACCAGCGGTGGTGAGCTGCTCTTCTGTGCCCATCACGGGCGCAAGTTCGAGCCGGAACTCAAGAAGATCGCCGTTGAGATACAGGACGAGACCGACCGGCTTACGGCTGTACCGGCCAGCACCGGCGAAGACGAGCGCTGACTCTCACGTCCTACGACGAGCCAAGGGCCGGTCCAGGACCGGCCGATGGATGGCCGCCCCTCGAGATGAGGGGCGGCCTTCCGTTCTCATACGCTCGCTCCCGCTCATGTGCTGACGCCCTGCGCCCGCTCGGCGACCGTGCGCATCCTCACAGCCGGTCGGCCAGTGAGGGCATCACCGCGGAAACCCGGGTGTAGACACCGGGGCTGTCCGCTCTCCCGCATCCGCTCCCCCATGACACCAGCCCGATCAGTCGGCCGTTCGCGACCAGAGGCCCCCCGCTGTCGCCCTGGCAGGCGTCGCGACCACCCTTCGCATCACCCGCGCACATCATCGTGCCGGGCTCGTAGCGCCCGATCGGGACGCCTGGATACGCCTTGACGCACGCGTCGTCGGCCAGGACGTGCACCGGGGCCGAACGCAGTGCGCTCGCATAGCTGCCCGCTCCCGTGGTGTCGCCCCAGCCGTACACCGACGCGGCGGTTCCCGCCGTGTACGCGGGGTCGCCGGCCGCGGCCGGGGTGATCACCTGCGCAGCGGGCAGTGCTTTGGAGAGCGTCAGCACGGCCATGTCGTAGATGTTGGTCTTCGGGTCGTAGCCCGGCGCGACCCGCACCTCCCGCACCGGGATCTCCTGGCCGCCCGGCCCGAGAAGGGTCTCCCTCCCGGTGATGACCCGAAGGTCGCGGATCTCCTCCACGGGACCTCCCAGCACCTCACTGCTGAGACAGTGGGCCGCCGTGAGCACCTTCGTGGGTGCCACCAGTGCGCCGCCGCAGAACTGACCGGCCCTCGTACCTCCGAACAGGCTACGACTGGACAGGGCGACGACCCAGGGGCTGTCCACCGACCGCGCCGGTTTGCCGCCGATGATCACACTGTCGGCGGCCGCCGGGGTGGGATGGCCGAACGGCATCAGGACAGCCGCCGCCGCCAGGGCCAGGGGTGCTGTCAGTGCTCGGGCGAAGGGGCGACGCATGACGTCTCCTGACTCTCCGGTGGGCTTCCGTCCACCCAGAGTCAGCCACGCCACGATGGCCCGCACCCTCTGCGCCATGCCGAAGGGCCCGGCTTCCCCGTCGGTTTCGGGGGAAGCCGGGCCCTTGGCGTTGTCAGCCGTGCGGACTAGTCGAGGTAGTCGCGCAGCACCTGCGAGCGCGAGGGGTGACGCAACTTCGACATGGTCTTGGACTCGATCTGGCGGATCCGCTCACGCGTGACGCCGTAGACCTTGCCGATCTCGTCCAGGGTCTTGGGCTGGCCGTCGGTGAGGCCGAAGCGCATCGAGACGACACCCGCCTCGCGCTCCGACAGGGTGTCGAGCACCGAGTGCAGCTGCTCCTGGAGGAGGGTGAAGCTGACCGCGTCAGCCGGCACGACCGCTTCGGAGTCCTCGATCAGATCACCGAACTCGCTGTCGCCGTCCTCACCCAGCGGGGTGTGGAGGGAGATCGGCTCACGACCGTACTTCTGGACCTCGATGACCTTCTCCGGGGTCATGTCGAGCTCCTTGGCCAGCTCCTCCGGGGTGGGCTCGCGGCCCAGGTCCTGGAGCATCTGACGCTGCACGCGCGCGAGCTTGTTGATGACCTCGACCATGTGCACCGGGATACGGATGGTGCGGGCCTGGTCGGCCATGGCGCGGGTGATCGCCTGACGGATCCACCAGGTGGCGTACGTGGAGAACTTGTAGCCCTTGGTGTAGTCGAACTTCTCGACTGCGCGGATCAGACCGAGGTTGCCCTCCTGGATCAGGTCCAGGAAGAGCATGCCGCGACCGGTGTAGCGCTTGGCCAGCGAGACGACCAGCCGGAGGTTGGCCTCCAGCAGGTGGTTCTTGGCGCGGCGCCCGTCCTCGGCGATGATCTCCAGCTCGCGCTTGAGCTTCGGGGCGAGCTTGTCGGAGTTCGCCAGCTTGTCCTCGGCGAACAGGCCGGCCTCGATGCGCTTGGCGAGCTCGACCTCCTGCTCCGCGTTGAGCAGCGGGACCTTACCGATCTGCTTGAGGTAGTCCTTGACCGGGTCGGCAGTGGCGCCCGCTGCGGCGACCTGCTGCGCCGGGGCGTCGTCCTCGTCCTCGTCGGAGAGGACGAAGCCGGCGCTCTCGGCACCCTCGGGCTCGTCGCCACCCTTGCCGGGCTGTGCCTCGTCGAGGACCTCTTCGGTCTCGGCCAGCTCGTCGGGGTCGTTCTTGGCAGCGGTCTTCTTGGCCGCGGCCGTGGTCTTCTTGGCGGCGGTCTTCTTCGCCGCCGTGGTCTTCTTGGTGGCGGTCTTCTTCGCCGCCGCCTTCTTCGCGGGCGCCGCGGTCTCGTCGGCCGAGGCGTCGGCGGTGACCGTCGGAGCCGTGGCGGCGGCGACGGTCTTCGCCGTGGCGGTCTTGGCCGCGACGGTCTTGGTGGCGGTGCGCTTCGCCGGGCTCTTTGCTGCGACGCTCTTCCGGGTGCGCTTGGGCGACTCCGCGGCACTGACCATCAGCGTCACACCCTCTTCCTCGAGGATCTGGTTGAGGCTGCGCAGAACATTCTTCCACTGGGTTGGCGGAATCTGGTCAGCCTCGAAGGCCCGACGCACGTCATCGCCGGCGATCTGCCCATCAGCCTTTCCCCGCTCGATGAGCGCCATCACAGACTCGGACTCGGCGATCTCCGGCGGGAGCGTACGGGATGTGCTGGCCGACACGAACAACCTCTCGGAACGATGGAAAACGGCTTCCGGCCCCGCCCATGTTCGGGCCGGAGCCGACGACCACCGGCTGGGGATGTACCGGCGGCGCGGGCTTGGACCTCGGACGGGAACAGCGCCGTGTGCGGCGCCTGTATTCCCTCCTCGGCTGTCACCTCTTAGGTCATCGCACTGTTTCGACGAGCGTTACGCCCATTTCGCGTGGCCCGAGTCACACCTCATTTTCGGCAAAACGACCGAAAAGGTATGTCACCCGGCAATCGTCTCGTCTGAAACAGTGTGCGGGGGCTTCTGTCACCTTCCCCCACTTCCCCGCAGCCGGTGCCGGAAACCATCCGGACGCCCCACGGGCGACCGTTTCCGGCCCTTCCGGTGATCGCGCCGGTCGTCGTTCCGGACTCCGCGTCGGCTCTCGCGTCCGCGATCGTGTCGCCGGACCCGGGGGTCCGGCGACACACGATGGGGCGCACACGGGCCCCTGCCGTCTCCGCGGTCAGTGCTCGCGCGGAGCGGGCACGACGCGGTCCACCTCGGGGTGGGCGGTAAGGAGTTGGCGCATGGCCGTCTCGGCGCCGTTCGCATCGCCCGCGGCGAGCGCGTCGGCGATCCGGGCGTGGTGCGCCAGGGACGCCTCGGTGGGACGCTCACATCCGGCGGCGGGGCCGCCGGAGACCTGGAGTGCCGCGGCGACGATGCCGGACAGGTGCTCCAGCATGCGGTTGCCCGCGACCTGGATCAGCAGGGAGTGGAACTCGGCGTCGGCACGCGCGAAGGTGATCGCGTCACCCTGGGTGAGCGCATGGTTCATGATCTCGACCATGTCGGTGAGACGCTGCTGCACGTCCTCCCTGCCGTGACCGGCGGCGAGGCGAGCGGCGAGCGGCTCGATCGTCCAGCGGAGCTCGGTGAGCTCGCGGCGCTGATCGTCACGCTGCGGGCCGAAGGCACGCCACTCGATGATGTCGGGGTCCAGGAGGTTCCAGTCACTGACCGGTCGCACCCGGGTGCCGACATTGGGGCGGGCGCTGACGAGGCCCTTGGCCTCCAGGACGCGAAGTGACTCCCGGACCACTGTCCGGGAGACCTCGAAGCGCTGCCCGATCTCTTCGGGAACGAGCGGCCGGTCGGCGCCGAGGTCGCCGGACACGATCATCTGGCCGAGCTGCTGGACGAGTTGGCCGTGAAGTCCACGGCCCCGGCTGCCCGCCGCGCGGCGGCCGACCGCACGGCCCAGATCGGCTTCCGAAGTGTCCCAGGCGGCTGGGGGTCCCACGCGTTCGGGGCGGTCGACGCCTTGGGCCTCCGGGTAGGGGTATCGGTCGAGTTCGCCCGGGCCGACGAGGCCGGACTCGGCGGGGCGGGCGGCGGTCATCATGGTGTGCGCAAGGGTACTCACGCATCCTTTGTCGGCGTCCCCCGAGCAGCCCTTGAGGTCTTTGGTGAAAAGCACACGAAAGGGTGATCACCGCCCTCGCCACAATTGACGGCTTATCAGGCACAAACGGTCATCTGCGGGGGAGTTACGAGACACACGACGGCAGGGAGCCACGCTCGCTCCGACGTGATCGTGGCAACACCATTGAAGCGTCGGAGAGTTGGGGCCGGAATTCGCCCTCCAGGCACGTCCACGACGCCAGGCCGGGGGCGACGCCTTGGAGAGGGTGACCCGGCCAACCGGAGCGGATCCGGCCGGAGTTCTTCTGGAAGGCCACGGCCTGCCGGAGGGAACAGGCGCGCTCGCGAAGAGGACAGCGGTACGTCTCAGACTTCGGGCCGCAGCATGGGCGGGTTCAGCAGGTTCGCACCACCGGCCCGGAACAACTGCGCGGGACGACCTCCCTGACGGGTCGTGGTGCCTCCGGCCGGCACCAGGAAGCCGGGCGTGCCCGTCACCTTCCGATGGAAGTTCCGCGGGTCCAGCGCGACACCCCACACCGCCTCGTACACACGCCGCAGCTCGCCCACCGTGAACGCGGGCGGGCAGAACGCCGTGGCCAGCGAGGAATACTCGATCTTCGATCTGGCTCGCTCGACACCGTCCGCGAGGATCCGGGCGTGGTCGAAGGCGAGCTGGGCGGACGGCTCGTCCTCGCGTCCGCCACTCTCCGGGTTCAGCAGCGATTCGACGGGGGCCCACCGCGCGCTGTTCGCGTCCCCGCCCGCTCGCGGAGCGGGCAGGTCGGGAGAGAGCGCGAGATGGGCCACGCTCACCACTCTCATCCGGGGGTCGCGCTTCGGGTCGCCGTAGGTGGCCAGTTGTTCCAGATGCGCGCCGTTGCCGGTGTCGGGTGAGGCGGGATCGTGGACGCACAGCCCGGTCTCTTCGACAAGCTCCCGCGCGGCTGCGGCGGCGAGATCCTCATCGGCCCGTACGAACCCTCCGGGCAGCGCCCAGCGCCCCTGGAACGGCGGCTCTCCGCGGCGGACCACCAGTGCGCAGAGGGCATGGCGGCGTACGGTGAGCACGACCAGGTCGACGGTGACGGCAAACGGCGGGAAGGCCGACGGGTCGTAGGGTGGCATGCCGCGATCATAGTCGTCTTCCTGACGATAAACACTCCCTTCGTGATCCAGATCCGGGGACTTCTTCGGCCGCTCCGGTCGCCGGTCGTCAGCCGCCGCCGGGCTCGATGTCGGAGCCCCGTCGGCGGCCCCGGTCGGAAGTGCTCCTCGGGTCGCGGCGCCCGGTGCCCGGTGCGGGCCGCTGCCGGGGCCGCTCGCCCGGGCCAGGTGCCGTCCCGCTCCTGCGCCCACCCCGCCTCCGCTCGGTTTTGCTCACCGAGTGCGCGGATCCCGTCCCCGCTGCCTCACCGGGGTCCGCTGCCGCGTGCTCGCGCAGGCAGCGTCGCAGCTCTTCAGGATCCAGGCCGTCGTTGCACGCCTGATGGAGCAGCCGGGCGAAGAGGTACTCCGGATCCGCCCGCAGCGCGAGGCTGAGCGCGACCCGCGCCGCTGATTCGTCGCCGGTCGACCATGCGACCCAGCCCGTCAGCGCCAGCGGCGCCGCGGAATGCTCGCCGTACGATCCGACGCAGCGGCGGGACAGCGCCCGCCAAAGGCGCAATGCGTGGTGGGCTTCCGGCCCTTCCATCCATGCGGCGGCCTTGTCGCGGGTGTCCCGGTCCTGGAGTCCGAGGATCACCGCCGCCGCTTCGTCGTGTGAGATCAGCTTGTCGTCGTGTGCGTCGGCATCGGGCCATGCGGTCCGCACGGGCGCCTGCGCCGCGAGCCGCTCCATGAGCAGCCGTGCCATCCTCAGGGTGTCCGCGCGGACCTGCTCCCGGCGTCCTTGATCCACGATGCTGACCAGCAGCGCCGACGCGATGCCGTCCAGTGCCCGCTCCTGCTCGGCCGCTGCGGACGTCCGCAGCGGCTCGAGCCGCGCCTCCATGTCCCGCAGCGAACCCCTCACCTGGATCCCCGCGTAGGCCGCGGCCGCGGCCATCACGGAAGTGCCCGGCATCGACATGACCGTCCCCTCCGCCGGACAGCAGCGGACATCGGGGCAGCAGTAGGACCAGAAGCGGCCGTCGGACAGACACAGCGCCTCGTACACCGGCACGTCGAGAGCGCCGCAGGCGGTCCGCAGCCGCTGTGCCAGCGGTCGCAACTCCTCCATCACCTCGCGAGCCGTCTGTCCGGCCGAAGGATCCCGGCAGAGGAAGACGATGATCCCGTCCGGCTTCGCGCCCCGCCGCCCGCATGCGTCGATCAGGCATTCGGCAAGCTGGTCCGCCACCGGCGGCCACTCGGCCCGCGAGCCGGGGATCCCCACTCTCAGCCTGCCCCCGAACCGTCCCCGGCTGCCGTGGAGCGCCAACATGACCACGGAGTTCGTCGGGTGAAACCCCATCAGATACGGGAGGGCGTCGACGAGCTCCGCGGGCCCCCGCAAGGTGATCGACTGCTCGCCGGCATCGCTCCCGGAGCCACCGGACGCAGGGGGCTGGTTGTGTTCGTTGGTCTCTCGCATTCCTCGACGGTCCCGTGGTCACGCTCTCGCCGCCAGCCCTGTGGAAAACGTTATCCACAGGTGGGACCGCGCGTTCGCGCGATGTCCGTGCCATCGGGTTGCATAGGGCTCATGACCAACACAGACCACGCAGACCTGAGGGCCTCGGCGGATGCCGTGCTGGCCCGTCTCGTCGGGGACGCCACCGGTGCCGCAAGGCTCCGTGAGGACCAGTGGCGCGCCATCGAGGCGCTCGTCGCCGACAAACGCAGGGCGCTCGTGGTCCAGCGCACCGGCTGGGGCAAGTCCGCCGTGTACTTCGTCGCCACCTCTCTGCTGCGGGAGCGGGGCGCCGGCCCGACGGTGATCGTCTCGCCTCTGCTCGCACTCATGCGCAATCAGGTGGAAGCCGCGGCCCGCGCGGGGATCAGAGCCCGGAGCATCAATTCGTCCAACCAGGAAGAATGGGAGGAAATCCAGGCGGAGATCGCGTCCGGAGCCGTCGACGTGCTGCTGGTCAGTCCCGAGCGGTTGAACAATCCCGACTTCCGGGACCAGGTCCTGCCCAAGCTGGCCAGTGCGACCGGGCTCCTCGTCGTCGACGAGGCCCACTGTATCTCCGACTGGGGCCACGATTTCCGGCCCGACTACCGCCGGCTGCGCACGATGCTCGCCGACCTGCCACCGGGTGTCCCGGTGCTCGCCACCACCGCGACGGCCAACGCCCGCGTCACCGCCGATGTCGCCGACCAACTGGGCACGGGCGCGGGCACGGACGCGCTCGTGCTGCGCGGGCCGCTCGACCGGGAGAGCCTCAGCCTGAGCGTGCTCCGGCTTCCCGATGCCGCCCACCGCCTGGCCTGGCTGGCGGACCATCTCGAGGAGCTTCCGGGGTCGGGGATCATCTACACCCTGACCGTCGCGGCGGCCGAGGAGGTCACGGCCTATCTCAGGCACTGCGGACACACCGTGGCCTCCTACACGGGGCGCACGGAGAACGCGGACCGGCAGCAGGCCGAGGACGACTTGCTCGCCAACCGCGTGAAGGCCCTGATCGCCACTTCCGCACTGGGCATGGGCTTTGACAAACCCGACCTGGGATTCGTGGTCCATCTCGGTTCACCCTCCTCCCCCATCGCCTACTACCAGCAGGTGGGCCGAGCGGGTCGCGGCGTGGAGCACGCCGAGGTGCTGCTCCTCCCGGGCAAGGAGGACGAAGCGATCTGGCAGTACTTCGCCTCCGTCGCCTTCCCCCCCGAAGAGCTCGTCCGCCGGACCCTGGACGTGCTGGCGCAGGCGGGCAGGCCGCTGTCGCTGCCCGCCCTGGAGCCTCTGGTCGAGCTGCGGCGCACACGCCTGGAGGCCATGCTCAAGGTCCTCGACGTGGACGGCGCGGTACACCGCGTGAAGGGTGGCTGGACCTCGACGGGGCAGCCCTGGGAGTACGACACCGAGCGGTACGCGTGGGTGGCCCGGCAGCGGGCGGCCGAACAGCAGGCAATGCGTGACTACGCGTCGGCGGTGGGCTGTCGGATGGAGTTCCTGCGCCGACAGCTCGACGACGAGCAGGCGGCGCCATGCGGACGGTGTGACAACTGCGCTGGGGCCCGTTTCGAATCAGGTGTGTCCGACGCCGCGCTTCAGGCGGCGCGTGGGGAGTTGGGCCGCCCTGGTGTGGAACTCGAGCCGCGCAAGATGTGGCCCACGGGGCTCGCCGCGGTGGGGGTGGATCTGAAGGGCCGTATCCCGGTCGGCGAACAGGCCTTCACCGGGCGCGCGCTGGGGCGCCTGTCGGACATCGGATGGGGCAACCGGCTCCGGCCGATGCTCGCTCCCCAGGCTCCGGACGGTCCCGTGCCGGACGATGTGCTGAGCGCCGTGGTGTCCGTGCTCGCGGACTGGGCCAAGGGTCCCGGGGGTTGGTCGTCGGGCGCCCAGGACGCTCCGCCGCGCCCGGTCGGGGTGGTCATGGTTGCCTCGCTCGGCAGGCCGGCGCTCGTCGGCTCAATCGGAGCCCGGATCGCCGAGGTCGGCCGGATGCCGCTGCTCGGGACTGTCGAATACGCCGCCGGGTCCGAGAACAGGTCCGTCTCACGCACCAACAGCGCCCAGCGGGTGCGGGGGCTGCACGAGACACTGATCGTGACCGACCCTCTGGCCGGGGCGCTCGCGTCGGCGGACGGGCCGGTGCTGCTCGTGGACGATCTCTCGGACAGCGGCTGGACTCTCGCTGTCGCGGCGCGGCTGCTGCGTCGTGCAGGAGCCAAGGGGGTGTTTCCGCTGGTACTCGCCACATCCGCATAAGGGGGCCCGGCCTGGGCAAGCGAAGGATATGAGCGTCATACCTGCCTATTCCAGTCAGCGGGCTCAATTGCTCGTTGCCGCCCGCCCGTAGGCCAGGAAGAATTGGAACCGTCCCCGCGCGGCCCGTTCGTGGTCCTGATGGGTTGTGTCGTGGCGCGTCCCACCAACCCCTGCCCGCTCTGAGCGCGCGTATGCGAAGGGAGGAACGTGACCTTCGGATTCGCCTCGTCCGCAGCCTCTTCGGTGAGCGCTGCGGCCGGCTCGCCCAGCCGCCTGGCACGGATGCTGGAGCCCGCTGAATGGGCAGCTGCCGGAATCCCCCTGCTGCGCAGCCCCCGTGATGTGGTCAGCAGCCTTCACACCCGCCACCGGCCCACACCCGCGACGGCGGTCGTGGCCGTGCTCGACCATGAAGAGAGACTCACCGCCAGTGCCTCGTTCGCCCGGCGCTCCGTGCCCGCCGACGGCTGGGACTTCCGCAACGCGCTCCTGGCTCATCTGCGCCGGGTGATTCCACACGATCTACGTCGGCGCACCCCGGTCCGCACCGCTGTGCTGCTCTACTGCCGTGACGGCGACGAACGGTGGACGGAGGAAGACGGAGCCTGGATGTGGGGTCTGCGTGACGCCTGCACGCTGCACGGGCTGCGCTGCGGCGCCTACATCACGCTCACACGTGGCGGGTGGCAGGTGCTGGGGGAAGGGCGCGGCGGGCGGCGGCCCAACTTCGAGTCCCCACCGGATGGCTTCGACGCCGCGACCAAGCCGGAGGTGGTCCCGCTGCGCGCCGCGAGCGGGGCGGCCGAGATACTGCGCCGGACGGCTGCCCGCTGAGCTCACGGGGCATCACCCGGCGCGCAGCCCGCATCTCCCCGCTGCTTCCGTTTCCGGTGCCCTTCCGGTGCACGCACGTGGCGACCGGCCGTGACTGGCACGGCCGGCCCGACGCACCGGCATCGCCGTGTTCTCGGCGCGGGTTCAGACGCCCGCGCCGAGGAGGGCGTTGATGCGTTGCGCATCACCGCAGACGATCAGCAGCGCTCCCGCACGGTCCATCGCGCCGGGCAGGGCACGGGCAGTCTCGTCGTCGGTGCCGCCGTTGACGGCGACCACGACCACCGGCCGGGCGTCCGCGCGGTCCACCGAGGCGGCGTCCGCGTAGAAGACGTCGTCACCGGCGTCGTGCTGGGCCCAGTAGGCGGCTTCACCGAAGGACAGCTCGTGTGCCGCCCAAGGGTGCTGCTCGCCGGTGGTGAGCACCAGGATGTCCTCTGGGGCTCGCCCGGAGTCGAGCAGCAGGTCGACCGCTTCACCCGCGGCATCGAGCGCACCCGCTGGCGGAGCCGGGATCAGCTGGATCTGCGGCACGGAACGATTCTCCAGCTGCGGCGAAGGCACCGAACTGGCCGGGGCCGCGGAGCCGTGCGTGCGCTGTGCGGGCGGCGGCGTGGGCCTGGCCTGGCCTGGACCGGGACGTCCGGGACGGGGCGTGGCCGCGTTACGCGGACCGGGTACGGGACGGGGGGTCGGCGCGGTACGGCCGGTGGCCGTAGTCGCGCGGGGACCCTGGGCGCTCTCGTGAATCTGAGGCTCCTCGGGGATGAGAGGCATGTATGGATATCTATCAAATGCCGATGCGACTGACATCGGCGGGTGGGCACATGAGTGCGATCTGTGAGGCCGGTCGTACCGCACAGCGGTCACCGACCGGTCTTCAGAAGTCGAAGCCGAGTTGGCCCTCGCTCTCCAGAACAGCAGCCGCCCCCACCGGGACGCGAACCTTCTTCAGGTGCCGCCACTGCGGCAGCCCGTCGAGAAATGCCCATGACACCCGGTGGTACGGCGTGGGGCCACGCTCCTCGAGCGCGGCCTTGTGCACGGGCGAGGGGTAGCCCGCATTGTCGGCGAATCCGAAGCCTTCACACACCGGATCCATCCCGAGCTCGGCCATCATCGCGTCCCTGCGCACCTTGGCGATCACCGAGGCGGCAGCGACCGCCACACAGGACTGGTCACCCTTGATGACCGTACGGACGCGCCAGGGCAGTCCGAGGTAATCGTGCTTCCCGTCGAGGATCACCGCGTCAGGTCGCACGGGCAGCCCGTCCAGGGCACGCAGCGCGGCGAGCCGGAGCGCCGCGGTCATCCCGAGTTCGTCGATCTCCTGCGGGCTGGCGTGCCCGAGTGCGTGCGAGGTGACCCACGCCTCCAGCTGCTCCGCAAGCTCCGTACGGCGCTTGGGGCTGATCAGCTTGGAGTCGGTGAGACCGACGGGGGGTCTGCGCAGCCCCGTGATGGCGGCGCATACCGTGACGGGCCCGGCCCAGGCTCCGCGCCCGACCTCGTCGACTCCGGCGATGATCTTGAAACCGGTGGTGGCCCGGAGCGAGCGCTCAACGGTGTGCGTGGGTGGTTCGTACGGCATGGCGCCAGTCAGGGTACGCCGCTCCGGCCGGCGACGACACCCCGGATGTCGATCTACGAGCCGTCCCGGGACCCACTGAGCCGCGAAGGGGGCGCCGGCCGCAGCAGGGGAACCATGATCTGGTCGACCATCTCACCGATCTCGGCATCGGGCCATTCACTTCCGCACACCTTCGAGCGGTACATCAGGATCGCCGGCATCACATCGCCGACGAGGCTTCCCGTGGCATCCGCCCGCACATCGCCTCGCGTGATTCCACGGCGGACCACTTCGAGGAAGAGTCGGGTCGCCGGCTCGGCGACCCCGCTGATGATCAGGGCGCGAAAGCGTTCAGCGGTGGTCTCGTCATCGCACTCGTGAAGCACCGCGCGAAGAGCGCAGCCCGGTTTCGAGTACATGGCCGCGCGGATACGGCGGCAGAGTTGGTAAAGGTCTTCGCGGACGCTGCCGTGATCCGGCGCGTCACCGACTTTCGGCAGTCCCGCGCGCAGCGCGTCCGCCACCAGTTCCTCCTTGGACGACCAGCGCCGGTAGACGGCGGCCTTGCCGGTCTGGGCACCGGCCGCGACGCCTTCCATGGTCAGCCCGTTCCAGCCGACCGTACTCAACTGGTCGAGCACGGCGGCGAGAATCGCCTGTTCGAGCACGGAACCGCGGCGGCGCGGCGTCACCTGCTGCGGCCGAGCGGTGGCCGCAGAGCGTGAAGTAGCCATCGGAAACTCTCCGTTGAAGCGGTGCGGTAGTTCCAGTGAACGCTTGCGTTCACTGTTGGGGACTCACTACCGTTTGACGGGACAGTGAACGCATCCGTTCACTGACTCATGCGTGGGGGACTCATAGTGACAACCTCTCAGCTAGAACAACAGCACAAGCCGGGCGAGGCCCGGCGCGAGGGGCGTCCGGGAGTCGCCCTCGCCGTCATCGCGGCCTGCCAGCTCATGGTGGTACTCGATGCGACAATTGTGAACATCGCGCTGCCGCACATCCAGGGCGCGCTCCACTTCTCCACCACCGATCTGTCCTGGGTGCTCAGCGCCTACACCCTGACTTTCGGGGGCCTGCTTCTGCTCGGTGGCCGGGCGGGCGACATCCTCGGCCGCCGCAGGGTTTTCATGGCGGGCATCCTGGTCTTCACCCTCGCCTCACTGCTCGGCGGGCTCGCCCAGGAACCCTGGCAACTGCTCGCCGCACGGGCGCTCCAGGGGGTCGGCGGGGCGATCGCCTCACCCACCTCACTCGCCCTGATCACCACGACCTTCCCCGAAGGGCCGGAGCGCAACAGGGCCTTCGGAGTGTTCTCCGCGGTATCCGCGGGCGGGGGTGCGATCGGGCTGCTGGCGGGCGGCATGCTCACCCAGTGGCTGGACTGGCGATGGGTTCTCTTCGTCAACGTCCCCATCGGCATCCTGATCGCCTTCCTCACACCCCGCTACATCGGTGAATCCGAGCGCCACCCCGGCCGCTTCGACATATCCGGTGCGCTGACCTCAACGGCCGGTATGGCCTCTCTGGTCTACGGATTCATCCGGGCATCGGAGGAGGGCTGGCGGGATTCGCTCACGCTCGGGTCCTTCGGCGCGGCGGTCGTCCTGCTCGGCGCCTTCGGGGTCATCGAGTCCAGGGCAAAGGAGCCGATCATCCCTCTGCGGATGTTCACCGACCGCAACCGCTCGAGTTCGTACGTCATCATGCTGAGCCTGGCTGCGGCGATGTTCGGCATGTTCTTCTTCATCGTGCTCTTCGTGCAGAACGTGCTGGGGTACTCCCCGATCAAGGCCGGTCTGGCCTTCCTCCCGGTCACCATCGCCATCGTCACCGGCGCGGGAACCGCCCAGCGGCTGCTGCCCGTTCTCGGCCCCAAGCCGTTCATGGTCGCGGGGTCCGCGATCACCGGCAGCGGTGTCCTCTGGCTGGCCCTGATCGGCTCGGACAGCACCTATCCGAGCGGGGTGCTGGGGCCGATGGTGCTCTTCGGCTTCGGCATGGGCCTCAACTTCGTGACCCTCACGCTGACCGCTGTGTCGGGTGTCGCACAGCATGAGGCAGGTGCGGCATCGGGGCTGCTCAACGCGACTCAGCAGGTGGGCGGCTCGCTCGGATTGTCCATCCTGGTCACCGTGTTCGGTACGGCGAGCCGGGACGAGGCGCAGAAGCAGGTGCCGTCGTTCCTCGCGCAGTCGTCTCCGGAGCAGAAGGCGCAGTTCGCCAAGACGGGCGACCTGCCGGCGCCGTGGGGGCACGAGGTGCTGGCCGAGGGGATCTCCACCTCGTTCGTGGCGGCCGTGGCGATGGTGCTCATTGCCCTGCTGACGGCTGTCGTGGTGGTACGCGTACGCAAGAGCGACCTCGAGGCGCTCAGCGGCGCCGCGGGTGGTGCGGGGCCCGTCGCCTAGCGGTCCAGGAACCCGTGGTGTGTGCGGTCCGCCGAGGTGTGGCGGACCGCAACCCCAGGTGCTGCCCACGGCCGCGGAATCATTACGTTCCCGTGCCCGGGGAGTACA